>JAVHVY010000118.1:0-6573 GCA_032160305.1 Actinoplanes sp.
CCCGGGTAGCCGGCCTCACCGGCGCGAACATTGTCAACGGGCCCGACCTGTCCTTCGAAAGCCAGGACCCTGCGTTTCGATATCGCGACAATTTCGGCCACGGCACCCACCTCGCCGGCATCATCGCAGGGAAGAACTCCATCGCCACCGATGGCTTCAGCGGCATCGCCCCCGACGTCAAGCTCACCTCGATCAAGGTCGGTGTCTCCAACGGTGCCGTCGACGTCAGTCAGGTGATCGCCGCCATCGACTGGGCCGTCGCGCACCGTAACGACGACCGCGCCAGCCCGATCCGGGTGATCAACCTGGCCTACGGCACCGACGGCACCCAGGACTACCGGGTCGACCCGATAACGTTCGCGGTCGAGAACGCCTGGCGTAAGGGCATCGTCGTGGTCGCCGCGGCCGGCAACGGCGGCGTGTCCGCCAAGCTGGCCGACCCGGCGTACGACCCGTACGTGCTCACCGTCGGCTCCGCGGACACCAAGAACACCGTCGGCGTGGTCGATGACACCATCGCCAGTTTCGGTAGCCGGGGCACCACCGCCCGCACGGTCGACGTCGTCGCGCCGGGCCGGTCGATCCTCTCGCTGCGCGCTCCCGGTTCGCAGATCGACACGGACTACCCGGGCGCGCGGGTCGGCACCCGTTTCTTCCGGGGCAGCGGTACCTCGCAGTCCTCCGCGGTGGTCACCGGCGCGGTCGCCCTGATGTTGCAGGCGCGTCCCACGCTGACCCCGGACGCGGTCAAGAACCTGATCAAGCTCAGCGCCCGCGGGATCACGCCGCAGACCACGCTCGACAACGGCATCGGCACACTCAACGTCTGGGATGCCTTCCAGTGGGTGATCCCGGCCGGTACGCAGAGCTGGGCCAAGGCCGCCGGCACCGGATCGTTGGAGCTGGCGCGGGGCACCGTGCACGTCGTCGACAACGGAGTGTCACTCACCGGCGCGAACACCATTCTCGGCCCGTTCAACGTGAATGCCTGGGCGGCGGCCACCGCGGCGGGCACGGCGTGGGCCGGCGGCGACTGGATGGGCCAGCCCATGACTGGTTCGGGCTGGGTCACTGTCGCCGGTCAGTCGTCCTGGGCGGGCCGCAGCTGGTCCGGGCAGAGCTGGGCGGGTCGGTCCTGGGCGGGCCGCAGCTGGTCGGGCCGCAGCTGGTCGGGCCTGACCTGGGTCGGCTACTCATGGCAGTGAACTCGCGGTGACATCGGCACCGGGCGGCGACGCAACGTCGCCCGGCAGGTACCTGCCGACGCGGGATCAGGCGACCGGATTCCACGGCCCGTCCGGCTGGCCGGGCTCCTGGTTGCGGGTCCACCAGCGGGCGGTGTACTTCGCGCCCTGGTAGCGGACGGTATCGCCGGTCTGGAAGACCCGCGACGGGGCCCACACCGGCGTCCCGTCCGGCGCGGTCACCATCTGCTGCCACGGGCCGTACGGGTCCCCCGGCGCCTGGTTGCGGTTCCACCACAGCGCCTGCCGGGTGGAGCCCTGGTAGGTCACGGTGTCGCCCGTGTCGTAGACCCGGGTGGCGCTCCAGGTCGGAGCGGCCGGGGCCGGCGGCAGCGTCAGTCCGACGACGACCGGGTCGTGGTCCGACGCCGCGAACGGGTCGGTGGCGTCGAACAGCAGCGTCGCGTTGTAGTTGTAGCGGCTGTAGGCGAAGGCCACCGCCTCCTGCGCGTTGATCTGCCACACGTCCGCGCCGGTGACCATCGCCCGGGCGGCCGGGTTGGCCAGCACGTGGTCGAGCGAGCCCTCCATCGAGTTGAACGAGTACGTCCACTCCGCCGGGCGGTACGCGCTGCCCAGGTCGGTGTAGCCGGCCGCGTACAGCTCCCGCATCGGGTCCTCGTGGGTGTACGAGTTGAAGTCGCCCGCCAGCAGGATCCGGTCGGTGCCGAGGCTCGCCGCGGTCTCGGCCGCGAACGCCGCGACCGCCCGCGCCTCCTTGACCCGGGTCGCGTTGAAGGCGCCCTGGTCGACGGCCGGTGACGAGGTGTCCTCAAGGTCGCCGTCGTAGAGCGGCGTGCCCGGGCCCTTGGACTTCCAGTGGTTCGCGACAACCAGGAAGACCTCCGCGTCGGTGGCCCCGGCCTTCGTAAAACCCTGGGCGAGCGGCTCCCGGGCGATCGAGAACGGCTCCCCGGCGTCCGACTCGGTGCTCAGCACCACCGACGGCCCGACGGGCGTGACCAGTGCCGGCTGGTAGATGAACGCCGAGCGGATCACGTCCTGCTGGGCCAGCGTCGGCAGCTGGTCGTCGGCCGGTGACGGCGCGTACGCCCAGGTCGGGGCACCGGTGGCGGCGTTCAGCGCGTCGACCAGACCGGCCAGTGCGGTGTCGCGGGGCCGGCCGAACCACGCCGAGTTCTCGATCTCCTCCAATGACACGATGGCGGCGCCGAGCCGGTTGATCCCGGTGACGATCTTCGCCTGTTGCCGGGCGAAGCTGGCGGCGTCGGCCGCGCCGCGCGGGCCGGGGCCGCCGTCCTTGCCGGTGCAGGTGTTCACGGTGATGTGATTGCCGGCCCGGTCGTTGTAGTACGTGCAGGTGCCGAGCCCCTGGTCGACGTACACCTTCCCGGTCGTCGGGAAGTAGTTCTCGACGTTGAAGGTGGCCAGGCTGGTGGCGCCGAAGTCGGCCGGACGCTGGTTCGCCGTGCGCGTGTCGGTGAAGGTCGCCACCGCCGCGCCGTCGTCGGTGACCTGCCCGCGGGGCTGGAAGTTCCACAGCGCGTTGCGGTATTCGAGGATCACCGGCTGGTGAAACGTCACCGCCGAGCCGACCCGGACCGGGTTGCCCGGGATCAGCCACGGCAGCGGCTTGCCGGTGTTGGCGCTGCTGCTGTAGTTCACGCTCGCGCCGTCGTCCAGGGTGACCGCCCGGGCCGCGTTGTCGGCGACCGTGGCCACCGCCTCGGGGCTGCCGGGGCGCCCGGCGTCGGTCGGCTGGCGCAGCGGGGTCGCGCCCGCGGCCAGCGTGAACGAGCCGTAGAAGTTCGCGTCGTAGTTGTCCGAGACGGTGAAGGCGCCCTGCGGAGCGATCAGCTCGCCCTCGTGCGCCTCCTTCTGCGCGCTCGTCGCCAGGTCGGCCCAATCGAGCACGTCCGCGGCGACGGGCGGCAGCGCGGTGTTGAGCTCGCTGACCACCGGCGCGGTGATCTCGGTCTCGCCCTGGAACTCCTGCACCTTGCCGGTGACCCGGACGCTGTCGCCGACGCCGATCCGGGTGGCCGCGGCCGACCCGAAGACGAACACCGCGTCGGAGGCGCCCGGCGTCGTGTCGTCGGCCGCCGGGCCGCCGGTGCCGCCGGTCTGCACGAAGAAGCCGTTCAGGCCGCCCGCCGGGTAGGCCGCGGTCACCACGCCCTCGGTGGTGACGGTCTGGCCCGCGTACGGCGAGGTGTCGGTGTCCGTGCCCTGCACGGCCGCGACAGCCAGGACCGGGGCCGGGCCGGCGACCTGGAAACCGAAGGTCGCCGAGCCGGTCGCACCGGCCGCATCGGTCGCGGTCACCGTCACCGACGAGGTGCCGGCGGCGGTCGGCGTGCCGGAGACGACACCGGCGCCGGAGATCACCAGACCGTCCGGAAGACCGGTCGCCACCCAGGTGTACGGGGTGGAACCGCCCGTGGCGGCGAGGGCCAGCGGCGCGATCGGCGTGCCCGCGGTCGCGTTCTGGGCGCCCGGGTCGGTCACCGTCGGGCCGGCGGGGGTGCCACCGTCGGACGCCGCGTTCTGCGGGGTCGGCCGGGCGAGCAGGAAGTCGGTGGCGTTGGCGTCGGTGTCCGTGCCGACCGCGTCGCGCTGATAGCTCAGCACGACCGAGTTGCCGGTCGGGGCCGTGCCCTCGGGGGAGTTGCTGGTCCCCCAGCCGATCTTGTCGATCACCGTGCTGTCGGTGGGCAGCACGCCGGCGGCGCCGGCCGCGACGTAGAGCGTGCCGCCGCCGGCGCCCGGGTTGATGCTGCCACCGGTGCCGAGATCCGCCGTGGGCAGCGGCGCCCCGGGATTGCTGGTCGAGCCGTTGCCCGGCAGTTGCACGAGGAAGTGGCCGTGCGCCGCCACCGTCCCGGACAGTGCGAAGACCTGCGATCCGCTCGGGACCCCGGTGCTGGTGGGCGCCCGGTACTGCAGGGTGTCGCCGGTCAGCGGGATCGCGCTCGACGTCGGGTTGTAGAGCTCGACGAACTTGTTGACATAGCTCGCGCCGGCGGAACCGCCGTTGACGTAGGCCTCGGCGATGACCAGGCCGGTCCCGGCCGGGGCAGCCGACGCGGGGGCGGCCAGCGACGGGCCGGCGAGGGCCGCCAGGGACAGCGACAACGCCCCGATGGCGACTCGCCGGATGAGCGCACGGGACACAGCCCGACCTCCAGGTATGCGTGTCAGGGCCCCGACGTCCGCGGGCCGACCTCGGGACGCTAGGCGTCCGTCGCGCTCGGCAGGCGTACGGATCCTGAACGGTGAATGTCAGGTTAGAGCACGCCTGTCGATGGCCGCCGCCGGAGCTCACCGGCCCGGTCGCGGGGCCGGTGGGTAGGGCTCGCCCAGATCAGCTCGCCCAGATCAGAGCGTGCGCGCACCTCGGCACCGAGCCGGCAGCGGGGAACCATTCGACGCCGGCCGGCGTCGGAGAACCCATGACGCTGCTCCGAACAGCGGTGTCCGCGGGCCTCGTGCTGGCCGTCGCGGGTGCCTGTGCTGCGAAACCCCCGATAGATGCGCTCGGTGCCGGCTCCGTCAGCCGGCAGCAGCCGGCCGCCGATGCGCCCGTCCGGGAGGTGGCCGCCGCGATTACCGGACTCGGTTACCGGCTGGAGACCGCCGCCTTCCCGGCCGGCCAGAACGGCGTGCTCTCGCCGCTGTCCATCGCGTACGCCTTCGCCATGGCCCGGGCCGGCGCCGGCGGTGCGACGGCCGCCCAGCTCGACCGGATCCTCGCCTTCCCGCCCGCGGGCCTGCCCGACGCCTTCAACGCCATCACCCGCCAGGTGGCCACCGCCGACGTGCCACCGGCCGCGCCGGCCCGGCCGCGCACGGACGGCCAACCGCGCCCGAGCGTGGTCAGCGTCGGCAACGGCCTGTTCCCGCAGCGTGGCCTGCCGGTCGGCGAGCCGTTCCTGCACCTCCTGGCCGCGCAGTACGGCGCCGTGATCCACCCGGTCGACTTCGTCGGCGGCCGCGCGAGCGAGGTGATCAACCAGTGGGCCGACCGGCAGACGGCCGGTCGGATCAAGAAGGTCTTCGACGCGCTCCCCCCGGACACCCAGCTCGTGCTGGCCAACACCCTCTACCTGCGCGCCGACTGGGCTCAGGCGATCTTCGCGGAGGAGGCGGTCACCGATCAGCCGTTCACCCGCCGCGACAGCACGACCGTCGCGGCGCCGATGATGCACGGTCAAGGTCAACTTCGCTATGCCACCGGTACGGGGTGGCAGGCCGTCGAAGTTCCCTACGCCGACGGCCACCTCGCCATGCGGATCCTGTTGCCCGCGCCAAAGCAGGCGCCGGGCCGGCTGCTCGCGCCCGCGACCATGTCCGCCGTCACCGCCGCGCTGAAGCCCGCCGACGTCGCGGTCACGATGCCGCGCTGGGACTTCGGCTCGAACCTGGACCTGGTTCCGGCGCTGCGGGCCCTCGGGCTCACTGAGCCGTTCGGCGCGACGGCCGACTTCGCCGCGATCAGCCCCGGCCTGCGGGTCGACCAGGCGATGCACCGGGCCACGATCACCGTCGACGAGTGGGGCACCGAGGCTGCCGCGGTCACCGGGCTCGCCTTCGCGACCGCCGCCAAGCCCCCGCCGGCGATCCAGCTGACGGTGGACCACCCGTTCGCCTTCGCCGTCATGGACACCACCACCGGCGTACCGCTGTTCATGGGTCAGGTGGCCGACCCGTCAGTCCACTGAGAATGCCGCTTCACCGGCGCTCGGCGAGCGGCGTGGTGAGATCGGAGCCGGCCGGACGTGGCGGGCTGGAGAGCCGGGCGACCTGGTCCGGGCGCGCCGGGGCGAGCCGCAGCGCCGCCTCGACGACGACGACGCCGTCCGGTCCGGCCACGATCGGGCCGACGTCCAGGCGGGACACTTCGGGAAGGTCGCCGGCCAGTCGGCCGAGCCGGAACAGCAGATCCTCGACCTCGGCCGGGGGCACCGCCCCGTCGTAGCCCAGGCTGCGTCGCATCCGGGCGGTGTCGCCCGCGGTCACCGGGACCATGCACGCCGCCCGGTCGCCGGTCGACGCCGTCGCGGTGCGGAACTCCAGCAGCACCGCGGGGCCGAACTCGGGATCGCGGCGGACTCCGGCGGTCAGGACGCCACGGGCCGGGGGATCCGTTCGCCCGACCGACGGCGGGCCGCCGCCGGATCCGGCGGCGGGGTCCGGCCGCGTGTGCCGGGGCAGGTCGAGGACTATTCCGTACGCGGAAAGAATCTCGGTCGTGTCCCGTCGTGTCGCCGGGCCCGCGCCGGCGGTCAGCGCGCGCCGGACCACGGCTCGGGCCTGGCCGGTGCGGGGGCCGAGCGGCGCCCGCCGCCAGGCGGCGTAGTCGCGGGCG
>JAVHVY010000432.1:0-28314 GCA_032160305.1 Actinoplanes sp.
ACCCGCAAGTCCAGCCACATCCCCGTTGAGCAGCAAAGATCCGGTCGCGCCACCGGATGCGCCACCCGCGCCACCCGGCACCCAGCCGTGGCAGCCCTGGCACCGGCCGAGCACCTCGCCGGTGATCTGGACCCGCCACTGGGGCGCCGGCCGCATCGTCGTCACCACCCCCGGCCACAGCCTCGACGTGCTCGCCGACCCGAATGTGCGGACGGTCATCGAGAGGGGCATGCTGTGGGCGACCCGCACCGCGTCGGCATCGTAGGTCTCGGGGTCATCTCCGGCAGTACCTCGACACCCTCGCCGGCCATCCCGCTGTGACGATCGCCGCCGGGCTGAGACTGTGCTGCGCACCGGACACCGTGCTGGGCAGCGGCACACTGACCAGGATCGGATAGCGCAACCGTGGGTTGCAAGTCGGCCGGGGCGCACCCACAACCTGGCACAACCGTGCTGCAACTCCGCCTGCATAGATTGCCGGGTGTTCGCAGTGGACGATCATCAAGGAGACCTCATGCGCAACACCGTTGCCACCATCTGCGCTCGCGTCGGCATTGCCGCGCTGGCGTCACTCGGCGTGCTCACAGTCCCGGCCGGCGCCGCTTCCGCCTCCCCCGCCCAGGAGATTGTGGTGGCCCACAACGTTTTCGTGAGCTTCCTGACCCCGGCGGAGTGTGCAGCCCTCCAGCAGCAGATCGACACGATCAACGTTCGCGTCCTCACCCTCCAGGAGATGCTCGAGACAGCGCCGCCGTCCCAGAAGGCGGGCATCATCCAGCAGATCCTCAGGCTCGAGAAGCAGGGTTCCATCCTGCAGTCCCAGTACGACGCGGGCTGCAGCCACTAGCCGGCCCGCTCCGGTCCACGAGGTCGGCGGCGAATGCGAACGGTCCGCGCCCCCGCGGACCGTTCGCGCGTTCTACGGACCCTCGCAGGCCGCCGTCGTCCGTGCCGGTCCGGCGATCGGGATTGCTGGTTCAAGGGATCGACCCTACCGGCCCACGGCGGCGTCTGAAGCCGAGGGCGGAACCCGAGTCCGCCTCGAACGGCACCGCCTGGCAAGTTCCCGGACCCGGGCGCCACCCCCGGTGGCCACGACCCAGTACCGTCGTGGCCCTCAACCGAGGGAGTGGACAAGGTGCCGGACGACTACATCATCGTGACCGGGGACATGATCCAGGTGACGATCACCCCACCGGCGATCGTGCCGCAGCTGCTGGCGCCGGTGCCACTCGTCGGCAGCAGTCAGAACGTCATGGTCGCGAACATGCCGATCTGCCTGGAAGGCGACGAGCTGCCCGCCGCGCTGAAGGGGCCGCTGACCTACACCGCGCCGCCGTTCGTCACCCCGGGCACCGGCACGCTCGAAATCACCCTGCTCCCGACGAACAAGACGATGCAGTCCGAGAACGGCAAGAAGATCCTGATCAAGGGTTCGACGTTCACGGCGAAGTTCACCGTCAAGACGCCCGCGCAGCAGCCGACGCCGGCCGGGCCGGTGCCGGACCCGGTGGCGGTCAAGCCGGCAACGGCGCAGTTCATCACGACCAACGTGCAGGTCAAAGCCGGCTGACGTCTGCTCGACCAGCACGGCCACCCGCGCTGGAATCTCCATGTCTCGCGTCGGACGAGCACCGAGCGCACGGCGTAAGCGGACTCTAAGCGAACCATAAGCGGCTCCCCACACGATTCTGGGACCGCCGAGGTGAGGGTGCGGCCGAATCGGCCGCACCACCCGCGGCGGCCGGAGAATCGTTCGAGAGGAGAAGCTTCATGCGCGTTCGAATTGCCGGGCTGGTGGCGGGTCTGGCCACTGCCCTCATCGCCCCGTTCACCGGATCGGCGCCGGCTATCGCAGCGCCGGCCGACGCCCCGGTGGCACGTGCGATGGCGTCCACGCAGCCCGTGCAGATCCACTTCTACAACGACGGCTGGTACTGGGCCTACGCGGACCTCTGGGGCCGCGACGCGAACGGCGTTCAGGTCTACCACGACTGGAGCGGCACCGTGGGGCACACCGGCAACCGGTGGTTCACCGTGCCGGCGAATGTGGCGACGCTGGACTGGGAGGTGCGGATGGACCCGGTGGGCACGACGATCCACCATGAGATCATCAACCCCTGGTACGACTTCAGCTGCAGCGACGGCAAGCACGCCACCATCTACGTCGGCGGCACAGTCGGCAGCACCAACGACTACGACCTGCACTGTTCGAAGTGGTAGCACGCGGATAAGCGGACCGGCCGTTCGGGGGTGAACGGCCGGTCTGATCTGAAGGTGGCGGGGGCCGGACGGCGCGATCAGCGCCGTCCGGGCCTTCTGCTCGCACTCCACGAACAGGCGCGCCTGCGTGGCAGTGCCAGCAGAGCGGTGGTCAGCGACCTCTCCGCGATCGACCTTCGAGTTTCCGGCAGATGCGGAAAGCCGACACGGATCGACGAGGTTCGTTGCGCACCGTTCCGGAAAGCCCCGATATATTGCCTTGGCCGCGATCAGGCGGTGCTGGTCGGCGATAGCAGGGGCGTGCGGTGGAGTTTCGGCTACTCGGGCCGGTGGAGGTGTCGGCGAACTCCGAACGCGTGGATCTCGGTCCGCGCAAGAACCGGTTCATCCTGGCCGTGCTCGCCCTGGAGGTGAATCGGCCGGTCCCGCTGGAGCGGCTGGTCGACCTGGCCTGGCCCGGATCGCCGCCGCGTACCGCGCCCAACGCCGTGATGGTCGCGATCTCCCAACTGCGCAAGGCGCTACGGCCGGCGGACGCCGAGCTGTTCCGCCAGGGCGACGGGTACGCGCTGTGCACCGATCCGGTCCACGTGGACGCGCACCAGTTCCGTACGCTCGTGCAGCGTGCCCGGTCGGCACCCGACGCGGACCGGATCGCTCTGCTCGACCGCGCGTTGGCGCTCTGGCGGGGTCCGGCCCTGGACGGATCGGCGCCGGCGGAGATCCGCGACCGGCTCTGCCGCGGTCTCGACGAGGTCCGCCTGACCGCCGTCGAGGACCGGTTCGACGCGCGACTGCGTCGGGGCGAGCACCGCGAGCTCATCAGCGAGCTCACCGGCCAGGTGACGGCGAACCCGACGCGCGAGCACCTCGTCCGGCAGCTGATGCTGGCGCTGTACCGCAGCGGGCGCGCCGCCGAGGCGCTGGCCGTGTACCGGGCGACGCGCGAACGGCTGGCGAGCGCGCTCGGCCTGGATCCCGGGCCGGAGCTGCAGGCACTGGAAACCGCGATCCTGCGCGACGACCCGGCCATCGCCGCGGCGCCGGCCGCGGTGGTGCCGTCCCCGGCGGCGAAGATCCCGGTGCCCGCGCAGTTACCCCCGCCGGTAGGCGCCTTCGCCGGCCGGCTTGCTGAGCTCACCGCCATGGACACGGCCGCCGCAGCGCCGGGCGGAACCGCCGTGATCATCGCTCTCGCCGGGATGGCGGGGGTCGGCAAGACCACGCTCGCCGTCCACTGGGCACAGCGGGCGTGGGATCGGTTCCCCGACGGTCAGCTCTATGTGAACCTGCGGGGCTTCGACCCCCGAGGACCGGCGATCACCGCCACGGAGGCGCTGCGCGGCTTCCTCGACGCCTTTGCGGTGCCCCCGGACAGCATCCCGCTAGACCTCACGGCGCAGACCGCCCTGTTCCGCAGCACACTGGCCGGCCGACGGGTCGTCGTCCTGCTCGACAATGCCCGCGACGCTGACCAGGTCCGGCCACTGCTGCCCGGCTCGCCGGGCTGCGTCACCGTGGTCACCAGCCGTAGCCATCTCACGGGCCTGATCGCCGCCGAAGGTGCGATCCCGCTCGATCTCGATCTGCCGACTCCGCAGGAGTCCCGCGAGCTGCTGGTACGCCGGCTCGGCGCGGCACGGGTCGGCGCCGAGCCCGACGCCGTGGACGACCTCGTCGCGCGCTGTGCGCGGTTGCCGCTGGCACTCGCCGTGGTGGCAGCGCGCGCGGCGACGCGGCCGCGGCTGCCCCTGCGCACCTTCGCGGAGCAGCTGGGTGCGGCGCAGGACAGGCTTGACGCCCTGAACGGCGATGACCCGACGACGAACGTCAGGACGGTGCTGTCCTGGTCATACCGATCCCTCACGGCCGAGGCAGCGCGGCTGTTCCGGCTCCTGGCCGCACACCCGGGTCCCGATCTGGCCGCACCCGCGACCGCGTCCCAGACCGGACTCGGCCTCGACAAGACGCAGGTGCTGCTCGACGAACTGCTCGGCGCACACCTGCTCGCCGAACCGGCGCCCGGGCGGTTCGCCTTCCATGACCTACTGCGGGCGTACGCGGCGGAACTCGCGGCCGACGAAGACCCGGCGGCTGAGCGCCGGGCGGCACTGCACCGCACGCTCGACCACTATCTGCACACCGCCGTGCGTGCGGAGCTGACGCTGTCGCCGAACCGGATCCCGATCAGTCTCGCACCGCCCGCGCCGGGCGTCCGCCCGCAGGAGCCGGCCGACCCGGCGGCCGCCGGGGCCTGGTTCCAGGCCGAACGCTTCGTCCTGCTCGACGCGGTTCAGCAGAGCTTCGACGGCGGTTTCGACACGCACGCCTGGCAGCTCGCCTGGGCGCTGTCCAACCAACTCGGCCGGGCCGGGCGCTGGCAGGACTGGGCCGACACCCAGGAGGTCGCCCTAGCGGCGGCACACCGGCGGCGTGACCGGCAAGGCCAGGCCAACGCGCACCGCAGCCTCGGCCGGGCGCTGGGCTGGCTGCGCCGCTTCGACGACGGCTACGACCACCTCCGGCAGGCGGTACGACTCTTCGGCGAGCTCGGTGACGTGGACAGCCAGGCCCAGGCGTACCTGGGCGTGTCCTGGCTCTTCGACCAGCAGGGACGGCACCGCGAGGCCCTCGACGCGGACCGGCTCGCCCTCGACCTGTACGCGGTGGCCGGCAACCGGGCCGGACACGCCACCGCCCTCACCGCGGTCGCGTGGGACCTCACCCAACTCGGCGACCACGAACGCGGCATCGCCTACTGCCGGCAAGCGCTGCAGTTGCAGCAGGAGCTGGGTGACCTGCATGGACAGGACTCGTCCTGGAACAGCCTCGGATTCGCGCACCACAAGCTGGGCCAGTATGCGGACGCGGCCGCCGCGTACGAGAACGCGATCGCCTGTGCCCGCGAACGCGGTTACCGCTACTCCGAGGCGGACGGCCTGCGGCACCTCGGCGACGTTCGGGCCGCGTCCGGGCAGCTCACGGATGCCCGGCACAGCTGGCTCACGGCCCTGACCATCCTCGACGAACTGGGCCATCCCGATGCCGCGGTGGTCCGCGCCCAGCTGCAACCATCGGTCGAGGACCGGTCCGCACCGTTGGACTGCTGAGCTACCGATCCGCGTAATGGTAGCGACAGGACAGAATTTCCAGCTCGCCGTGGGCATCCACAACGCGGTACACGAGCCGGTGTTCTTCGTTGACTCGCCGGGACGCCCAGCCGGACAGGTCGCCCTTGAGGAGCTCAGGCTTGCCGATGCCTCCGTCATCGCCACGCTGAATGTCCTTGATCAGCGTATTGATTCGTTTGAGTATTTTTCGATCACCTGTCTGCCAGTTCACGTACTCGTCCCATGCATGTGGGTGCCAGACGAGCTTCATGCAGGGACCTCAGCGTCAGGGACTGCTAACTCGTGCTCGACGCGATCGCCCTCATCCATCTATGTCATCCGGCGGCGCAGCTCGCGACCGTTGGCGCCACGGGACAGGTACTCTGTTTCGCGCCACGCGTCGTAGTCGCTCTTGAGCATGACGACCATCGGCTCGTGCCCACTACGAGTGACTACGAGGTCTTCGGCGTCATCCTCGATGGCGTCGAACACCGCTGCGAGGTTGGCGCGCAGGTCGGATGCGGTGATGACCTTCATGAGTCCTCCAGTCGTTGTACGTTATATCGTACAACGACGGAGCTGCGTTGACCACCGGGAGTCGTGCGCAACTCGCGATTCTCGCGCAGATCTGGTTCGTGTTCAGGCCCGGCGGCGCTTCAATCCAGTGGGGGCTTGAAGTTGTGTCTGCCAGCCTCGGAATCGGTCCCGCATCGCCGCCACGTCATCGGGTTCAAGGCCGTAGTCGATGAAGTCCTGGTCGTCGAACCGTACGATGGAGCCGAGCATCTGGGCGAAAAGTTGCCTGTCGAACCCGGCGTCGGCGTCTGCCGCGAGGGTGCAGAGTTCATTCGGTGTGTACCGGCCTCGGGTGATCGCGGCATCGATGTCGAGGAAGTCGCGGGCTGCCGTCCTGACTGAGGTGTAGCCGAGCAAACGTATCCAAGCGGAGATCGATCGCCACTCGGAATCCTTCGTTCTCGTAGGCTGCGACGACGGCGTCCACGGCCCTGGGAAAGTCGGCACGCTGCTGCCAGTCGGAGAAGAGGTCGACGTCCTCGCTCGGCCGGTCGAGAATGCCGTGAGCCGCGACCGCGTGGCCACCGGCCAACGCGAAGCCGAACGGTCCACCGGCGCGCAGACCGATTTCGGCAAGGCGTCGATGAAGTGGGTGGGTCTCGTGCGGCACTATGCGACGGCCCGGTGCGTGTAGGCGAGCACCGGGTGCTTGGACTCCCACAACTGTCGCACCTGTGGGGGCAGTACCAACCCGGCCCAGAGGCGCACGAGTGTCGGGCCGTCCAGCCACTGGGTAAGATCATCGATGGTGGTCGCTTCGCGGAGCACTGTTTCGTACATGCTGGCGAGTCGGCGCGTGTTGTCCAAGTCGTACTGGGCTCGCCCGGACCAGTCGAGACGCTGACTCAGCGTGACCTGTCCGTTGACCGGACCATGCAGGTCGCCGAGGTGGTCGCTTACCACGTACGGACGCTGGTCGGCGTAGCGCGACCCGCTCGGCGTGCCTCGATCTGCCCCGACGAACTCATCCACGACCTGATCCCCGATCTTGGCTTGCTACGGCGTTGCCGACCACAACAACCATACCGGCCAGAGCCTCATGACCACGGTCCCTGTCTTTCATTCACGGCTGTGGCCGGAGGCGAGTATGTCCGACCTGTTCGAGGACCGTGACCAGGCGTCCCACAGCTTGGCGTAATAGCCGCCCCGGCGATCAGCTCGTCGTGGGTGCCGGCCTCCACGATGTCGCCCTCGGCGAGCACCGCGATGCCGTCGCAGGCCCGAGCCTGGGTCAACCGGTGCGCCACCACGACCGCCGGCCATCAGGTTCGCCAGGGTTGACTTTCCGGCGCCGCTGACGCCGACGAGAGCCAGCGAGGTACCCGCCGGCACGACGATATCGACGCCGTTGAGGACATCAAGCCCTTCGGCGTACGCGTGCCGGACATCGCGCGCGGCGAGCGTCACTGATCGGGTGGTACCGGGACGGTGGAAGGCGAGCGCGTTTCCGGTCTCGGTAGACGGCCTGGAGCTGGTCTCCAGCCTCTACATCCTGGCGCAGCGTCGCGCCGGGGGCCGCAACAGGACTACTACCCTGGGTGGCGCTGATGGTCGGCACAGCGGCCAGCCTCGCCGCGAAGGTCGCGGTCGGCGGTCACGATCCGGTCAGCCGGGCGTTGGCCGGGTGGCCGGCGATCTCGCTCTTGGTGTCGATCAAGATGCTGTTCTCCATGTTCGATCATGACAAGGATGATCACCGGACGGTCCGGGACGATCAGCGGACGGTCCCGGACCGTCCCGGCCGATGCGGGACCGCCCGGGACGAGCACCGGACCGGGGACGGCCGAGTCCGGCCCGGCCGTGCGCGGCGGCGGCGCGCTGGAGGTGCGCGACGTGGCGCACCTGATCCCGGCGGCGCGCCGCTCGCAATGCGCTCGCGGCGAGCGGGCAGACCGTGTCCAGGGACCGGTTAGCCGACCGGATGCGCGACGACGGGCACGGCGTGTCCAACGCTCGCGCGTCCCTGCTGTTGAAGATCCTCAAGGCTGAGGAGAACGTGACCCAACCCGAACCCGTCCCGGCGGCTTCCCACGGAGGCGACCAAGGACAAGTCGCCTCGTAGCCAAGGGCTCCAGTGCCGTCGTCGGCATCGCCGCTCCCGCGCGGCTCGGAGCCACAGGCTGGCCCGTCCGTCAGTCGACCATTCCCGGTCGGCTGACGGACGACCAACCGACATTTCTTTGCTCGGCCGAGTAGCGGCAAGGCGCTCAGTTTGGAGCACGCTGGCGATGAGGGCCAGAATGTCCAGGTGGTAGATGTTGGCCTCACAGATCCTGCCCGGGGCGAGTACCGGTCGCGTCCAGCGCCCGAACCTACCGATCCTGCGTGCGTCACACGACGGGTCGCGGATGCCGAGGAGACGGCGCGCGCCAATCGGCGTTGGTGGGACAGCGATGCGGACGCCTACCATGATCGACACATGGAGTTCTTGGGCGACGTGAGCTTCATGTGGGGACCGGAAGGGGTTACCGAAGGCGATCTACACCTGTTGGGCGATGTTGCCGGACGGCGCGTTGTTGAGATCGGCGGACAAGACCGCGCTCGCCGTCCACTGAGCACAGCGGGCGTGGGATCGGTTCCCCGACGGTCAGCTCTATGTGAACCTGCGGGGCTTCGACCCCCAACGACCGGTGATCACCGCCACGGAGGCGCTGCGCGGCTTCCCTGACGCCCTTGCGGCCGTTACCCGATCACGAACGTGGCGGTGGTGCCGTAGCGGCCGGCGAAGACACGTCCGGTGACACCGGCGAGTTGGGTGGGTGTGGTGGCGGTTGTGGTGTTGCCCAGGCCGAGCTGGCCGTTGGTGTTGTTGCCCCAGCACCACACGGTCCGGTCGTTGCGGGTGCCGCAGGCGTAGTCTTCGCCGGCGGCGACCTTCGTCCAGGTGGCGGTGCCCACCTGGATGGGGCTGGTGTGCTGGGTGGTGTTGCCCTGGCCGAGCTGATAGGTGCTGTTGTCGCCCCAGCACCACAGGGTGCCGTCGGTCATGATCCCGCAGGTGAATTCTGCGCCGGCTGCCACCGAGTCCCAGGTGCTCAGGGTGCCGACCTGGGTGGGGACCTGTGCGGTGGTGGTGCTTCCCACGCCGAGTTGGCCGGTGGCGTTGAGGCCCCAGCACCACAGGGAGCCGGCGGTCTTGACCGCGCAGCCGTGCCGGCGGCCGGTCGTGACGGTGTCCCAGCCGGTGCCGGCGAGCTGTACGGGACTGTTCTGTTGGGTCAGGCTGTTGTCTCCGAGTTTGTAGTCGGCGGCGTCGCCCCAGCACCACAGGGTACCGTCGGTGCGGGTCGCGCAGACCTGAGTGTTCGTGGCGCTGACCTGTTTCCACGTGAGGACGCCGCCGGAGACCTGAACCAAGGTCTGTGACGAGGTCGTGCTGCCGTTGCCGAGCTCCCCGAACTGGCCGTCGCCCGCGCACCACATACCGCCGGTGGTCTTGATGACGCAGGTGGTGTAAGCGGCCGCGGCGACCGTCGCCCAGTCGGTGGCCACACCGATCTTGACCGGGCTGCTGCTGTCGGTGGTGTTGCCCCGGGCGAGCTGCCCGAAGACGTTGCGGCCCCAGCACCACAGGGTGCCGTCGCTCTGCACGCCGCAAGTGTGCCCGCTGTTTGCATCGCCGGAAGTGACGCTGTTTCCGGTGGCGACGTCCGTCCAGGTGGCGGCGCCGACAATCGTCGGGCTGGTCTTTCCGCCGGTGGTGTTGCCCAGGCCGAGGTTGCCTGTGGTGTTGTCGCCCCAGCCGTACAAATGGCCCGCGAGTGCGCTGGCGCTGACAGTAATCGCGATGGTGTCGTTGTCGCTCAACGCGCCGCCGCTGCCGGTGTTGCCCTGGTCGTTGGTGATGATCTGCAGGCTGGCGGCACCAGCGGCGGTCGGGGTGAAGCCGAGACCGGCGAGAGCGGTGTTGATGGCGGTGATGGTGCCGGTGAAGGTCGCACTCAGATCGTCGGTGCCGTCACCGGCAGTGAAACTCAGTCCCGTGATACCCGACAAGGTGATAGTGCCGGTAGTGGCGACCAATTGGACCTGCACCGCACCCGACGCCGCATCGGGATCACTGATCGAAATCAGATTGCCGTTACCCGTCGAGAACACCTTCGCACCGGTAGCCGTAATACTCTGCGCACCCGGCACACTGTTAGCCGGGCCGTCATTGACCGCGGTGACCGACACCGTCTTAGCGGCGGTGTTGGAGTTCGCGAGGCCGTCGTTGACCACGAAGTTGATGGTGCGGTTGCCGGTGTTCGGCGCGTCGCTGGTGTTGTTGTAGGTGATCGATCCCAGCGCGGTCTGCCAGTTCGCTTTGGTGGCACTGCCGGTCAGGGTCAGGGTGGGTGCGCTGTAGGAACCGGTGATGCCGTTCTGGTTGGTGAACGCGAGCACATCTTGGCCGGCGGTGTAGCCGGCGCCGACGGTCACCGTGCCGGAGGCCATGGTAGCGGTGTCGGTGTCAGTGACTGTGATACCCGAGTCGATGAACACGGGCACATTCTCGGTGTGCGCGGTCGTACCGCCGCTCGCGGTGAGCACGGGAGGGCTGTTCACGGTGGCGGTGGCACTCATGGTGCTCTCGGCGCCGGTCCAGTTGGTGGCGAAGACCGGAGTGACGGAATACTTCCAGTCCCCGCTCGGGACGTTGTTCTCCGTGCAGGTGATAGCGGCGATCGTGCCGAAACACGCCGACAGGGTCGGCGCCTGCAGCACGAGCCCCGGCGTGGTGTAACGCTTGATGCGATAACCGTCGACCGCCCCGCCGTTGGCCCGGGTGGACGCGGCCCAGGTGAGCGTCACAGCTTGGCCGGAGACCGACGGGGCGGGTTGGGCACCCTGGTTGACGCTGGTCGCCCCCGACGCGCCGTTACCACCTGCCGTAGAACCAGCGCTCCAGTGCGCCCACGCCACACCCGCCCCAACGAGACAAACGACCAGACCGAACGCGATGGCGGCGTAGGTCCTGGGCCGGGCACGCAGAAGACGACGGCAAGGTCCGAGCATGGACGGCGTCATCCGTGAGCCCCTTGCAGATCGACGGGAAATCCTCGTTCGAGACGCCTCATCACGCGGCGGCCAGATAGACAGTGAACACCGCGCCCTGGCAGGCCTGGGCCGCGTTGGCGTTCATCGCCAGCGCGTTCGTCAAAGTCACGGACAGCGAGTACGTGGCCGGGCCGACTGTCGGTGGCACCGTCCAACCCGCACCGGCGTTGTTCTGCGAGGTGAAGGAGAGCGACGCCACAGCGCAGCCCGCATGCCCGGCATCGACGGCGAACCCCGTAGCGCCGCCCTGCGTCGTGTCCAGCGAGAGCGACCCGACCCGCACAGCTAACGTGTTCGGGTTGGCGATGGTCAGCTTCACGTCGGTCTGGCCGCCCGGGGACAGGGTCGCGGTCGGGGTTGCCGGCGCCAGCGTCAACGCGAGCGTGGTCCCGGAGTTGCCGGTGACCCTGCCCGAGCCGGAAGCGGTCCAGTGCGCGGACGCTAAAGTGCCGACGCCGAGCCCCGCCAGCACGCCGGCGACCGCGGCCCAGCGGCGCGACGGCCGCTTCAGCCGCTTGAACTCGACGGTGACGAAGGCGACAACCGGCGCTGTTACCGCGGCGACGTGGTCAACGAGGTTCGGCACGCCTGAGGCTGCGTGTTTGCCACGCCGGCCTCGCCTTCGACGAGCGCACACACTGGCCTCCTTCGTCGTGCCGGTGTTGCCCCGCGTCCCAGCGGAGGGCTGCCGGGTGGCCGCCCTCCGCTGCTCATCAGCTCAACGGCTGATCGCCATGCCAGGATCAGGCCGACGTCATAGTGACGAGGATGATGGCGCTCTTACACGCATCCTGATTACCACTGGAGTTGTTGTTGAACACCAACGTGCCAGTCACCGGCAGAGTCACATTGGAAGCGGCCGCCGCCAAGCTGTAGGCCCCCTCGTTCACCGGCGCCATACTGAAATCAGCAAACGTCGGCGAGGCATTGAGGTCATCGGCGATCAGCGTGGTGCAGTCCGCGTCCGCGACGTCAGCCGCTCCACCCGGGCCGTCATACGTCGTGTACGCCGTAAACAACGTCGGCGTCACCGTACCGACCACCACCGCGGCCGAACCACTGTTGGACCCCGCCAAAGTCACCGTGTGAGAGGCCCCATCCGGGTAGATGGTGCCGGCGGCCGTACCGGTTATGGTGATACCAACCGTGGTCCCGGTCGTACCAGTCGCCGTTCCAGAACCACTCTGAGTCCAGTAGGCATAACCAGCCGTACCAATGAGACTCACAGCGGCACCAACAACACCGGCTATGACTTTGCGACGTTTAGTCCAATGGGATCCGCGACCCATGACAGACGCCTTGTGCGAAACGCTCGGGATGTCGATCATTTCGGAAGCTCCTCGCGAAGTGGCCGTAACGGCCCGGGGGTATTCGGTCTACTTGAGCTCACGCAGATGCTGAGGTGCAGGTGCTGAGTGCTCGTCCTAGAGATCTGGTCGCCAGATAGGTCGGCTCAACGGCCCCCTGAATGAGACGTGGCTGATGGCGAACGGGGTGCATAACGGTTGGGCCTGGCCGGTGCCGGCCTGGCCGCGCTCAGATGGCGACGACGCCCGGGTGGTGGTACTGCAGCCCGGCGAGCTCGTCGGCCACGGTGTGAGGGGCCAGCCCGATGCGGTGCCGTCGCCTATCCTTGCGGCCGTGTCCAGCACAGCAGCCGGCTCCGGCATCAGCTTCTTCGGCAAACTCGTCCGTACGATGCTCGGTCTCGTGGTGATCGCGGCGGCCGCCGGGGTCGCCACCCACGCGATGGGGCTGTGGCAGATCGCCGAGCCGACCGACCCGCCGATGATGGTCCGGCCGGTGGCCAAGGCGGTGAGCGTGCCCGGGCGGACGGTGACCATTCTCGGTGCGGGCAGCATCCTGCCCGCGCCGGAGATCTGGGACCAGGCCCGCCGGGACGGCGGTGGCAGCACGCTCGACTTCGGCCTGATGATGGCCGGCGCCCGTAAGGCCGTCTCCGGAGCGGATCTCGCCTTGTGTCATCTCAGCGCGCCGCTGGCCGCCACTGGCGGCCCGTACTCCGGCTTGCCGCGCTACAACGTGCCCGCCGAGGCGGCGCGGGCGATAGCCGACACCGGCTTCGACGGCTGCGCGACGGCCGCCGAGCACGCCTTCGATCAGGGTTCGGCCGGCGTCGCCCGCACCCTGGACGCGCTCGACAGGGCCGAGGTCGGGCATTCCGGCACCTATCGTGTCGGGGAAAGGTCGCCGCACCCGAAGATCTACACCGCGAACGGCGTCAAGGTCGCTCACCTGAGCTACACGATCGATCTCAACGGGCAGAAGGTGCCGGCCGGCCGGCAGGCGACCGTGGCCCGCCCCACCCCCACCCGGATCGAGAACGACGCCCGAGACGCTCGCGCGGCCGGTGCCGCCATCGTGGTGGTCAGCGTGGACTGGGGCACCGACGGCGAGCACGAGCCGGACGTCGACGAGCAGGAACTGGCCCGGACCATCGCCACCATGCGCGACGTCGACCTTGTCTTCGGACACGGTGCGCACGTCGCGCAGCCGGTCGAGCGGATCGGCGATAAGTGGATCATCTACGGCCTGGGCGACTTCGCCGCCCGGCACCCGCAACCGGTCTACGACAACCGGGAAGGCAGCATGATGCGCGTCACTTTCTCGCCGGCGCAAGCGGGCCGCTGGACGGTGGCCGCCATCGAAGCGCTGCCCACCTTCATCGATCTCAACCCGAATATCCGCATCGTCGACCTGGAGCAGGCGCTGGCCGATCCGGCCGTGCCCGCTGGACGTCGCACGATCTACCAGGCAGCGGTGGATCACCTCACCAGCCACCTGCAGACTCGGATGGGAAGCGATTCGCTCCTTCAGGTACGCGCTACCGACAAGTAGCCGAATTGTCAGTTCGCTCCCGTTGATCTACTCCGCCACCAGGCGCGACCGGGTGGCCACGCCACCCACGGCGTTGTTACAGTCCCGCACGCACCGCGGGTGCCGACGCCACGAAACGGGGAGCGACGTCGGCGACGTCTCGCTACGTCCAGTCCCCGGCGTGCGGGGAAGGGGCTGTGTTGACCACCGTCGACAGGCATCCGGCGCCCTCGACGGGGCCAGAGACCCAGGTCCCCTCCACCGATCAGCTCGTCAGGTGGCGCTGGCGCGCTCTCGGCCAGCAGCTGCCGACCGCCGGTTTCCCCGCCGGCTCGTACGCGCCGGCGCTGGTCTATCTCTGGGCGACGATGCTGATCGTCGTGGCCACCGTGCTCGGCTTCGCGGTGTACGACCGGGACGACGTTCCGGTCGCCGTGCGGGAGTCTCAGCAGGATCTCATGCTCAAGGTCGCGCACAGCCTGGCGCTGACCGTGACCGCCGCCGATGACACCTTCGACCAGACCGCCGCCGCGCTACGTTCCGGCGCCCCGGCCACCCCGGCCACGATCGCGGGCCTGACCGGCGAGAACGCCACCTCCTGGGCGGGCGTGGCGATCGTGACTCCCAGCACCCGCAAGGCCGTCGCGGCCTCGGGTGAAGCCCTGCCGCTCAACCTGATCCCCGGCGGGAAGCTGCCCGAGCGCAACACCGCGGTGATGACCGTGGACGGCCCGGCGGTGATCCGGATCAGCGCGGTCGGCCCGGACCGGATGCTGATCGGATCGCAGCCGCTGCGGTTGCGCAACCTGCGGCTCAACCCGGACGCCCAGCACGGCGTCTACGTGCTCACCCCGGACGGCAAGGACTACCTCACTCAGGGCGTCGACGCCGTCCCGGCGAGCTTGCGGGGCGAGCTCTTCCGGGGCCTGCCGGGCCGGCGATCCAGCCACAGCGAAACGATCCGGGTCACGGAATGGACACATCGTGCGCTGGTGGTGTCCGCCGCCCCGGTCGCCGACACCGGTTTCGTGGTGGCCTCGGTGGTGGTCGCCGACATCGCCTCGGGCACGTCGTTGACCCACGCCCTGCTGCTCGCGCTCGACGTGGCGCTGACGGCTGCCATCGCGTACGCCCTGATGCGCGGCGCCCTGATCAACCCGCTGCAGCAGCTTCTGCACCAGGCGAAGCTGGATGCCTGTGGGGCGTACACCAAGGCCCGGCGCTCGCTGCGGATCAGGGAGACCTACCAGGTCGCGCAGGCGCTCGCGGTCGCGGCCGAGACCCGCATCCAGGGCCGACGCTGGCGGCCGACCACGATGCAGGGGCTCGCCGTCGCCGCTGCGGTCGCCCTACTCGGCCCCGCGTTCACCGTCGCGGTCGCGGTGGTCCAGCCGGGCGCGACGGTCCCGGTCCAGCTGAACCGGGACGAGGAGAGCCGGGCCGAGGCGATCGGCAACACCCTCGACAACGCGCTGGACAGTGGCCTGCGGACCGTCGAAAACCTGGCCGGCAGTCACGCGACGACCGCCACCGCCGTCGCGACGGCGCTGACGACGGCTCTGGCGGCCAACCACCGGTTGCGCGGCACCTACCTGATCGGGCCGGACGGGACGGTCGCCGCCTCAGCCGGCCGGCCGTCGTTGCGGTCGAGACAGCCGGTGCCGGGCCAGAGCGGGGTGGTGCTGGACCCGGCCGTGGCCCGCCTTCCCGTGGTGTACGCCTACCAGGAACGCGCCGACGGCACGGCGTTCGTCGCCGAATACGACATCGATTATCTGGTCGGCCTGATGCGGAGCGCCGACGGGCGGGCCGTGGTGGTCGATCCGGACCTGCGGACCATTCTCGATTCGGAGGGCTACCGGGCGTTCCAGCCGCTGCGTGACCCGACCATCCGGGGCGCCGCGGTGGCCGCCCTGGCCGGCGAGACGATCTCGCGCTCGACCGACGTGCACGGCCGGCCCGCCCTGGTCGCCGGTACCGCGTTGACCACCGCGGGGATCGCTCAACTGGAGTGGGTCGTGGTGCTCGACCGCGATGCCGAGAGCCTGCGACTGCCGAGCATGCTCGAACGGCGCTGGGCGTTGCTGATGGCCGCCGCGGTGATCGCCGTTCTGGTCGTGACCCTGGTCTGGCAGTACTTCATCTTCGTCCGGCCACTGCGCAGTCTGGCGTCCGTCAGCGACCGGATCGTCGGTGGCGACTTCGACGAGCCGGTGACCCCACGACGCCACGACGACGTCGGCGCGATCGCCATGTGCCTGGAGATCTGCCGGCAGGTCCGGCACACCGGGTCGGCCCGCTTCGGCGGTGCGGTCCGGTTGCGCGGCACCGCCGCCAACTTCACCGCGGTGTTGCCCCGGCCCCGCATCCCGAGTCAGCGCGAGCGCTGAGGCGAAGGGCTCCGATCATGTGGTACCTCTACGGCGTGTTCAGCCTGTGCTGCCTCAGCCTGCTCGTCGCGGGTGTGGTGGAGCAGCGCAACCATCAGCGCAGTCTCGCCACCATCCCGCATCGGGTGCTGGTCAACGGCATCCGCGGCAAGAGCTCGATCACCCGGCTCTGCGCCGGCGCGCTGCGCGGCGGCCATCTGCGCGTGGTCGCCAAGACCACCGGCACCGCGGCGCGCTTCATCTTCCCGGACGCGTCCGAGGAGCCGGTGCATCGCAAGTTCGGCATCGCCAACGTGGTCGAGCAGATCGGCATCGTCCGGCGGGCGGCCGTCTACCACCCGGACGCGCTGGTCATCGAGTGCATGGCGGTGATGCCCGCACTGCAAGAGATCAACCAGAGCAAGCTGATCAAATCGGACATCGGGGTGCTCTGCAACGTACGCGAGGACCACCTGGCCGAGATGGGCCCGACCCTGGACGACGTGGCCCGCTCGCTGAGCCGGTCGATGCCGGTCGACGGTGTGTGCGTCACCGCCGAGAAGGAGCGGTTGCCGATCCTGCGGCAGGAGGCGGACAAGCGCCGCTGCCGGCTGGTCGCCGTCGAGCCGGAATCGATCACCGACGAGGAGATGCGCCAGTTCGGCTGGATCACGTTCAAGGAGAACGTGGCCATCGCGCTGGCCGTCGCCGACATGCTGGGGGTGGACCGGGACAGCGCCCTGCAGGGCATGTGGGACGCGCCGCCCGACCCCGGCGTCCTGTCTGTCGCGCGGGTCCGGCAGGACACCAAGCGGATCGCCTTCGCCAACGTCTTCGCCGCCAACGACCCCGAATCCACGCTGATGAACATCCGTCAGCTGGAGAGCCAGCGGTTGATCGGGCGGCCACTCGCCATGCTGATCAACTGCCGGCCGGACCGGGTCGAACGCAACGGCCAGATGGGCGCGCTCACCGGCGAGGTCGACCCCGACCGGATCATCCTGATCGGTGAGCCGGCCCGTAGCGCCAAGGCCACCGTGCCCGAGAAGTTGCAGTCCCGGGTGGTCGACCTCGGCGGCAAGCTGCCGCCGGAACGCCTGCTGGAAGAGGTGCTGCTGGCCGTGCCGGACCGCGCCTCGGTGGTCGCGGTCGGCAACATCCACGGTCAGGGCGAAGTCCTGTTGCACGAGCTCGACGCGCTGCCCGGCTGGACCGCGGGCGAGACCCACGACGCCCACGACGCCGGGCTGCCCGGCCCCCGGAAGACAGGAATCCTACGATGATCCTGGGCGGCGAACTCAGCGCCCAGCTCACGACCGCGTGCCTCGGCATCGGTCTGGTCTTCGCGCTGCTCTGCTATCTCACCACCAACCTCTCGCCGGGCGGCATGATCACGCCCGGCTGGATCGCGGTGGCGTTGATCGAGGACCCGCCGCAGGCCGCCGTGATGCTGGTGATGACGATCGTGACGTACGTACTGACCAGGTTCCTGCAGCGGATCGTCATCCTCTACGGCAAGCGCCTGTTCGCCGCGATCGTGCTGCTCAGCGTCCTCCTGCAACTCACCCTGTTCCTTCTCGTACAGCGCGACCTGCCCCTGCTGTTCGCGCACGAGACCCTGGGCTTCGTGGCCCCGGGCCTGATCGCCTACCAGCTCGTCCGCCAGCCCCCCAGGGCGACGATCCTGGCGACCACCATGGTGACCGGCCTGACCTACGCGGTCGCCATCACCGGCGTGGTCGCCGGATTCGTCCCGGCGACCTGACCCGGGGAGAACCGAGCATGCGCGCGTTCCCGCACCGGACCTCGACGGCGCTGGCCCTGGCCGGCGTCGCCCTGACGGTCGGCACCAGCATCATCGTCCTCGGCGGCGCCCGCCTCGCCGCGGCGCACCAGCGGGAGATCTCGCTGGGGGCCTCCGCCGCGGGCACCACAGCCTCGACCCTGTCCCGTACGTGCTACGCCGCCAGACCGGCCCGGACCGCACCGAGATCCGCACCCGGCAGGGCGAACTCGTGGCGTTGATGACCGACGGTTCCCGCACCGCGCACCTGCAGGGCCCGCGGCGCACCCTCGCCGAACCCCGCTTCACCCCGGCGAAGATCATCACCACCGAGTGGGTCAGGCTCGCGCCGAAGGAGTGGTCCGCCGCCACCGCCGACGAGCAGTGGTTCGCCACCTGGCTGGCGCAGGCCCTGGCCGACCGGTCGCCGGACATCCTGGCCATCGCGATGCAGTACACCTACGGCTCGACGCCGCGGCGCGACAAGAACGGCCGCCAGTACTCCGGGGATGCGTCGTTCGGGCCGCTGTCGAACATCGACCCCGACGGCCGGGCGGAGAATTCCGACTTCTACGACTACCTCGGCATCCCGTGGACCTTTCCCGGCGGTGTCAAGGAGGAGCCGTCGCCCACCCATGCGCTCAGTCTCGACTGCTCCGGTTTCGTCCGGATGGTCTACGGCTACCGCAGCGGCTACCCGTTGCTCGGCACCAACACCCAAGGCCCGGGGCTGCCCCGGCAGGCGTTCGCGATCGGCGGACTGGGCCCGGGCACCCAGCTGATGCCCAATACCGGCAGGCGGGCCACCAACCTGGACCGCATGCTGCCCGGCGACATCGTGCTCTTCAACGCCGGGCCCGTGCAGAACACCCACATCGAGCACTCCGGGATCTACCTGGGCGTCGACGACCGCGGCCACCGCCGGTTCATCTCCAGCCGGACCAAGGCGAACGGTCCCACGATGGGTGACCTGGGCGGCGAGTCGATCCTGGACGGCTCCGCCCACTGGGCGGTACGCCTGCGGACCGCGCGCCGGCTCTAGCCACTCCAGGCGGCGACCACGGCGTCGCGCACCAGATTCCGGGCCGGTTGGTCGCGCCGCAGCGGCCAGCCCAGCTCCAGGTGGACGAACTCGGCGTCGTAGCGGGCCGCGGCGTAACTCTGCACGTTGGTCGTGCCTTCCAGCCCGCGGCAGTGCTCCACCCAGGCCCGGCAGACGCGCAGTCGCTTGGCCTGGAGCTCCCGGGCGACACTCGTCGCGAGCTCGCTGCGCGGCCCCGAGCCGGTGGACACCACCGTGTCGGTGCCCGGCAGGCTGCGCTCGGCGAAGCCGTGCAGTTGCACCTGGGGCAGCTTGCGCGTGGCGACCTCCTCGCTGATCAGCTGGAACATCGACTGGTCGTTGTGTGCGACGTCGGCCTTGCCGCCGGCGGCCCGCCGGTGCGCGCCGGCGATCAGCAGCATGCTTCCCGGCAGCTTGCGGTACAGGCTCAGCCCCAGCTTCTCGGTGTTCAGGTCGTACGCCGGGTGCGGCACCTCGACCACCGACCGGACCGGGGCGGCAGGATCGATGAGCAGCCCGCCCCACCCGGTGTCGCCGCCGGCGAGATAGAGGACGAACTGCCGCCCGTCCCCGGCGTCCACGCCGCGGGTCGCCCGGAAACCGATTCCGCCGAGCAGTTCGCCGCCTCGATCCTGGTCGGGCTTCGCGGCCAGCAGCAGCGCCAGGGCCTCGCGGACGGAGTCCCGCTCGGCGTCCCGCGGGTCGCGGTACGGCCTGTGCGGCGACAGCGATGCCACGTGCGCGCCGATGATCCGATCCAGATCCATCCGGCCCCCCGCAGGCTTGGTGCACGCCACGACCAGCCCCGCGAGGAACAGTCCCGCGGTGGAGCGCCGCCGGATCCGGATGCGGTTGAGGGGGGACACGGCGGCAGCCTATCCGAGCCGCGGTCCCTCGCCGACGGGGTGCGCTCAGTGCACGATCACCGGTACGCCACCGCCGTGATCGTCGTCCACCAGAGGCGACTCCGCGCGCCTGCGCGGCAGGAACAGCGCCGCGACAACGGTTACCGCGACCAGCGCGAAGGCCACCCAGTAGGTGTGCGCGAAGGCGTTCGCGGCCTGGACGAGGCCCGCCTTGACCCCTGCCTCGCCGCCGATCTGCGCGGCGATCTGCGGGTCCCGGCGGGCGGCGATCGCCGGGCCGGCGAGCGGGGCGTCCTTCAGGCCATTGGTCAGGATCACCGACATCACCGCGACGCCGACCGAGCTGGCGATCTGCTGGGTGATGTTGAGCAGCGTCGACCCACGGGCCACCTCGGTGGCCCGGAGCGTCCTGAGCGCCGAAGTCATGATCGGCATCATCGTGCCGCCCATGCCCAGGCCCATGACGAAGAGCAGCGCGATCAGGGTCGGGTACGACGTCGTGGAGGTGATCTGGGTCAGGCCGGCCATCCCGGCCCCGATGAAGACCAGGCCGAACGGCACGATGCGGCCGACCGGAAAGCGGTCGGTCAAGGTCCCGGCGATCGGCATCGTCAGCATCGCCCCGATGCCCTGCGGCGCCACCAGCAGGCCGGCCCTCAGCACCGACTCGCCGCGGATCTGCTGGAAGTAGGTCGGTACCAGCAGCAGGCCGCCGAAGAACGCCACCGCGAACAGGAACATCGTGAGGATGCTGATCGCGAGGTCGCGGTTGCGGAACAGCCGCAGGTCCAGCAGCGGATGCTTCGGTGTGAACGAGTAGCGGACGAATCCGAGGACCAACGCCAGCCCGATCAGCGCCGGAAGCAGCACCTTGGGCGTGCCGACCTTACCCTCCGCGGGGATCGAGGAGACACCGTAGAGGAACAGGGCCAGGCCCGGGGACATCATCAGCATGCCGACGAAGTCGAACGACTCGGACGGGTGCGGGGAGTCCTTCGGCAGCGCCACCAGCGCGTAGACCAGCGCGATCACGCCGATCGGCACGTTGATCAGGAAGATCCAGTGCCAGCTGGCGGTGTCGATGAGCCAGCCGCCGAGGATCGGCCCCCCGATCGGGCCGAGCAGCATCGGTACGCCGAGGATCGCCATCAGACGGCCCATCCGCTTCGGGCCGGCCGCCCTGGTCATGATCGTCATACCCAGCGGCATCAGCATGCCGCCGCCGAGGCCCTGCAGCACCCGGAAGCCGATCAACATGTTGATGCTGGAGGCCATGGCGCAGAGCGTGGAACCGATCGTGAACAGCGCGATCGCGGCCATGTAGAGGCGCTTGGTGCCGAACCGGTCGGCGGCCCACCCGCTGAGCGGGATGACCGTGGCCAGCGCGAGGGTGTAGGCGGTGACCGTCCACGCCACGGTGGAATACGCGAGCGGGTGGCCGGGGGTTCCGAACGTGGTCTCGAACGTCGGGAGAGCGACGTTGACCACCGTGATGTCGAGGATCGACATGATCGCGCCGAGGACGACGACCCCGGCGACCTTGAGGATATCGCCGGTTATCCGCTGGTCGTCCGCGGCGGCGGGGGCAACGTCAGTCATGAGCTCTTTCCTTCGGTAGATCCCCGGTGGCGACCCCTGGATCAGCGGGCCGGCGCAGTTGGCGCGCCGTCCGGCGTTCCGACTAATGGGATCGTGCCCTACCGACCCGCGCGACGTTAGTCCCGAACGGGGGTGACGGCCCGCACACCGGACCAGGGACCCCTACGGTGTCAGCAGGTCGTGCACCAGCTCATCGAGCAACCGTTCCTCCATGACGGCCCGGCCGGTCGTGCGCATCGCCGCCGCCAGACCAGGATCCCACGGCGTGGCCACCGGGCTACCGAGCAGCGGCACGCCGGCGGTGGCGGCGCCGGCATAGTCGGCCGTGGTCATCCGCCAGACCCGGGACTCCGGATACCGGGCGAGCGCGGCCGCGGTCAGGCGCACGCCGGTCCAGTCGAAATCGTTGCGCCACCAGATGCGGGTGCCCGGTCTGGCCGCCCGGAGCAGGGCGTGCACGGCGACGGACGGCACGCCCTCGGTACACACCAGGGGGCGCGACGGGCGGGCCGCGGCGGCCCGCAGCACCGCCGGGTTCTCGCAGACGAAGATCTCCGCACAGTCGAGTGCCAGCGGGGCGAGCCGCAGCTGGTGCAGAGTGACCCGGAACGGCACCGCGGCCGCTGCCGCCGAGGTGAGCCATTCGCCCAGCACGCCGCCGGTGGCCGCGACGCCGAGGACGAGAACCTGGCTGGCGAGGTCGTCGGGGACGACACCGGCGAGTTCCCAGAGCGCGCGTTGCTGTTCCGCCCCGGGCGCGGCGCTCAGGTCGTACCAGCCGGCGAGAGCGCGCAGCACGAGACCGCGGACGAAGCCGTCGGCGAGTGCCTTGGTGTCGCCGAGCACCCGTTCGGCCAGCGCCGGGAGGGGCTCGTCGGCGGCGGGCAGCGCGTCCAGGACCGCCACCACGGCGGCGAACGGCAGGTTGGCCCGCACGATCCGCGTGACGGTACCGTCGCGGCGCAGCCCGTCGAGCCACTGCTGGTACCAGGCGGTGCCGGCGTAGCGGCCGGTGGCGGCGAGGGCGAGCACCTCGTCGCGCGCGGCCGCTTCCTGCCGACGTTCACCGGGCCGGTCGCGCAGCGGTCCGAGCGCGGCGGCCAGACCGTCGCCCTGCGCGGCGCGTAGATGATCGTCGAGTTCGGCGAGCCGGACGGTGAGCCGGCCGACGCCGGACGGACGGTGCACCCCAGTGACGCCGATGACCACCCGCCGTTCGGCGTCGGTCGGGGCACTCAGCGACACCGAGCCGTCGAGGCTCCCGCCGGTACGTTCGAGGCTGCGCCGGGCCGCGGCGAGCAACCGCCGCCATCCCGGGTCGGCGAGCAGGTCAGCCATCGCTGAGGGCGGGCGCCCGCCGGGTCTCCGGCGAACCGAGGACGCGGGCGAGGGTGCCGTCGAAGTCGGCCACGTTCATCGCGCCGTCCCAGACGAGCAGAACCGTCGAGACGGTGTGCTCGACGGCAGAGTGGGAGAGGTCGTAGTGCGCGGCGCCGGTCACGGCCGGGTGCGTGGCCCACAGGTCGTAGCCGGTCATGAACAGGTCCAGGTCGAACTGTTTGGCCAGCGACATCAGCTCACCACGGCCCGTTTCGTCGACGCCGGCGAACGCCTCGTCGAGACCAAGCAGCCGCGGCGCGTCGGGGCGGGCCGAGCCGAACAGCGCGTTCGCGGCGGCGAACAGCGGCAGGTGCAGCGACACCGACTGCTCGCCACCGGACAGCTGGCTGTGCCGGGCGCGGGTGAGTGCCTCGGTGGTGCCGCCGGGGCGGTGCAGGGTGAACGCGAACACCCGCCACTGCCGATAGTCGAGCACGTCGGCGAGCAACTCCCGGTACGGCTTCTCCGGCCCGAGCGACCGGGCGGTCTTGATCCGGTGCGCGAAGTGCCGCCGCAGCGTGGTGAGCTGCGCCGGGCCCAGCCGGGCCGGGTCCTTCTCCAGCAGCTTGCAGACCTCCCGCTGTTCGGGGTCGAGGTCGTCGGAGAGCCGCCAGCCGACGCCGACGGTCAGCCCCGAGGACATCCGCCGGGCCCGCATCTGGGTGTCCATCGCGTCGACGAGGTCACGGGCCTCGATGGTGCGGTGGTGGATCTGGCGGGCGAGCTGGCCGAGCAGGGCGTCCTCGAAGACGCGCTGCTCGGCGTCGGTGAGCAGTTGTTCCTGGTCACGGCGTTCCCGGGCGATCCGTTCGGCGAAGTGGGCGACGGGGGTGAGGCCCTGTTCGTCGGCAACCCGGACCACGATGACGCCGTCGTCGGTGTCCCATTCCGGGCGGTGGTCGAGCCCGGCGGCGGGCAGCTGGGCCTGCAACTCGCCGAGGGCGGTGGTGAGCCGGGTGACGCTCTGCTTGAGTGAGGTCTCCGTGGGGGTGAGCTCACGGGTCGCGGTGCGGATCGCCTCGTGCAGCTCGATGACCGCGGTGTCGAGATCGTCGCCGTCCTGCGCGGGCCAGCGCAGCGTGGTCGGGCAGCGCATCAGCCCCAGCAGGTCAGCGTGCGCGTACGGACGCAGCCGCTGAGCCTCGCGGCGCACCTCGCGCCGGGCGCCGGTGAGTGACTCGGCGCCCAGCTCGACCCGGGCAACGGCGCCGGCCCGCTCCTGCGCGGCCGTGCTGTGCGCCGCGCGGGTCTCGGTCAACGTCGCCTCAGCGGCGGTGATCTCGTCGCCGGTACGGGCGACCTCGGCGAGCACCTGTTGCGCCTCGGTGCCGATCGCCGCGCTCAGGGTGCGCAGTTCCTCATCCTTCTCCCGGTGCCGGGTGTGCGCGGCGCGGGCCTCGGCCCGGGCGGCGTCGAGGCGCTGTTCGGCCTCGGCGTGGCGTTCCTGTGCCTGCCCAGCGGCATCGTCCGCGGCCTCGGCGGCCCGGTACGCCGCTTCGAGGCGGATCCCCAGGCGGTCAACGCGGTCGACAGCGGCGGCGACCGCGTCGAGCCGCTCGACGGTCAACCGGCGCGCGGCGGCCGCCCGGCGCAGGGCGGTGGCAGCGGCGGCCTGATCAGCCACGGCGGCGTCAAGCCGGGTGTCCGCGTCGGCGGCCGCTTCCTGGCGGACCCGCAGCGCCGCCGCGGCCCGGTCGAGCTCGCGCAGCGCGGTGTGAATACCAGCCAGCGGTGGCAGTGCGTCGGCCGCGACCTCGACCTGCCGGAGCACCGCACGCAGCGCGGCGCGTTCGGCGTCGACCGCCGCGAGAGCCGTGTCCAGTGCCGCGATGTGCTGCTCGCAGGCGGCGATCCGTTCGGCTCGCCGCGCCGTTCGCGCTGTCGCCCCGATGTATTCGCACCGGTCCTTGGTCAAGCGGCCGACGCCGGCGGCCTGCCCCCAGCGGCCGGACGGCGCGACGCCGGCGAGCTCGTCGAGGGCGACGGAGCTCAGGATCTCGCCGATCCGTTCGGCGGTGACCACGTCGTGGGCTTCCGGCACGAGCACGTCCGCCAGGCTCGTCCCGGCGACCGGCGGCCCCGAGCGCAGATAGGCGTCCTGCTCGCCGGCCGCCAGCGCGGCCAGCGTGTCGTCGGCGGACGGGTGCAGCCAGGCATCGAGCAGCCCGGCGGCCTGCAGGGCGGCCTCGATCCCGGCCGCGTCGCCGGCGTCGACGTCGTCGGCGAACCGCACCAGCCGCCACAGCGGGGCACCGGCCCGGCCCGTCCGGGCGGCCGGCCGGGTCGGCGACGGCGGCGGCGCGTCATCGTGTTCCGCGGCGATGCCGTCGCGTTCGGCGACCGTCTCGGCACGCTCCGCGCGCAGTCCGGACGATCGGACGTCCTGGGCGGCGATGATGTCGCGGCGGGCGGCCACGGGGGCGGCCACCGCGTCCGCGTACGCCTCGCGCAGGGACGCCCCGTCGACGGCCGCGGCCAGCGCGCCGGGCAGCCCGGGCAGGTCGAGCTCGGTGATCAGGTCGGCCCGCTCCCGCGCCCACCGCCGCACCTCGCCCACGACCTGCTCACGCGCGCGCAGGACCGCCTGTTCGGCGGCGCCCTCGGCGGCCGTCGCGTCCTCGACCGCCGTCGCCGCCGCGCGGGCGGCGTCGCCGGCACGGACGTGCTCGCGTTCAGCGCGCCCGAGCCGGTCGGCGTGCTCGCGGACCGTCGCCACATCGTCGCGGCGGCCCGCCACCCGGGCCGAGACCCGGGTGCCGAGGCCGTCGGCGGCGGCGTCACCGTCGGCCCAGTCGATGCCCGCGGCCTCAGCGTCTTCGGCCAGGTCGCCCGCGAGGCGACCGGTCTGCGCCCGGGCGTCCCGCACGACGACCAGATCACGTTCGACGTCGGCGCGTCGACGCGCCGCGGTGTGCCCCTCCTCGGTGACTGCCGCGTCGGCACGCTCGAGCGCGGCGAACAGATCCTCGGTGTGGCGTTCCAGATCCGCGAGCTGCTCGTGCGAGCGGTAGGCGGCCGAGTCCTTCAGCGCGTCCAGGTGCGCGCGCAGCCGGCCGGGCTCCTGCTCGGCGGCGCGCAACCGCTCCTGCGCCGCGACGACCGCCGCGTCGGCCACTGCCACCGCCGCCCGGTCCGCCCGCAGCGCGCCCTCGTGCCGCGCTGCGTCGGCGCGGCGGGCGCTGAGCGCGTCCGCCGCGGCCCGGGCGTGGGTGCGCAGGTACGTCGCATAGACGCCGAGGAACGCGGCGGTGGCGCCGTCCGCGGCGACCAGCCCCTCCAGCGTACGAGCCACCGCCTCCATGTCGTCGAAGGAACGCGCCGCCTCGACCAGCAGTGTGTCCTCGACCGGGCGCAGCCCACGCTGCAGCGTTCGCGACAACTCGACCGGGTTGAGATCCTTCGCCAGTTGCGGCTTGCGCAGGGTCAGCACGAGGTCGAGCAGCTGCTCGTACCGTGCCGGGCCCAGCCCGAACAACGCGGCGTCGACGAGGTGCCGGTACTCCTCCGCCGAGTCCCGCACCGCCTCCACGCCGAGTGCCCCGACGAGATCCTTGCGCCCCAACGGCCGGTCGTCGGCGTCGAGCAGCGACAGGTCGACGCCGACGCGACCCTCGGCGACGAAGTGCCAGCGGGTCACCCGGTCGTTGTGCTTGTGCGCGCGCAGACCGATACCGATGGTCACATAGCGGGTGCCGTCACCGAACTCCATCCACACGTAGGCGTAGGCGGACTCCTGGCCGCGGTAGAGCAGGTTGGACTTCATGGTGCGGTCCTCGCCCGCGAACGGGTTCAGCCGGCGCGGCTCGATGCGCCCGTCGAGCACGTAGGGGAAGAGTACCTCGAGGGCTTTGGTCTTGCCGGAGCCGTTCGGGCCGCGCAGCACGAGCCACCCGTCGACGAAAAGGAACTCCTCGTCGCGGTAGTCCCACAGGTTGATGATCCCGGCGCGGGTGGGCGCGAAGCGTGACACGTGGCGTCCTCAGCTTTAGAACAGTGCTCGTTGACGGACCTGGGCGACGGTGCTGCGGTAGCGGCCGACGAGCGGGCGGACCAGCACCCCACCCGGCGCGGCGACGACCGCACCGAAGCGCACGAGCAGCGCCACCGCCTCGGTACGCAGCCGCTGCGGGTCGGCGTGCCAGGCCGCGCCGAACGCGGTCCCGTACCGTTCGAGGATGTCGGCGACAGCCTCCCGGAGGAAACTGTCGGTGATGAACGGATACCGGTTGTCGTCGTCGCCCTCGTCGGGGCTTGGGTCGTCCAGGCTCGCCACGTCCGGGCTCGCGGTCTCGTCGTCGAGGCTGATCCGGGTGGCGTGCGGCAGCCCGGCGTCCACCAGCGCGGTGAGGGAGATCTGCGCCGCGTGCGGGTCGGGGGCGGGCATCCGGCGTACCCGGCGCCCGTCGGGGTCGGCGGCCCGCTCCGCCATGGCCGTCGCCAGCAGCACCGCCGCCTGGGCCACCGAACCCGTCCCGGGGAACTGCTCCGCCGACAGCCGGGTCGTGTCGACCAGCAGCACACCCTCCGCGCGCCGCTCGACACGCAACCCGGTCAGCCGGTACACGTCGGCGGGCAGGGCGGACCCGCGCAGGTGGTTGGCTACCTCGCCGGCCACATCGGCGTAGTAGACCACCGGCCGGTCCACGACAGCGCGGCGCGCGGCCTGCGCGGCGGCGCGCCGATCAGCGTTGCCGCTGCTACTCATCGCGCGTTCCCGCAGGGCGGCGACGGAGTCGATGTGCTGCAGCACCCGCGGCGGCCGGAACAGGGCGAACACCACGTCGCGGGCGATGTCGTACAGCGCCTCCCCGGTGCCCGGGTCGCCGGCCCAGGATGCGCTGGATCCGTCGGCGAGCCGTAGCACACCACGGTCCTCGAGCCAGCCGACCGCGTCAACCAGCGCCCGGCGGTCCGGCCCGGCGTCCGGGTCGAAGCCCAGGCCGGTGATCCGGTTCGCGTCGCCGGCGACGGCGTCGGCGAGCTCACTCAACGTGATCTGGATGCCGGCCCGGCCGAGCGCTGCCAGGCCCAACGACAGGTACGCATAGCGCTGCCGGTCGAACGGCCGGCCGGTACGGGTGACCGCCGGCCGATCCGGATCCAGAGCGTCGGCCGTGCGCACCAGCCGCGCGGTGCCGCCGTGCAACTCCAGCCGGTACCCGAACGCGTCGGCCAGGTCACCGCGCAGCGCGGCGGAGAATCGCCGGACCCGTGGCAGCGCCCGCTCGTCCGGCCAGGACTCGGTGATCAACGGATGCCGGAGCAGCAGCCGCACCGCCCGCTGGTAGTCGGCGAGCTCCAGGTCGGAGACCTGCTCGGCGAACCTCATGGCGTCGCCGCCGCGGCCCGGGTGTGCGCGGCGGCCGTCACACTCAGCTCGTACCCGTCCAGGTGCAGCCACCCCGCCTTGGTGCACACGGTGGTGAACCGGCCCGGCGCCGGCGTCAACGTCAGGCGCACCCCGAAG
>JAVHVY010000464.1:0-15719 GCA_032160305.1 Actinoplanes sp.
GTCCACCAGGCATAACTCGCCAGTCCGCGACCGAGCGCGCCGAACAGGGCGAACCACAGCAAGGCGCCACCGATGCCGGCCAGCACGGCGGCGGCGCCGATCGGGTGCGGCTCGCGGTAGACCGGGCGGCGAGGCTGCGGTAACGGTGCGGGCGGCGCCATCCCCGGCGGTGGCTTCGCCGCCGGCCAGGACCCTTGCCAATCGACCATGCCAACCCCCAGACCATGATTTCGTACGCGACCCGTGGCCCCCGACCGCGATCCCGACGCCAGCCTATCCAGGCGGCACGGGACAGCGCCGGACATCGACCGGGGCGGGGTCGGGCCGGCCACCTTCCTGACCTCGTGGCGTTCGAAGGGTCGGAAGAGCCCCGGTCGCCACCGTCACGGTGGAAGACGGCGCACAACTGCCGGGCCTGAACGGGACCCGTTCATGAAACGGGTGAAAGCGGACGCCTAGATCGGCGAATGCAGACCCGTCCGCATGGATGACCCCCGGCGGTGTGGAAGAGTTCCGGCGTGGACGTCGCGGTTATCGGATTAGGGCTGATCGGCGGGTCGGTGCTGCAGGCGCTGGCCGCCCGCGGGCACCGGGTGGTCGGCTTCGACGCCGACCCGGCGACCCGCGGCACCGCCCGCACGGGCGCCGCCCGGGCCGCCGCGGACCGTCGCTGGCAGGTCGCCGGCACGATCCGGGACGCGATCCGCGGCGCCGAGCTGGTCGTCCTGGCCGTGCCGCTACCGGCACTGCCCGGCGTGTTCGCCGAGCTGGCCGATTACGACGGCCTGGTCACCGACGTGACGTCGGTGAAGGGACCGGTCCGCGACCTGGCCGCCAAGCATCTGCGGCTGGCCGGCTTCATCGGCGGGCATCCGATGGCCGGCAAGGAGACCTCCGGCTTCGCGGCGGCCGATCCGCGACTCTTCGACGGCTGCGCCTGGGTGCTCTGCCTGGAGGGCGATCTGCCGGACTGGCTGCGGCTGGCCAGATTGTGCATCGAGCTGGGTGCCCGGGTGGTGCCGGCCACCGCCGACGAGCACGACAAGGCCGTCGCGTCGATCAGCCACGTGCCGCACCTGCTCGCCGCGGCGCTGACCAGCGCCGTCACCGATTCTCCGCTGGCCGCCTCGCTGGCGGCGGGCTCGTTCCGGGACGGCAGCCGGGTCGCGGCGACCCGGCCGGAGTTGACCGCGGCGATGTGTGGCGGCAACGCCGCAGCGGTCGGTCCCGCCCTGGAATCGGTACTGAAGGTGCTGGACCAGCTCTACGACGCGCTGGACACACCCGATCCGGTCGCCGCACTGCGGCCGCTGCTCGCCACGGCCAGCCGGATCCGGGCCGGGTGGCCGCCGGTGCCGGGCGACGAGGCCGAGCTGCCGGCCCGTGCGGACGTGCTGCTGCGGCTGGGTCAGGTGGGTGGATGGGTCACCAAGGTCGACGAGGAAGGCCGCAAGGTTCTGGCAATGCGACCGGAAACTGACCGGATTCACTTCTAGCATCAGGTCACCAATCACTTCAGCGAGGAGTTCCGATGGCTGCTCAAGTCGGCGCGATCAGCAACGAGACGGAGGGCCTGCTCGGTTTTCTGGCCCAGGCGCGCTATCTGCTGCGGTTGACCGCTTACGGCCTCACCGCCGAGCAGGTGCGGGCCACGCCCAGCGCCAGTCAGCTCAGCGTCGGCGGCCTGATCAAGCACTGCGCGTCCACCGAGGAGAGCTGGCTCGGCACCGTCCGTCGGGAGCCGATGCCGATCGACTACGGCCGCTATGCCGCCGATTTCGTGCTGGCCGAGGGCGAGACGATCGACGACGTGTTCGCCCGCTACGACCGCGCCGCCGAGGTGACGGAGAAGACGGTGGCCGAGCTCGACGACCTGAACCATGCGATCCCGGTCGACCACGCGGTCCCGTGGAATCCGAAGGATCTCGACCACTGGACGCTGCGCTGGGTGCTGCTGCACCTGATCCAGGAGACGGCCCGGCACACCGGGCACGCCGACATCATCCGCGAGACCGTCGACGGTGCCACGGCCTATCCGCTGATGGCCGCGGCCGAGGGCTGGTCCGACGCGCCATGGCTGCAGTCCTGGAAGCCGCCGGCGCAGAGCTAGGGCGTTTCCCCGCCGCTGTTCACTTGTGTAGGGTCCCGCCGTCGAGACGGCGGGACGGCAAGGGGAAAGTAATGACTCGACCGGCCGAGTGGACGGGGTGGCAAGCGGGGGCATCGTGGCTGCCCCTGGGCGGCACGCTGATGATGCAGTCGCTGACCTCGCCGTCGGGGCGCTTCACGGTGCTGCACTCGTGCTACGAGCCGTCGCTGGCGGTCCGTGACAACCTCACGCGAGACCGGGTCTGGGTCAGCGACGCGCCATGCTCGAGCCTGATCAGCCTGGGACCCGACGGTGACCTCGTGGCCTGGAACCACCACGGTGAACGGCTGTGGAGCACGGATACGGCCTGGCGGGGCGTACGGCGGCTGGAGATGCGCGACAGCGGCAAGCTTGCCCTGACCGATGCGGCCGGCGCCGTGGTGTGGAGCTCACCGATTCCTGCCGGGTCCGCGGCGCCGGGCGAGCGCAGGGTGGCTCACGGGTCGGTGATGCACCCCGGCGAGAGCCTTGACGGTCAGTCCTTGACCAGCGACGACGGATCGACGGTGTTGTGGCACAGCGGTCGCATCGTGCGGGTCATCGTTCGAGGGCATACGTCGCACTGGGACCGGTACTACGACCAGGAGAACATTCTGGCGCTGGAGCAGGACGGACACCTGCGGGTCCGGGCGCTGGACGGCACGGTGGTCGAGGAGATCGCGGGGCCCGGGGCCGAGTTCGTCGTCGTGCGCGGCCGGGCGGAGCTACGAGATTCGGCGGGGACCCCGGTGTGGTCGTCTGCCGGCCGGTCGACGTGGATGGGGCCGGTGCGCGAGCCGGCGATCCCGCAGGAAGACGATCTCGCCGCCTGGTTCCGGTCGTTGGCCGGGGACGGCCGCGGCTACTGCGTCGCGGTTGTGTCCGGCAGCACAGCCGCGGAGGTGCTCGAACGGGCCGGCGTCGCGGTGACAGAGGGCACGTGGCACCAGCTCACGCGGGCCTGCCGCCCGGTGGTGGCGGCGGTCGCCGTAGGGCCGGACGTACTCGTCGTCAGCGACGATCCGGACCTGGCGGTGACGGATCTCGCGCCCTCGGTGGTAGCTGTGCAGCAGCGGCATCCCGCAAGCGGCTACTGGGCGACGTTCAGCGTCCACCGAGACGGCCGGCTGCTGACGGAGATGCGCGACGACCCCCGCCGCCGCAAAGGGCTCACGGTGCCCGAGGTGGCCGTCGCCCTGGGCGAGATCACGCACGGACTGCATCGCCTTGAACTGGTCTTCCGTTTGACCGGCGTGGTGCCGAGCGCGGCCCGCCTCGCCGGACAGCTGCTCGGCGGAGGCCGCGCACCGCAGATTCCGGTCCCGGCCGAGCCGGTCGAGGCGCTGCCGGTCGACGGGTACGACGGCATCAGCGCTCTGGTGATCCGCACCGACTTCACCGACGAGGACGCCTGGGACCGGGTCGTCCAGGAGCTGCGAGAGCCGTGGCTGGACGACCCGGTCGAGCCCTTCGCGATCTCGGATCTGCGGTTCGCCGGCCAACCTCCCGACCGGCTGCTACGGGCGATTCGCGCCGCATCGCACGGGCCGGGTGTCTTCTTCCTGGCCGACGAGGCCACGATGCGGGAGCCGGACAACCCGTTGCTGGCCGTGACGACCGAGTGGGACGGCGAGCCTTTCCAGGATGACGACGAGCCGTTCGTCACTCAGTTCCGGCTGCGGCCGGACGCAGCGGTGGAGGTCAGCACGAACATCAACATCGGCAACATGGACTTCAAGGATTTCGCTGGCGGCGGCACCGACAACTACGTAATGGAGCGCTGGACCTGAGCGGCGGCCCGGGTGGCCCGACGCCGTTACCGCCCGAGTGCGGCCGGTCAACCGCACCCCGACCGGGCCGGCGCGCCGACGCAGCCGACTCTGTCGGTCCTTGGCCAGCTGCTCCAGGTAGGCCACTGTCCGCCGGGCGCACCAAGAGCGGTTGACGCTGCGTTCCGCCCGCTACGCGCTCGCGCCGAGGCAGCGGACTCGTCGCGGTGGCCCGCCCGTTACGCGGGCGGGCCACTGAAGGATCCGGTCAGCCAACGCTCGTCTTTGCGCTGGCAAGGACGTGGATGGCTGTGCCGAAGTCGGTGATGTCGGCGTTGGTCCAGCCGCTGGCGTCCCAGATCTGGACCTGCAGCCAGTTGCCGTTATCCTGCTGCACCCACAGGTTCTTGCTGTGTTTGTCGTCCTGATGGCGAGCATCGACGCCGCTCGGCACCGGCTTCCGTCCCCCGGGCGCCTCACCGTGCTCCGGCTCGTTGATCACACCCTTGAGGCCGCCGACGTCGACTTTGGTCCCCTGCGGCGTGCTGTGGTCATCGGAGGACTGCAGTGCGATCATGATCTTTCCGACGAAGCTCGACGGGTCCTTGTCGGGGATCCCCTTGGGCGCGATCGTCAACACGTAGTCGTCGGCGCCCTGGATCTCCCAGCCCGACGGCACCTTGTCGATCGTGTAGCCGGCCGGCTGCTGACCCACATAGGCCACCAGATGCGCCTGCGTGAGCGACCCCTTGGTCGTCGTCACCGTTGTCGGTAACGCGGCCGGCGACTGCTGGGTCTTCCCTGGGGCGGCGCCCGAGATCGAGGCCACCACCACGGCAGCAGCGGCCGCGAAGACAAAGACCGACGCCCCGGCGCCGGCCGCGGCCCGGCGGCGACGCAGCGCCCGCCGCCCACGCACCAGATCAGCATCCGCTTCCGCCACTGCGGCCGGCGTCTCCGGCCCGGCAATCAGGTCGAGGTGGTCATGAAGGTCCATCACTGCACAACTCCAGTCAGGGTAGGAAAGTCTCTCAACGACACCCGCAGACGCTCCAACGCCCGCGCGGTCTGGGATTTCACGGTGCCGGCACTACAGCCCAGGACATCGGCCGTATCAGCGACGTCGAGGTCGTAGAAGTAGCGGAACACCACTGCCGACCGCATCCGCGGCGGCAAGTTCCGCAACGCCGTACGCAGTCCGGCATCGACCTCGTCGCCGGGCGGCGCCCCCTCGACCCCGGGCCGGTCCGGCACCTCGGACATCGGCTGCTCGTGCCGCCGCCACCACCGCCGCTTCTCGTCGACTAGCGCGTGGACCAGCGTCCGCCGCAGATAGCCGTCCGGATTGTCCGCACGGCGAAACGACGGCCAGGCCACGTAGAGCTTGGTCAGCGTCGCCTGCACCAGATCTTCAGCCAGGTGCCCGTCACCGGCCGTAAGCAAGGTGGCTGTACGCACCAGCGACGCTCTTCGGTCGAGCACGAAGCTGTGGAACTGCTCGTCACGCTCTGTTCTCACCAGCACTCCTCTCGCTCTCATGACCCCCTGACGATCACGAGCCGCGCGAGGTTGCACGATCCCACAAAATGGTCCGCCCGACTCAGTCGTTGCCGTCGAAACGGGGGCGGTTGGGGTTGGGCGGGTTGCGCCCTCGCCTACAGTCGGAACGCCAGCCGTGCGAGCTCTCGCGGCTGCGGAACGGAAGCGAGAAGGTTGCATGATCTCCGGATCGAACGTCACGCGCACTAGCGTGAAGCCGTGAGCCTCCGGGATCCCGTCACCGACCTCCGCCGCATCGCCTTCCACCTGGAACGGGCGAACGAAGCCACGTACCGGGTGAAGGCGTTCCGCTCCGCGGCCGCGACCGTCGCCGCCCTGCCCCCCGCCGAGCTGGCCGAACGCGCGGAGGCCGGCACGCTGGCCAAGCTGCCCGGAGTCGGCGACGTGACCGCCCGGTGCATCGCCGAGTCGCTGGCCGGCGAGGAACCGGTCTACCTGCGGCGGGTGGCCGCGACCGCGGGCGTCGATCTGCACGGCGCCGCCGCCGAGCTGCGGGCGGCGTTGCGCGGGGACTGCCACGTGCACTCCGACTGGTCGGACGGCGGCTCCCCGATCGAGGAGATGGCGCTGGCCGCGGTCGAGCTGGGCCACGAGTATCTGGTGCTGACCGATCACTCACCGCGGCTGACCGTGGCCAACGGCCTGACCCCGGCCCGCCTGCGCCGCCAGCTCGACCACGTCGACAAGCTGAACGCCGCCCTACCGGACGGCTTCCGGGTGCTGACCGGCATCGAGGTCGACATCCTCGCCGACGGCTCGCTCGACCAGGACGACGAGTTGCTGGCCCGGCTGGACGTGGTGGTCGGCTCAGTGCACAGCAACCTGCGCGACGAGGCGCCGACGATGACCCGGCGCATGCTGGCCGCGATCGCCAACCCGCACCTCGACATCCTCGGCCATCTGACCGGCCGGAAGCTGGCCGCGGCCGGCGCCGGCGACAAGGGCCACCGGACCGGGCGGACCCGCCCGCCGAGCGACTTCGACGTGGCCAAGGTGCTGGCCGCCGGTGTCGAGTACGGCAAGGCCATCGAGATCAACTGCCGGCCGGACCGGCTCGACCCGCCGAAGCGGATCCTGCAGCCGGCGGTCGAGGCGGGCTGCCTTTTCAGCATCGACACCGACGCACATGCCCCCGGTCAGCTGGACTGGCTCGGCAACGGCTGTGAGCGCGCGGCGATGTGCGCGGTTTCGGCCGACCGGGTGGTGAACACGTGGCCTGCCGACGAATTGCTGGCCTGGACGGCCTCGCACGACTAAGTCCCACCACTCAGCCGGGATGACCGAGCGCTTTCGTGGCTGCCTCCCGTAGGGTCGGCGCGTGGGACAGATCGACGACCTCGCCAACCGGTACGTCACCGATTGGGCTGACCTCAACCCGACGGGCGCCACCTGGGTCGGCATCCCGGGCCACGACGACCGGCTCGACGACGTGTCACCGGAGGGCTATGCGGCGCAGGCGGAGCTGACCCGGCGCACCCTCGCCGAGCTCGATGTCGCCGAGCCCGCGACGGAGGCCGAGGAGGTCGCCAAGGACGCGATGCAGGAGCGCCTCGGCCTGTCCCTGGTCCAGTACGACGCGGGCTACGCCGCCAGCGACGTCAGTGTCATCTCCAGCGCGGTGCACGGCCTGCGGATGGTCTTCGACCTGATGCCCACCGAGGGCGAGCAGGCGGTGGCGAACATCGCCGCCCGGCTGAACGCCTTTCCAGCCGCCGTCGAGCAGTATCAGCGCACCCTGCGCGAGTGCGCCGACCAGGGACAGGTCAGTGCGACCGCCCAACTGGTCGCCGTCGCCGACCAGTGCGCGATCTGGACAGACCCTGACAAGGATAACTTTTTCCATGCGCTGGCCGATCGGCTGAGCGCCGGCGGAGCGCTCGCCGCCGAGGTGCAACGCGGGGCGGCCGCCGCCACCGCGGCCACGGCCGGCTTCGGCGACTTCCTGCGGTCGGAACTGGCTCCGCGCGGCCGGGCCAAGGAGGCGGCCGGCCCGGAGCGCTACGAGCTCGCCTCGCAGTACTTCCTCGGGGCGAAGATCGACCAGAACGAGACGTACGCCTGGGGCTTCGAGGAACTGCACCGCCTGGAGAACGAGATGCGGGTCGTCGCCGCCCAGATCGCCGGGTCCGGCGCGAGCATCGGCGAGGCGGTGGCGGTGCTGGATGCCGACCCGGCACGCCGGATCAGCGGCAAGGAGGCCTTCCGCGACTGGATGCAGCAGCTCGCCGACAAGGCGGTGGCCGACCTCAACGGCACCCATTTCGACATTCCCGAGCAGGTGCTGCGGCTGGAGTGCTGCCTGGCGCCGACCAGCGACGGCGCCATCTACTACACCGGCCCGAGCGAGGACTTCTCCCGGCCGGGGCGGATGTGGTGGGCGGTCCCCGAGGGCGACACCGAGTTCGCGACCTGGAAAGAGGTCACCACCGTCTACCACGAGGGCGTACCCGGGCATCATCTGCAGGTCGGCCAGACCCAGGTCCGCGCCGAGTTGCTGAATCGCTGGCAGCGGCTGCTCTGCTGGTGCTCCGGGCACGGCGAGGGCTGGGCCCTCTACGCCGAGCGCCTGATGGACGAGCTGGGTTATCTCGGCGACCCGGGCGACCGGCTCGGCATGCTCGACGGGCAGTCACTGCGGGCCACCCGGGTGATCGTCGACATCGGCATGCACCTGGAGCTGGAGATCCCGCGGGACAATCCGTTCGGCTTCCACCCGGGCGAGCGCTGGACGCCGCAGCTGGGCTGGGAATTCCTGCGTCAGCACTGCCGGATGAGCGACGAGGTGCTGCGCTTCGAGTGGCGTCGTTACCTGGGGTGGCCGGGCCAGGCACCGTCGTACAAGATCGGTGAACGGATCTGGCTGCGGGCGCGGGACGACGCGCGGGCCCGCAAAGGCGCCGATTTCGACCTCAAAACCTTTCATCGGGACGCGCTGAATCTGGGCTCGCTCGGCCTCGACCCGCTACGCAAGGCGCTCGGTCGGCTGTGATCCCATCCTCGCGTCCAGATATTGGGACAATCGAGAAGTCATAGAAGTGTTCGCATCATTACTCTTCGCGATATTTTCGCGGAAAGTGTCCGTACGTTGACTTATTGTCGATGCTCGCGTCCATCGCCACCTCGATCTATTGTGGATCTCCGCGGCGCATTCGCGGGTCGTCCACCGGCAGAGTTCAAGACTCTTTTGGCGCGGCCGAACACCGCTATTGTGGACTGCGTCTTCGCCGTCGCGGACGGAGGTCGCGCAGGTCGGACCGCTCGGTACAGCCATCCGGGTCCCCCGGCGTATCCCCCGAATAGCCGACATAACTCCGACTCTTGGAAAGGGGTCACTTGAATATTTCTCGGATAGATTGACCCGGATCGGTGCGCCCGAATGACTACTGACAGTAGTTTTCGATCCGGCCCAACGCGCGCAAGGCGGAGGACGAAAGCAATGGCAGCAGCGGCAACGACCCGGCCGTCCCGTGTACGCGCCGCCATCGCGGCGCTGGTGACGGTCATCATTCTCGCGCCCGCCGGGGTCATGGTCGCCTGGCTGTGGAACGACAACCAGGACCAGCGTACGAGCACGACACTCGAACAGCAGGGCGTGGAGTATCTGGCCAACCTCTCGCCGCTGATCAGCGGCCTGGTCGAGGCGCAGTCCTCCGCACTGCAGGGGGTGGCCGCGGCGCCCGCCGCACTGACCGCCGCCGTCGGCCGGGTCTCCACCGTCGACCAGCGCCTCGGCGACGCGCTCGCCACCCACGAACGCTGGTCCGGCCTGCGTGACAAGATCCAGCGCCTGCCCGCCGTCACCGGCAGCACCACCGACATCTTCCAGGCGCACGTCGAGGTCACGAATCTCGCTCTGGCTCTCTACAACTCGGTCCGCAAGAATGCGGAGCTGATCCGCGACGCGGACAACGACCTCTCCAACCTGCAGCAGGCGCTCGCCGTCGACCTGCCCAGCGCCGTCGTCGCCGTGAGCCGGATGGGCGATCTGGCGCAGCTGGTCGCCGGCGTGACCGGCACCGCCGCCCAGCGCCAGCAGACCCTCGCTGTTCTCGTACCGCAGTTCGGAGCGGCGGTCCAGCAGGTCAACACCGACGTGTTCAACCTGACGGACAACCTGCAGTCAGCCGTCGACAACACCCACAGCGGCACCCTCAGCGGAAACCTGGTGAGCAGCGTCGACTCGTTCCGGCGTGGCGTCGAGGCCTTCACCCGCGGGGCGGACCCGACCGGCGGCAGGCCGAACGCGGGCACGATGGCCACCGCGCAGAGCCAGCTGCAGACCTCGCTCAACGGCCTCGCCGGCGTACTGATCCGCGAGATGAACGGCCTGCTCACCGACCGGCTCGACCGGCTCGACACCCGCCGGCTGCAACTGCTGATCAGTGCGGGCGCGCTGGTGCTGCTCGTGCTGCTGTCGCTGGTCCTGCAGCTGACCGGCCGCCGCCGCGCCGGTACGGCCGAGCACACCAGCCGCGGCTCGGCCGAACGGCCCGACGGGTACTCGACCGGGCCGCTCGACCCGATGCCGACCTACGGCGACACCACAGCGACACGGCGGGAGCGATCCGGTGCTCTTCGGTAGGTTACGCATCCTGGGCAAACTGGCCCTGCTCATGCTGGCGCCCCTGCTCGGCGTCCTCGCGCTGAGCGTGCCGATCGTCGTAAACCGCGTCGACGTGGCCCGCGCGGCGCAGCGCACCGCCGACGCCGTGGCCCTGGCCGTGCAGGTCGGATCGACGGTGCAGGAGCTGCAGGACGAGCGGCTGGCCTCGGTCGGCTACCTGTTCCACGTCGTGCAGGCGCCCGAGCTGGTGGTGGTCAGCGCGAACGCGCAGGAACACCTCGAACACCTGGGCCACCTCGACCAGCCGCTCTCGGCGGAGATGAAGCGCGCGGTCGCCAGCGCGAGCCGGCTCACCGCGACCCGCGACGCGGTGCTCGCCCGCACCGCCCGGCCCGACCAGATCATCACCGACTTCACCAGCGTGATCATGCCGCTGATCACCGCGCTGCGGCTGCCCAGGGTCGCCGACCTGACCACCGCGGCCGGCCGCCAGGTCTTCGCACTCGACCAGGCACTGCGCACCGACGACCAGATCAACCAGGCGTCGGCCTACCTGACCTCGGCGGTAGCCACCCAGAACGCGGCGTTCGCCGGCCTGTTCTCCTCGGTGCTCATCCAGCTGCAGGCGACGATCCAGCAGGCCGAGCAGTTCTTCACCCCGGCGCAGTACAAGCTCTACCTGGCTGAACACGAGGCGTTCGGCTTGCGGGTCGGTACGGAATTCCTCACCCGGGCGGCGGCGGACCCGGCCGGCGCGGTCAAGCTGCTCAAGATCGTGACCCTGTTCCCGTCGCTGGAGTCCGTCGGCGTCCTGGGCGGCTTCGTCGAGAAGCGGATCGCCGCCGACGCCTCCGTGGCCGTCGCCGCCAACCGGGACAGCGCGCTGCGTACGGCGTACCTGATCGGGGGCGGCTCGTTGATCCTGCTGTTCCTGGTGATCGCCCTGAGCGCCGTCATGGCCCGCGCGGTCGCCCGTCCGCTGCGGCGCCTGACCCGCTCGGCCGACCGGGTGGCCCGCGCCGCCGAGCGGGAGTTGGAACGAGTCGCCGACGACGAGACCGAGGCGGCCCGGCCGATCCGCCTCGACCTGATCGACGTCGAGGCCCGCGACGAGATCGGCGACCTGGCCCGCGCGTTCGACCGGGTGCAGACCACCGCCGCGCGGCTAGTGGAACGCCAGGTGGTCGGCCGGCGCAACGTCGCGCAGATGTTCGGCCATGTCGGCCGCCGCACGCAGAACCTGGTCGGCCGCCAGCTCGCGCTGATCGACACCCTGGAGCGCCGGGAGACGGACCCCGACCGGCTCCGCGAGCTCTACCGCCTCGACCACATGTCCAGCCGGCTGCGCCGCAACGCGAGCTCGCTGGTCGTACTCTCCGGCGGCGCGGGCGCCAACGAGCACATGGCGCCGCTGCCCCTGGAGGACGTCGTCCGGCTCGCCCTCGGCGAGATCGAGGACTACACCCGGGTCGACGTCGACGTGCCCGAGGAGATCGAGGTCGTGCCCGCCGTCGCGGCCGACCTGACCCTGCTTCTTGCCGAGCTGATGGAGAACGCGACGTCGTTCTCGCCGCCGCATACCCGGGTCGTCGTCGCCGCCACCGAGCTGCGCGGCGGCGCCCGCCTCGCGGTGGTCGACCATGGCCTGGGCCTCGCCCCCGAACGCCTCGCCGAGGAGAACGCCCGGCTGACCCGCCGGGAACGCCTCGACCTGGCGCCCACCGAGGTGCTCGGCCTCTTCGTCGTCGGCCGGCTGGCCCGCCGGCACGGTATCGAGGTCACCCTGACCGACACCCCGGAGAGCGGCGTCACGGCGTGGATCGACCTGCACCCGCAGCACCTGGTCTCGCGGATCGACACGATGGGCCCGATCCAGGCGACGGTCGGGCACCCTTCCGAGTTCGCGCTGGTCTCGGGCGGGTCGGCCCGGTCGGTGCCGGGGAGCGCCCAGCCCTTCGATGCGAACGTGCTGAACCGTGCCACCCGGACGCTGAAGGCGGCCCGGTCCTGGGACGCCTTCGCACTGTATGCCGGGCCGGCCGCCATCGAGGCCACACCGAGCAGCTACCACGACGACCGGTCGGCGTATCCGAACTGGCCGGTCTACGACGCGGAGCCGGTGCCGGACACCAGCCCGTACGGCCGGCCGATGACCAGCGACTCGCCGGTCGCGGGGCGCCACCCGACCCCGATGCCGGAGCTGCCGGTCGCCCACCCGACCACGGTCTGGTCTGCGGAGACGCAGCCGCCGCTGGTCATGGAGGGGCCGATCGTCATGCCGGGCCCGGCGCCCCGGCAGCTCCCCGCCCGGCGCCGCCCGCTGGACGAGCCGAGCCCCGACACCCCGGCGGCCTGGACCGAAGCGCCGCCGGCGTACACCGAACCGCCCCAGGCCCACGCGGAGCCCCCACAGCCGGATGCGGAGCCGCCGCAGACGTATGCGGAGCCCCCGCAGGCGTACGAACCGCCACCGTGGCCGTATGCGGAGCGGCCGCAGGCGAGTGCGGAGCCGCCACCGTGGCCGTATTTGGAGCCGGCGCAGCCGAATGCGGAGCCACCGCAGGCGAATACGGAGCCGGCGCAGGCGAATACGGAGCCGGCGCAGGCGAATGCGGAGCCAGCGCGGGCGGATGCGGCGCAGGCGAATGCGAAGCCGGCGCAGGCGAATGCGGAGCTGGCGCAGGCGGGTGAGCCGCCACCGTGGCCCGCGTTGGGGAACGGCTCCGGGAGTCCGTTACGGCAGCGCGTTCCCGGCAGCCAGTTGCCGGCCGAGACCGGTCCGAAGCCGCCGGTCACGCCGCCCACCTCGGACGACGCGGTGGCGGCCAAGGAGGCGTTCGCGGTGTTCGAGGCGGACGTCAACCGGGCGCGGGAGGACGCGATCGAGGCCGACATGTCCTCGCCGCCCGCGGCCGGACATCCGCCGCTGACCCGGCGGGTGCCGGGCGCGTCGCTGCCCGTCATCGAACCGATGCGGGCCACCCCGCCGGCCTGGCCGGCGCGACCGATGGACCCGGAAGCCGCCCGGGCTCAGATCGAACAGTTCGAGTACGGTGTCGCACTCGCCCTGAGCGAAATTCAGCCACAACATGAGGGACAACCGCGATGACATCCCCCTACTCCACCGACACCGGCAACGGTCGCGACTACGCCCAGACCCAGCTCAGCGCCGAGGCGAAGTCCTTCAACTGGCTGCTGGACTCGTTCACGTCCGGCACCGCCGGGGTGATCGAGGCGATCGCCGTCTCCTCGGACGGGCTGCTGATCGCCCTGTCGGCGATCAGGGACCGGCCGAACGCCGAGCGGCTCGCGGCGGTCGTCTCCGGCCTGACCAGCCTCGCCGGCGGTGCGGCCAGTTGGTATGCGTTGGGCAGCCTGAACCGGGTCATCATCGACATGGCCGACGGCTATCTGCTCGTCACCGCGATCAGTACGGGCTCGGTGCTCGGCGTCATCGCCGACCGTACGGCCAACCTCGGCACCCTCGCCTACGAGATGACCTTGTTCGCCGCGCGGGCCGGTAACGCGCTCAGCCCCCGGCTCATCGCTGAATTGAAAAACGCCGTCCAGCAATGAGAACCGGGGCCGACCCCGACGACCCGGTGCCCCCTGCGGCGCCGCGCGTCCGGCCGTTCCTGCACGACGTCTCGCCGCGCCCATCGGCCGAGGTGCAGGGTGCCCATCAGGGCGGGACGCGGTCCCCGGGTGAGCGCACGACAACGCTGCGGCCGTTCGTCATCACGGCCGGCCGAGTCGCAGGCGTGGATCCCGCCATCGGGATGGAGACCCAGGTGACGGCGGTCGGTACGGCGATGTCGAACCGGTTGTCGCCCGAGATGAGAGCGATCGTGCGCCTCTGTGCCGCGCCGCTGTCGGTGGCGGAGATCTCCGCGCGCCTCCAGATGCACCTGGGCGTGACCCGGATCCTGGTCGGTGACCTGCAAGCCACCGGGCACGTCGATGTACACGTGTTGGCGAGCGACCTTCCCGACCTTGCGACCATCATGCGAGTGATTCATGGACTTCGAGCCATGTCCTGACAACCGTGTCGCGGTACTGCGCGGATGCCCGCCGAGCGCCGTCGACCACGGCGCCGGTGCCTGTCAAGATTGTGGTCGCGGGCGGGTTCGGTGTCGGAAAGACGACAGTACTCGGTGCCATTTCCGAGAAATCGCCCTTGACGACCGAGGCCGAGATGACCACGGAGTCGGTCGGAATAGCCGATACGACCAGAATTGACGCCTGTTATCCCACTGTGGACTACTTCGAACGCGCCGGGCTGCCGTTCGTCGTCGCGCTCAACACGTGCAACGGGCAGCTCGGCTACCATATCGACAACGTGCGCTGGGCCCTGGCCGTACGCGACGATGTGCCGGTCTTGTCGTTTGATGCTCGCTTTGTGTTCGGGCCGCGACACCCTGCTGATCGTGCTACACAAGGCCCTCGATCGAGCCATCACGATGAAGTCGTCGTAAAGTTGCGCCGGTCGCTTCAGGTGCGTGGTTCCCACCCGGCCTTCAAGCGGGCAGAGTGGACCGGACGACGGGCCTGACGGGAGGACGGTGACATGCGGGGCGGATTGGACGATGCGCTCGACAAGCTGGCGCGTCGTGACGAGTTGCGCCGTCGGGCAGCAGGCGAGTCTCCCGGTACCTCGCCGGCGGTGACCGAGCTGGTCGAGGCGATCGCCGATGTGGTCAACCGCAATCCGAAGCTCGAAGTCACGGTCGGCGTCGAGGGGGTCGGCGACCCGCTGCTGCTGCACTTCGCGATGGAAGACGGCGTCGTGCAGGTCAGCGCGGACAACACGGTCGCCTCCCGCGTCTCGGAGCCGGAGGCCGCCGCGCCACGGCATGCCGATTTCGAGGTCGAGGTCGAGGAGCCGCCGTTCGTGGCCCCGGCCCACGAGAGCCGACCCGAGGCCGGTCAGGAGACCCGCCGGATCAGCTACGACGACCGCGACCGCTACGACCCGGGCACGGGCTACCAGTCCAGCGCGGAGTACAGCCACTCGGACGCCTTCTTCTCCGACCCGCCCGCCAAGAGCTACGAGCCGCCCGCCAAGAACTACGAGCCGGCCGCAAAGAGCTACGAGCCGGCCGCCGACAGCTACAAGCCGCCTGGGCCGAGCTACGGGGCCGCGGGCCAGAGCTATGAGCCTGCGCGCGGCTACGCCGAGCGCAGCTTCTCCTACAGCGAGTCTGACGAGCCGGAGCCACATCCGTTCGCCCCCACCCCGCCCCCGCAGGTGCCGACGCAGACGACCCGGCGCATCCACGTCGAGCAGCACCGGGCGGCCGAGGAGCCGGGTGCGGGCCAGCGCGCGCCACAGCGGGCCGCCGATCAGCGGCCCGCCGATCAGTCGCCGGCCCAGCGCGGCATGCCGGAGCCACTGCCCGAACCGATCCCGTTGCGCATCGACGCGGAGGCCACCGAGGCGGCGACCCGGCGCCTCGCCGCCCTCATCCGCGACAACCCCACCCTGCTGCACCAATCTCCGCCCGACTGACAACGCTGCCATCGCCGAAGCCCCACAGACCCCGGCCCACAGACCCCGGCCCACAGACCCCGGCCCACAGACCCCGGCCCACAGACCCCGGCCCACAGACCCCGGCCCACAGACCCCGGCCCACAGACCCCGGCCCCACGGCCCACAGCCCGGCCCCACGGCCCACAGACCCGGCCCCACGGCCCACAG
>JAVHVY010000484.1:0-7686 GCA_032160305.1 Actinoplanes sp.
AAACGGCAGGCCAGCACTCTGCACACCCGCGAACCATAGGGCTTGCTTGAGCCGGATGCATGGAAATCGTGCACGTCCGGTTCTGAGGGGGCGGCGGCGCAGCAATGCGTCGTCGCTACCCGGCCGAAGCGATCGCTACGGTCCGTGTCCGTCCTCGGCGAGTTGTCATCCGCTACAGCCGCACGCCACAGGTGCGCGCTGGCTGGGTGATCTGTGGTCTCCCCAGAGATAAAGATGAGCCGGTGACGGCTGGCGGCTTTGTAGCCCCGACGTCCGCCTTAATGCCGCCGATAATGCGCGGTGCTGCCTCGGCAGGTACTGGCGTTCGGCGGCGGGACGGAACGCCCGTACCCTGGCACGGTGATCGACTTTCGCACTGCGGTGGAAGCACGTGACCCCGACGCCATCGCGGCGGCCCTGGCCGACAACGTGGTGTTTTGCAGCCCGGTGGCGTTTAAGCCCTATCCGGGCAAGGCCATCACCGCGGCGATCCTGCGCGGCGTGCTGCGGGTGCTCGAGGACTTCCGGTACGTCCGTGAGCTGAGTGGCGACGGTGGTCGCGACCACGCGCTGGTGTTCGAGGCGCGGATCGGCGACGTCGCCGTCGAGGGCTGCGATTTCCTGCACCTGGACGAGAGCGGCCTGATCGACGAGTTCACGGTCATGGTTCGTCCGTTATCCGCCGCGCAGACCCTGGCCGTCGCGATGGCCGCCCAGTTCGAGCAGATCCAGCGCGAGGCCACCGCCGGCTAGTCCCGTGCAGCCAGGAGCCATGCGTGGCCAGCCGGCTACGGCCGCGTCGTTGTTCCGTTTCGCAGTGTGGCCTTGGAAATCGTGGCGGTCGTGGGCAATGTTGGCGCGTCCGGCGTGACGGATCGTTATGGCCCCGCGATCACGGGCCAGCCCGTCCAAATCCTGGACGGCTGAGCCGAGATCAGCTCGCCACGCCATCGCTCTCAGCGGCGATCGACTCCACGTCCCGGACGACACGAACCGCCGGTCAGCGCCACAGGCGGTTCGCATTCCGCATGGTCAGCGAGCTGACAAATTCCACATGTCTGTCCGAAAAGCTGGTCACCGGTCCCGCGGAGGTTCCCGGACCGGGTAGGACAGGGAGGCATTGTGCGCGGAATTCCTGGGCTGGTCGTGGCGATCGCGCTGGGCGGCGCTCTGCAGGCATGCGGATCGCCGCAGACGACCGGGGGCGACAGCGGGACCGGCGCGAAGGTGGCCACGCTGGCCAGCGCCGCGGCCACGCCGAGCACGGACGCGGAGTCGAAGCGGCCCCGGTACCGGATAGACATGACGCCGGACGAGAAGCAGGCTCTGATGGTGCCGTACTACACATGCCTGAAGGACCACGGCCACACCCTCCTGGACGCGAAGAAGGCGGGCCTCGGTGGTGCACCCCCGGACGGGGCCATCGCGCCGAAGACGGCTCAAGAACTTCGGGCCTGTGAGGAGCAGTACTACCCGCTGCCCGAATGGGAGCTGGACCCGGCCAACCCGCAGGCCGGCGACTTCGCCCACGCCGTGGACCAGTGCCTGAAGAAGAAGGGCTTCGACCCGAAGAGCGACTCGAGGCAGAACGTTGCCAAGATGCTGGACGCGACCGACCAGTGCCAGCGTGAGGTCGCCGCCGAGAAGAAGTAGTAGGCGCGGCGGACTACGCCGAGCGCGGCGGCCGGAGCCCGGCCGCCGCGCTTTTAGGCGTTCAGATCGTGGCGAGGGCCTGCGTCGGGGTGAGGCGGGCCGCGCGTACGCACGGGTAGACGCCCGCGAGCACGCCGATGACGACGGCCCCGCCCACCCCGGCGATCGCCGACGCGGCGGGCACCACCAGCGGCCACTGCTGCCAGCTCGCGTACCCCACGGTGGCGAGCAGGCCGAGGGTCGTGCCGGCCAGGCCGCCGAGGATGGCGAGCAGTACCGACTCGGTCAGGAACTGGCCGCGGATCTGCCCACGGGTGGCGCCGAGCGCGCGCCGCAGGCCGATCTCGGAGCGCCGTTCGAGAACGGCCACGACCATCGTGTTGGCCACCCCGATGCCGCCGACGACGAGAGCGACCGCGGCCAAGGCCAGGAACAGCACCGAGAAGCTGCTGTCGGTGGCCCGCTTGGCGGCGAGCGCGTCCGACGGCCGGCTGACGATCACCTGGCCCGGCCGCTCCGGGGAGATCGTCTGAGCCAACACGCCCCGCACCGCATCGAGCTGGGGCTCCTCGCACCGGATGTAGAGCACCGTCGGGTGGCCGTCGAAGTGCAGCTGGGTGCGGGCCGCCGCCCAGCCGACCAGCACCGACCGGTCGATGTCCGGGTGCAGCCGGGAGGTGGCCAGGATGCCGACCACGATGAACGCGTGGTCGGCGATCACCACCTCGGGGGCGGGTCGGCCGGACGGCAGGTCGGTGATGCCGAGCCGGGTGGCCGCGACAGCGCCGAGCACGACCGTGGGAAACGCGGCTGTGGCGGCGGTCAGCCACCGGCCGGACCGGACCTCGGCGCCGATCGTGGGCAGCAGGTCCAACTGGCCCGCCAGCACGGTCAGGCCGGCGCCGTCCTGCGGGTCGAGACGGTCGTTACGGCGTACGAATGTGTGGGTGTTGGCGACCGCGCTGACTGCCGTGACCGGGCTGATCCGCCGGACCATGCTCACCGCCGACTCCGGCAGCCGAACGGAGTCGTCCGCATTCGGGTTCTGCGTCGCCTGCAGGGTGTTCGTCCCCAGCGCGGTGAGCTCGGTGCGCAACTCGGCGTGGCTGGAGGCCGGGATGCCGGTCACCACGATCATCGTGGCGATCCCGATGGCGATGCCGAGCGCGGACAGCATCGCCCGGGCCGGGCGGGTCCGCAGGCCCATCAGCCCCAGGCCGAGCAGGTCCAGCAGGGCCAGCCGGACCGGCCGGACCGGCCGGGTCATCGTCCGGCCTCCGGTACACCATCACGGACCAGGCGTCCGTCGCGGATCTCGATGAGCCGCGGCAGCGACGCCGCGATGTCCCGGTCGTGGGTGATCAGTGCGATGGTGGTGCCCTCCTCGTTGAGCCGGCGCAGCAACCCCAGGACGGCCTGTCCGGTGGCGGTGTCGAGCGCGCCGGTGGGCTCGTCGGCCAGCACCAGCGACGGCCCGTTGACCAGTGCCCGGGCGATCGCGACGCGCTGCCGCTCACCGCCGGAGAGCTGCTGGGGACGGTGACCGGAGCGATGTTCCAGGCCGACCCGGGCCAATGCGCGCAGGGCCGACGCGCGGCGGTCGCTGCGGGGCACTCCGGCGTACGGCAGGCCGGTGGCGACGTTCGCGGCGGCGCTGAGCCCGTCGATCAGATGGAACTGCTGGAAGACGAAGCCGACCTCGCGAGCCCGGATCGCCGACAGCTGCCGGTCGCCGAGCGTCGCGACGTCGTGGCCGGAGATCCGTAGGCTGCCCGTGGTGGGCCGGTCCAGGGTCCCGATGATGTTCAGCAGGGTCGACTTGCCCGATCCGGAAGGCCCGACGACGGCCACCATCTCTCCGGCGGCGATGTCGAGACTGACGCCGGCCAGGGCGGTCACGCCACCGGGATAGGACATGCCGACGTTTCGGAGCGAGAGAACGGTCACGAGGAGACCACCACGTCCGTGCCCGCGGTGATCCCCGCGCCGTTGATCTCGACCCAGCCGTCGGCGAACATGCCAGTGGTCACCGCAACCAGGCCGGTCGGGATCTGTACGGCGTAGCCGCCCTCGGTGAGCGCCACCAGCGCCTCGATCGGCACCGCCAGAACGCCTCTGACCGTCTGGCCGGTGAAGTTCGCCTCGACCGCGGCGGAGTCGAGGTCGGCGATGCTGTGCGCGTCCTCGGCGGTTATCGTCACGGTCAGCTTCGGCGTGTCGCCGGTACTGCCGTCCGCGGTGGTGAGGTTCTTGCCGACCGAGGTCACCCGGGCTTTCACCGTACGGTCGTCGGGCAGCGCGATCGTCACCCGGTCGGCCCGCTCGATCCCGGCGACGTCGGTCAGTTCGGTGGACACGGTGATCACCTTGCGGGTCGAGGTCACCGACATCAGCTGGGCGTTCGCCGGCGTACCGGGCTGCACCGCCACCGAATCGATCCGGACCGCACCGTCCTGCACCTCGACGTCGCCCACCTCGACCCGGCCGGTCACCGGCAGCCCGGCGCCGGTCTGCCAGCGCTTGATCGCGGCGATCAGCGCGTCGGTGAGCACACCGTCGCCCTTCTTGACCTCCACGGAGGCGCTCGCCGTGGTACTTCCGGCCGTGGCCTGCGGCACGACGTGTTCCCCGGCCGCGGGCTGGCGGCCGATCGCGTACCCGAGGCTTTTGAGATTGTCCGCGATGATCCGGACGTCCTTGCCCACCAGGTTGTTGCCGGCGATCGCACGGTACAGCGGCATGGTGCCGTAGAACAGGATCACGGGCTTGTCGTCGGCGCGGAACAGCTGTTTTCCCCGTGCGATGGTGGCGCCCGGCCGTGGGAGCCACGTCACCGTCGCGTCCTGGTGCCCGGCCAGCGGGCGTGCTGCGCCGTACCCGATGGTCCCGGGCATCGTCCTCGTGGTGGAGAGGTCCTTGCGCTCGATCTTTGCGGTCTTGGCGGCGGTCGTCGCCTGCGGCGCCGGCCCGCTGGCGGCCCGCTGGCGGGCGACCACGACCACCGTTCCGGCCGCCACCGCGATGACGACACCCACGATCAGCCATCCGGCAGTCCGCCGCCGCCGTGGCCGTGGCCGGGGCGGTGGTGCGCCGGGCAGCGTGATCACTTCGGTCGGAACATCGGGCTTCGCATACATGCCGACGAGCGTGGGCAAGGTTCGTTAGGTAATTGTCAGGTCATCCGGACCTCGTCCGCATTCCGGCCGGGCCGACCTATCATCGCCGTCATGTGTGCACAGGTCATGGTCGCCGACGACGATCCGCGGCACGCGGAGGGAATCCGCCGGTACCTCGTCGCGGACGGCCACGAGGCCGTCGTGGTGCACGACGGGCAGGCGGCGCTCGACACCGCCCGCCGGCTGCTACCCGACCTGCTGATCCTCGACGTGATGATGCCGGGGCTCGACGGCCTACAGGTGTGCCGGACCCTTCGGCGCGAGTCGGACGTCCTGATCTTGATGCTGACCGCCCGCAGCACCGAGGACGACCTGTTGGCCGGGCTGGAACTCGGGGCCGACGACTATCTGACCAAGCCGTTCAGCCCGCGGGAGTTGATGGCCCGCATCCGCACCCTGCTGCGGCGTTCGTCGCGGGGCACATCAGGCCCGGCCGAACGCCGGACCCGGCAGATCGGGCGAATCGGCATCGACCTGGTCGGCCATCACGTCACCCTCGACGGCGTCCGGATCGAATGCACCCGCGGAGAGTTCGCGATCCTGGCCGCCATGTCGGAGCAACCGGACCGGGTCTTCACTCGGGCCCAGTTGCTACATCACACCCGGGGCATCGACCGCAGCTCGACCGAGCGCACCATCGACGTCCACGTGGCGAACCTGCGCCGCAAGATCGAGGCCGACTCCCGGCGCCCCGTCCAGCTGCTCACCGTCCACGGCGTCGGCTACAAACTGGCCCCAGCGTGATTGAGCGCCGCGAGCTCGCGCCTAAGGAAGGGCCCGGCGTGAGTGAGTGCACCGAGCGCAGCGATGGCCGCGAGCGCGCGCCTAAGGAGAGCCCCGCGTGAGTGACCGGGTGCCGGTCCGGCACAGCCTGATAACCCGGCTGCTGGCCACCTCGGTCCTGATCGCCGTCGCGGCGATCACGTCCACCGCGTGGCTCGCCGCCAGCACCGCCACCCGGGCGGTCAGCCAGGAACAGGGACGCGTGCTCGACGACGACAAGGGCGTGTACGACATGCTGATCGCCTACGCCGCCACCCACCCGGACTGGTCCGGCGCCCCAGCCCTGATCGACGCGCGGGCCGCCGAACTGGGCCGCCGGATCACGCTGATGACCGAGGAGCGCTCGGTGATCGCCGAGTCCGGCACCGGCCCCTCGCTGCGCACCGCGCGGCCGTCCGCCGTGGTGGATCCGCTCAACCTGGACCTCGGCCTCACCGGAGGCACCGACAGCATCGACGCCCGGGCGGTCGGGCCGTACCTCGTCCCGCCGGCCGAACGCCCGGCCTTGCGCGACACCGCCGACCAGGAACTGACCTGCCTGCGCAAGGTCGGCTTCGACGCAACGATCAGGCAGGAACCGAGCGGTCGGCCGCAGGTCATCCTGACCAGTCCCGACCGCGGCGGCGTCGCCAACATCTGCCGTCAACAGCTCGCGGCCCTGGTCAGTAAAACCGAGCAGAAGGCCCTGCGAACGCTGAGCACGCTGACCGCCACCTGCCTCAACCTGGGCGGCCGCGCGGACCAGCTGCAGATCCGCCCCGACTTCACCGCCTACCTGAGCCCGACACCGGTCACCACGGTGCCTGGCTCGTCCACGGTCCTCAAGCTCTCGGGGGAGGAACTGGTCGCCGTCATGGCCACCGACCAGGCCACCCGCGGCTGCGTGGAGAAAGAACGACGAACCCAACTGCAGGCGTACGTGGCCCCGCGCGTCTTGCTGTTCGTCACCGACGCGAGGACCGGCGTCGACCGGACCACCTTCACCCTGTCCACCGGCAACACCGTCCGGATCATCACCGTGACCGGTGCCATCCTGCTCATCACCATCGCCGTCACCGTGCTGGCCGGCCGCCGGCTGGTCCGCCCACTGCGGGTCCTCACCGAGTCCGCCGCCCGGCACATCCCGGCTGTGGTGTCCACCAAGGACGAGATCGGTCACCTGGCCCGGGCCCTGAACGACTCGGCCGGCCACCGGGAGCGGGCCGACGCCCAGCGCCGGGCCATGGTCAACGACGTCGCGCACGAGCTGCGCAGCCCGCTCAGCAACATCCGCATCTGGCTGGAAGCAGCCCAGGACGACCTCACCCCGACCGACGCCCAACTGCTCGCACTCCTGCACGAGGAGGTGATCCTGCTGCAACACATCATCGACGACCTGCGCGACCTGGCCGCCGCGGACGCGGGCACGCTGCGCATCCACCCCGAGCCGACGTACGTCCGCGACGTGCTCACCCAGGTGGTGGACAGCCACCGCGGCGCCGCCCACGCGGCCGGCGTCGACCTGCAACTCGACATCCCGCACGACCCGGTCCTGCCTGCCGACCAGGTACGCCTGCGCCAACTGGTCGGCAACCTGGTCTCGAACGCGATTCGCTACACCCCGGCGGGCGGCACGGTCACCGTAGCCGCACACGACACGACGATCACCGTACAAGACACGGGCACCGGCATCCCGGCTGAGTACCTGCCCAAGATCTTCGACCGCTTCTGGCGGGCGGACCAGTCCCGCAGCCGTTCGACCGGCGGCAGTGGCCTGGGCCTCGCGATCGCCCGTCACCTGGCCGAGGTCCACGGCGGCACCATCGAAGTCGCGAGCCAGCCGGGCCAAGGCACCCTCTTCACCATCCGTCTACCTACCCTGACTCGCTGAGCAACTTCGGCCTCGATCCGCGGGGGTGCCGTGCTTGCCGCCCGCATCACGGGCCGAGTAGTGCCAACGGGACGACGGCAACGTCGTCGCGCCGGCGATAGGCGCGCTCGCCGGCGTAGATGACCGCAAGTAAGGTCATCTCGTGCCACCCCATAACCCCTACGCCACTACCGAGTTAAGCCGGGCAGCCGGGCAGCCGGGCAG
>JAVHVY010000015.1:0-44391 GCA_032160305.1 Actinoplanes sp.
ACGCCGTAGTTGTCGATGTGCTCCGCCACGTTGCCACCCAGTGCTTCGCATGCGGTAATGATCGGTTCCCAGCCTTCACGCATCGCTCTGGTGGAGAAGTTGGTGTGCGCGCCGGCGCCGTTCCAGTCGCCGGGCATCGGCTTGGCGTCGAACGAGACGACCACGTCGAAGTCCTCGGCGATGCGGTGCAGCAGCCAGCGGGCCACCCACATCTGGTCCCCGATCATCGGCGCCGGCAGCACCCCGATCTGGAACTCCCACTGGCCCATCATGACCTCGGCGTTGGTGCCCTCGATCGAGAGACCGGCCTTCAGGCAGGCGATGGTGTGCGCCTCGATGATCTCGCGGCCGACCATCTTCTCGCCGCCGACACCGCAGTAGTACGGGCCCTGGGGCGCCGGGTAGCCGTTCTCCGGCCAGCCGAGCGGGCGGCCGTTCTGGAAGAACGTGTACTCCTGCTCGATGCCGAACATCGGCTCCTGATCGGCGTACTTCTCCGCTGCCACGACGCAACCCGCCCGGGTGTTGGTCGGGTGCGGGGTGAAGTCGGTCAGCTCGACGTCGCACAGGACGAGGATGTCGTTCTCGCCGCGCAACGGGTCCGGACACGTGTACACCGGACGCAGCACGCAGTCCGAATTCGCGCCGGGGGCCTGGTTGGTGCTCGACCCGTCGAAGCCCCAGATCTCCGGCTCCTTGCCGTCCGCCACGATGCGGGTCTTGTTCCGCAGCAGCGGTGACGGCTTGGTTCCGTCGATCCAGATGTACTCAGCCTGATATGGCATTGCCTGCGTCCCTTCGTCAGCGCGCACCATGACGCTTCAGGACGCGATGTCATCTCGCGTTGCCGGTACGTGTCACCGGGGTTAACGCCACCCGGGGGCCGGCGGGATGCCATTTATCGACGGTAGACCTGGACCGCACCGCCAGCGACGGGTGTTTTGGACGGTGGCGTCATTGCACCGCAAGTCACCGGGGGTGTCGTGTCCCACGAGGTCGCGGCGCCGGACTACCCTACCGCGGTGAACAGGCCAGGATTGACCACGGTGATGGGGCTGCTGCGGCTCCCGATGCTCTCGTGGCTCGCCCGCAGGTACCTCGCCGGCCCGGGCGGCATGCTCGATCTCTCCAACGTCTCCCGGCTGCCCGATTCGGTGCTCTGGCCGCTCCGGCGCACCGGCCTCGACCCGATCGAGGAGCTGGGCCGGCGCCGCGAGCAGGAGCCGGTCAGCCGGCTGACGGTCCCGTTCGGCATCAAGGCCTGGCTGGTCACCGGCTACGACGAGGTTCGCGCCGTGCTGAGCGCCGGCGACGCGTTCAGCAACGACTTCAGCAACCTCACCGGCAGCACCGGGGTCCCGGCCCAGCACAATCCCGGCGGCCTCGGTTTCGCCGACCCGCCCGTACACACCCGGCTGCGGCGGCTGCTGACCCCGGAGTTCACCATGCGCCGGCTGGCCCGGCTGCGGCCCCGCATCGACGCCATCATCACCGAGCAGCTCGACGCGATGGCCGTGCAGGACGCCACGGGAGACCCGGTCGACCTGTGGCAGTCGTTCGCCCTGCCGATCCCGTCACTGACGATCTGCGAGCTGCTCGGCGTCCCGTACGGCGATCGGGCGGAGTTTCAGATGCTGAGCACGGCCCGCTTCGACATGGCCGGGGACACCGACGCCTCGCTGGGGGCGATGACGCAGTCGGTGGCGTACCTGCTCGATCTGGTGGCCCGGCAGCGGTCGGCGCCGGGCGACGGGCTGCTCGGCGGACTGATCCGCGAGCACGGTGCCGAGATCGACGACCTCGAGCTGGCCGGCCTGGCCGACGGGGTGCTGACCGGCGGCCTGGAGACCTCCGCGAGCATGCTCGCGCTGGGCGCGCTGGTCCTGATGAACAACCCGGCGACGGCCGACCAGATCCGCGCGGGCCAGGGCATCGACTCCTTCGTCGAAGAGCTGCTGCGCTACCTGACTGTCGTCCAGGTGGCCTTCCCGCGCTTCGCGACCCGGGACATCGTCATCGGCGGCGTTGCGATCTCGGCCGGTGACGGGGTGGTCTGCTCGCTGAGCGGCGCGAACCGCGACGGCAGCCTCGGCACCGGGATGGACCGCTTCGATCCGGGCCGCACTGCCGCACCGCACCTGGCCTTCGGCTACGGCATCCACCGCTGCGTGGGCGCGGAGCTGGCCCGGATGGAACTGCGCGCGGCCTACCCGGCCCTGGTGCGCCGGTTCCCCGCAATGCGCCTGCTGGGCGATCCGGCGGACCTGACCTTCCGGGACACCTCCATCGTGTACGGCGTGGAAGCCCTGCCGGTCCGCCTCTGATGCGAGCGGCCGCCGGCCCCTTGTCGTGGCGCCCGGGCTCGGGGTGGGCTGTGCGGGGAGGAGCGGGGCCCAGCCTCGGCAACGGCCGTGATACAGGTCACTTCGGGCAAGATTCATCCAGCCTTACCCGCCTGTGGCCTGGCCTCGGCCGATAACTGCGACAGGCGGGGACCGTCGATCTGTCGGACCCTGGTCGTACTGTTCGAGATCGTAAGCGAGAGCCTTCCTTTCGTGCCGATGGAGTCCCCGTGAAGATGATCGAGAACGGCGCACCGGTGGACGGCCCGCCGCTGCGCGACGCGGAGGAGGTTGAGGCACGCATCCGTGCCATCTGCTTCAAGACCGGACCGCCGGCCCTGATCGGTGCCGAGCTGGAATGGACCCTGCACCACACCACGGCGCCCCAACAGCCCCTGGACGCCGGCACCGTGCGGCGGGCCCTCGGCCCGTACACGCCGGCCGGCCTCGATCCCCAGGCAGATCCGCTCCCCCTGCCCGCCGGCGGCCGGCTGACGGCAGAGCCGGGCGGCCAGCTCGAAATCTCCTCGGCGCCGGCCACGTCGCTGGCCGGCCTGCACACCGCCGTGACGACCGATCACACCCACCTGCGGCAGCTGCTCGCGCGGGCCGGCCTGCGCCTCGGCGAGCACGGCCTCGACCCGTACCGCGAGCCCCGCCGGCTGCTGCACACCCCGCGCTACTCCGCGATGGAACGCAGCTTCGACGCCCACGGCCCGCACGGGCGGACCATGATGTGCAGCACCGCCGGGCTGCAGGTCTGCCTCGACGCCGGCACCACCCGGCAGCTCGGCCTGCGCTGGGCCACGGTCTCGGCCCTCGGCCCGGTGCTGCTCGCCGCCTTCGCCACCTCACGCCGGCAGGCCGGCCGCGACACCGGCTGGGCCTCGGCCCGGATGGCCACCTGGTGGGGCATCGACCCCCGGCGCAGCCATCCGCTCGACCCGGCCAGCGCCGATCCGGCGGCGAGCTGGTTCCACTATGCGATGCGCGCCCCGCTGCTCTGCCTGCGCCGCCGCGGCGGCTGCTGGGATCCACCGGCCGGGCTCACCCTGCGGGACTGGGTCGAGGGAGCGCTGCCATGGCGACCCACCCACGACGACCTCGAGTACCACCTGAGCACCCTATTCCCACCGATACGCCCGCGCGGCTATCTGGAGATCCGCTACCTGGACGCGCAGCCGGGCGACGACTGGCTGGCGCCGGTCGCGGTGCTGACCGCACTGCTCGCCGACGACCGCACCACCGCGACCGCCCTGGATCTGGCCACCCCGACCGCCGGCGCGTGGCTGCACGCGGCCCGCGCCGGGCTGACCGATCGCGAGCTGCGCCACGCCGCCACCGCCGTTCTCGACCTGGCCTGCCGGCGCATCGAGCACACCGACCTGGCGCCCGCCGAGCGTGCCCGGGTCGTCGACACCGTTCAACGGCGCCTGCGCGACGCGGGCCGAGCCGAGGATTGACATGGCGAACCTGCACGACAAACTGGCCACCGAACTCGACCGGGCCCGCGAGCGCACCACCGGGCTGACCGCGGCCGTGGACGACGACGATCTGATCCGGCAGCACTCCCCGCTGATGTCGCCCCTGGTCTGGGATCTGGCGCACGTCGGCAACCAGGAGGAGCTGTGGCTGGTCCGCGACGTGGGCGGCCGCGAGCCGGTACGCCGCGACATCGACGAGCTGTACGACGCCTTCAAGCACCCGCGCCGGGACCGGCCGGCGCTGCCGCTACTCAACCCCGCCGAGGCCCGCCGGTATGTGGGCCAGGTGCGGGAGAAGGCACTCGACGTGCTGCAGCGGACCCGCTTCGGCACGGCGCCGCTGGTCGCGGAGGGCTTCGCCTTCGGGATGATCGTCCAGCACGAGCAGCAGCACGACGAGACGATGCTGGCGACCCACCAGCTGCGCGCCGGCCCGGCTGTGCTGACCGCGCCGGAGCCACCCCCGGCCGCGGCCCCGGCCGGCGGCGAGGCGCTGATCCTCGGCGGCCCGTTCCGCATGGGCACCGACAGCGAGCCGTGGGCGCTGGACAACGAGCGGCCGGCGCACGAGGTCGACGTTCCCGCGTTCTTCCTCGACCGGGCCCCGGTCACCAACGAGCGGTATGCGGCCTTCCTCGACGACGGCGGCTACGACGATCCGCGCTGGTGGAGCCCGGACGGCTGGGCGCACCGGGTCCGGGCCGCACTGACCGCTCCGATGCACTGGCGGCGCGACGGTGCCGGCTGGGCGTACACGAGATTCGGCCGGACCGCGCCGATCGTCCCCGGCGAACCGGTGGTGCACGTCTGCTTCTACGAGGCGGAGGCGTTCGCGGCCTGGGCTGGGCGGCGACTGCCGACTGAGGCGGAGTGGGAGAAGGCCGCCCGCCACGACCCGGCAACCGGCAGGTCCCGCCGCTTCCCGTGGGGTGACGAGGCGCCCGGTCCGCAGCATGCGAACCTCGGACAGCGCCATCTGCGCCCGGCGCCGGCCGGGGCGTATCCGGCCGGGGCCTCGCCGGCGGGCGTGCACCAGCTGATCGGCGACGTCTGGGAGTGGACGGCGACGGACTTCCACGGCTATCCGGGCTTCCGCGCGTTTCCGTACCGCGAGTATTCGGAGGTCTTCTTCGGCCCGCGGTACAAGGTGCTGCGTGGCGGGTCGTTCGGGACCGACCGGTCGGCCTGCCGGGGAACGTTCCGGAACTGGGACTATCCGGTCCGGCGGCAGATCTTCAGCGGTTTCCGGTGTGCCCGCGACGCGCGTCCCGAGGAGATCGCCTGATGTGCCGGCACCTGGCCTATCTGGGGCCACCGCAACCGCTGGCCCGGCTCCTGCTGGACGCTCCGCACGCCCTGGTCCGGCAGTCCTGGGCCCCGCGTGACATGCGCGGCGGCGGCACGATCAACGCGGACGGCTTCGGCCTGGGCTGGTATCCGGGCGCCGGCCGCGAGCCGGTGCGTTACCGCCGGGCGACGCCGATGTGGAGCGACCTGACCCTGCCGGGGCTGGCGGCGGCCGTCGAGTCCGGCGCTCTGCTCGCCGCCGTGCGCAGCGCGACCGCCGGGATGCCGGTCGTCGAGACGGCCGTGGCGCCGTTCGCCGACGGCCCGTGGCTCTTCAGCCACAACGGGGTGGTGGCCGGCTGGCCCGGTACGGTGGCGAAACTGGCCGAGCGGCTCGACGCGACCGACCTGCTCACCCTGGCGGCGCCCACCGATTCGGCGCTGCTCTGGGCCCTGCTGCGCGACCGGCTCCGGGCCGGTGTCGCGATGACCGCCGCCGTGGCACAGACCGTGGCCGAGGTCGAGGCCGCTGCCCCGGGCTCGCGGCTCAACCTCCTGCTGACCGACGGTTCCACGATCGTCGCCAGCACACTCGGGCACTCCCTTGCCGTACGCGAGGCCGGCCCCGCCGTCCTGATCAGCTCTGAAGCACTCGACGACGACCGTGGTTGGCGCCCGGTCCCGAACCGGCAGATCGTCACCGCGACTACCGGCCGGATCGTCCTGACCCCCCTGGGAGAAGCATGAACGCGCCCGCATTGGAGATCCACCTCGACGCCGAGGACATGGCCCGCGCCCTGCGCGCCGACGTGGTGGCCGGACTCACCGCCGCCCGAAAATGGCTACCGCCGAAGTGGTTCTACGACGCCCGGGGCAGCGAGCTCTTCGAGCAGATCACTCTGCTGCGGGAGTACTACCCGACCCGGGCCGAGCGGCAGATCCTCACCGACCGGGCCGGCGACATCGCCCGGCACACCGGGGCCAAGACGCTGATGGAGCTGGGTTCGGGGTATTCGACGAAGACCCGGCTGCTGCTCGACGCGCTGACCGAGCACGGCACGTTGGGCGCCTTCGTGCCGATGGACGTCTCGGCGACCGCCCTGCGCAGCGCCGCCGCGCGGCTCGAGGTCGACTATCCGGGACTGGCGGTGCACAACATTGTCGGCGACCTGACCCGGCACCTGCGTCACCTGCCGGCGGGCGGGGACCGGATGATCGCCTTCCTCGGCGGCACGATCGGCAATCTGGAGCCGGCCGAGCGCGCGGCCTTCCTCGCCGACGTGCGATCGGTACTCGACGAGGGCGAGTATCTGCTGATCGGCACCGACCTGGTCAAGCACCCGCGGGTGGTCGTGCCCGCGTACGACGACGCGGACGGGGTGACCGCCGATTTCAACCGCAACGTGCTGCACGTCCTGAACCGGGAGCTGGGCGCCGACTTCGACGTGGCGGGCTTCGCGCACGTGGCACTCTGGGACGCCGACCAGGAGTGGATCGAAATGCGGCTGCGGGCCCGCTGGCCGATGCGGGTCACCATCCCCGCGGTGGACCTGGTCGTCGACTTCGCCGCCGGCGAGGAGGTGCGCACGGAGGTCTCGGCGAAGTTCCGCCGCCCCGGCGTGCAGCGGGAGTTGGCGCAGGCGGGCTTCGCGCTCGACCACTGGTGGACCGACGAGGAGGGGCTGTTCGCGCTGTCGCTGGCCCGGGCCGTGACCCGGCCGTAGAACAGCAGCGGGGGGCGGCGCGAACGCCGTCCCCCGTCTTGCCGATCAGCCCAGAACGCTCCACGGGCCCCAGCCGCCGTCGTCCCACAGGTGCCAGCGGTAGTGGTGGTGGCGGTGATGATGATGCCAGTAGTAGTAGTTGTTGTCGTAACACTGGCTCCACTCGTCACAGTCCGGGTGATCGTGCCGGGCCGTGCTCGCGGTCGCAGTGCTTGCGCCGGATGTCCCGGCAGCGGAGGCGGGTGACGAGAGCACGAGCCCGGCTCCGGTGGCCAGGAAAACACCGGCGATGAGTAGTCCCGCACGTCGCATGACATGTCCTTTCGGATAGCGGATTGACACTCGAAAGTGTTGCCGTTTGCCCCGCCGGACATGTGGCTTTTCAGCGGAATAAGCCGAAAGCGAAACCCCTCGCGTCTCGACGGAGGCTGTGCGCGGCCGACTCCCATCGAACGACCGCCCGCCGTCGGCCACAGTCGTCAGAGGTCGGACCTATGACCGCCCGACTCGGCCACTGCCGGGACGGCATTACTGTTCACCCTGCGGCACGACCGACACAGAGCCGCCGACCATTCGCACCATATAGGACAAATCGCCGGGACGCGGCCCCTGCGTCGTCTTCGTCGTCGGCGCGCACGACCCCGCTCGCCGACATCGCCCGGGTGGCGAGCGCTCGATCTTCGAGGTGGGCTCCGGCAACGACACCGCCCGGATGGCGAGCGAGTACGAGCCGTACGAAAAGGACAGTCGTTTCTACCGGGCGCACGTGGGTGGCCGGTGGACCGCCGCTGGCGCCAGCCAACCGCATCAGCTGACGCGAAGCCGGCCGAACCCATGTCTGATGCCAACCCGTTATCCACACCGGACGTCACTCGTTCGAGTATCAAATGCCCGATTAAGAACTTTCTGACCCATTTTTAATGATCTTCTGAGCCGGTCATGACCATGCCTAGAAGAGGTGTTCTGGAATGAATAAGGCAACACGGATGCTGGCAGTGACCGGGATGGCGCTGTGCGCGGGGCTCGCGTTCGGTGGCGGTCCCGCCATGGCGTCGTCGTCGTCGGCGACAACCACGACCGTCAAGCAGGCGGCCCTCAACCCCGCTCGCACCGTCGGCTACTACCCGACCCGGTGGGCCTGTCAACGGGCCGGCGACCGTGGCGAGCGCTTCGGCAGCTGGGACGACTACGACTGCTACCGCTCGGGCTGGGGCTCCCACGGAGGCTGGGTCCTGGACGTCGCCTACGGCTGGAACGACTGGAACGATTGGAACGACCACCAGGGCGGACACCACGGCGACTGGTTCCCGGGCGGCGACCACCGCAGCTGGAACGGCTGGGGCGACCGTGACCGCCGTGACGGGGACCGCCGTGACGGGGACCGCCGTGACGGCAGCCTTATTGCGCTGACCATCGGGCGCTGACCTTCGTCGCTGATCGTCCGCACCGACGTGCCGGCTCTTGCCTGATCTGCGGGTAGCAGCCACGCGCGTCCCGACGACGGGCCACACTCCGCACGGGTGTGGCCCGTTTTCAACATCACCTCCACCGTCGGGGCGGCCTCTTCGCCGCGACGACGAGCAGTCACCGACGACCCGGGCAAGCCGCCGGCGACCGGCCCGCTCACGCGACCGGCCCGCTCACGCGACCGGCCCGCCCACGCGACCGGCCCACGACCGGGCTTCCGCGGTCCGCCCGCCACACCGGGCGGGCGGGCGGCGGAGCGAATGCGGACCGGCACCGGTCAACCGAATGGTTCCAGGTCGGCGACGGTGGCGGCGAAGTAGCTGCCCGGCCGGCATTTCGCGGCGACGACCGGCACGTCGACGACGTTGTGCAGGGCCCGCAGGGTCGGCAGCATGGCGACCCGCAGCCCGAGCCGCAGCATGGCCAGGGCTAGGGCCCCGGTCTCCCGCATTGCGGGCATGAGCTGCCCGAGCAGTTGCGGATCGCGCAGGCCGAAGGCCCACCAGCCGCCGGCCGTGGTCCCCCCGAGTACGGCGTCGAAACTGTCCAGCCGGCCCGCCGAATCGGTCAGCAGGTCCGAGTCCACCTGCGGGGTCCGCGTGCCGAGCAGCAGGCTGGGCCCGCTGAGCCGCCGGAAAGCGTGCCCCGCGGTGCTGTTCGCGAAGCTGGGCAGCCCGCCGAGCGCCTGCAACGTGTCGGCGACCGCGGCGTCGGCCAGCAACGCGGCCTGCCCGGGGGAGTACGGCGGGTTCAGCAGATCGTCCAGCGGTCGCACGCCGGACAGTCCGGAGAGCACGACGACCTGCGCGTCGACGGGGCCGGCGAACGGCCGGCACTGCCAGATCCCCAAGGTGCTCCTGCTGCGTACGAGGGTCATCAGCGTCTCCATCTGCCGTAGGCGGCCGGGTCCATTCCATAGGTGGTGCGCTGGACCCGAGTGGTTGCCTGCAGAAACAGAAAAATTCTCGGGCAACCTTTTGAGCCGCGCGGGCCACTACCCTCGTACGGGTCTGCAGAAGCCGGGAGAGGGGCTCGATGACCGACGATGCTGCCTTCCGGGCCTTCTTCGAGCTGCATCACGTCGAGTTGGCACGGCTTGCCTACCTGATCACCGGGGACACCGACGCGGCCGAGGACATCGCCGCCGACTCGTTCGCCGAGATCTGGCGGCACTGGGCCCGGGTCGAGGAGGCGGACAGCTCCCTCGCGTACGCCCGCGGGATCCTGGCCAACCTGGCCCGCAACTGGATCCGGCGGCAGAGCCGGGAACGCCTCGGCCTGCTCACCCTGAAGCGGTTCGCCCCGGAGTTCCGCGGCGCCGATCTGCCCGCGGTGCTCGACGTGCGCGAGGCGCTGCGCCGGCTGCCGCTGCGCCGCCGCGAGTGCCTCGTCCTGCGGTACGCCTTCGACGTACCGGAACGCGAGGTGGCCGCGATCCTCGGCATCTCCATCGGCACGGTAAAGAGCCAGACCTCCCGTGGCGCCGATCAACTGGCCGGCCTGCTGCAGGGCACGTCCGCCCTTCGCAACGCCGCCCTCGTCACCGCACAGGAGAGCCGATGACCGCCCCGCAACAGCAGTACGAACACCCGGAGATCCGCGCTGTCCTACAGGCCGCGGCCCAGGAGTTCCAGCCGGAGCGCACGGCGATGATCAACCGGGTTGCCGCACAGCGCGGCCGACGGCGGCCCTGGTTTCTGCTCAAACCCGTCGGCAGCGCGGCGGCCGTGGTGGCGATCTCCGCGCTGAGCGTCGTCGCGGTCCGCGCGGCCGACACCGCCCCGCCCACGCCGATCCCGGCCGCTCCCGCCACGGAAGCTCCCGCCACGGAAGCTCCCGCCACGGCCGCTGCTTCCACGGCCGCTGCTTCCGCAGCCACTCCCTCAGCAACCGCTCCCTCCGCGGCGGCGCCGGCGCGGGCCACGCCCGTACCGGCCTCCTCCCGGACGGGCTCGGCCGTCGACCAAGGTCCGACCCATTCGGCTGCGCCCAGCTTCGTCAGCGCGAAGGGCGCGGTCGCCCCGAACTCCGTGGCGACCTGGTCACAGAGCACCGTGACGGTCACCAGCAGCAAACCGATCGACACCCTGACGCTGACCGTCACGGTGGCCGCGACGCCGGGCCTGACCGACGCGGGCAAATGGACCAGCGCCCCGAACGGCGACTTCACCATCACGGTCGGGCAGGGGACGAAGGGCCTGCGTTATGCGTACGCGCTGCGCCAGGGCCGCAAGCTGGCCCCGGGCACGTACGTGTTCGCCACCCAGTTCCGGCACGGCGCCGGCCGCGGCGTCACCGCCGACTCGTACACACTGACCGCCCGGACCGGCGCGGCGGACACGACCGTCTCCGGCTCCTTCGGCTGACGCACGGCCCGTGCCCCGGGCCGTCACAGCTCCGGTCAGCCCCGGGAGCGCAGCATCCGGCGAACCTCGTCGGCGCGCTGCAGCACCCCCTTGTGAACCACCGGGGTGGCCTGCTCGGCGACCTTCTCGGCATCGGCGAGGAAGTCCTCGCCGATGCCGAAGAGCGGGAACAGCCGCGCGGTGTAGGTCATCGCCGGAATCATCCCGCCCCGGTCGAGCCGGGGCAGCAGTTCCAGATAGCGCTGCGCGTACGGGGCCAGCAGCTCGTCCTGATCGGGCCGCCAGAACTCGGCGGCGAGCCGGCCGGCGAACCCGATCGGCACCTGGCGATCGGCCAGCAGCCGCCAGATCGCGGCCTTCTCGGCCGGGTCCGGTCCGGCCGCCCGGACGGCGAGGGCGCGCAGGTGCGCATCCGGGTCGGGGTCGCGGTCCAGCAGTTCGGCCACCTCGGCGCCCGCGTCGCCGCCCAGCTCGGACTTGCGGGCCAGGATCCGCCACCGCAGATCGACGTCGTCGCCCACCTCCTCCTGCACGGCGGCGACCGCCGCGAGGTCGGGCAGGAAGCGGGCGACCGTCCGCAGCGCGACCGCGTGCCGGGCGGGCTGGCCGGCCAGCGTCCGCGCGGCGGTGTAGAGCTCGCCGGCCAGCCCCGGGTGCGCCCAGAGCTCTACGATCTCGCCGGCCAGCCGCAGGTACGGCTCGATCACCGAGTCGGATGTCTCGGCGCCGAGCACGCCGGTCAGGCAGCGCAGCACCTCGGCCGGGGTGGCCTCGGCGTTGATCAGCATGTCGTAGGCGGTGGCGACCGCGACGCCCCGGGAGATCGGTGTCGGCAGCAGCGCGGCGTCGGTGAACAGGGTGTCCCGGCTGCCGCCCTCCGGCCGGGTGGTGGCGAACGTGAGGTCGTCGTCGTTGACCAGATACAGGTCAGCTCCAGCAGGCAGGTCGACCGGGGTGCGCGGGCCCTGGACCTCGACCTCCGCCCGTGCCGTCCGGGTCAGGGCCGCGCCCGTCCGGGAGTAGGCGCCGACGGCGAGCAGCTGCGGTCGGGGCGGCCCGGCGGGGCCGCGGCCGACCAGCACCAGGGCGCCCGCGTCGCCCTCGAGGATCAGCCGGTCGGTGCCGGCGGTGTCCAGCCAGCCGGCCCGCCAGGCGTCCAGGTCCCGGCCGCTGGTCGCGGCGAGCTCGTCGATCAGGTCCCGCAGAGTCGTGTTCCCCCAGGCGTGGCGGGCGAAGTAGTTCCGCATCCCGGCGATGAACGACTTCTCGCCGACATACGTCTTCAGTTGCTGCAGGACGGAGGCACCCTTCGGATACGTGATGTCATCGAAGATCGAGGCAGCCTCGGCGACGTCGCGCACCGGCAGCCGGATCGGGTGCGAGGTCGGCCCCTGGTCGGCCAGGTAGGCGTCGATCTTGCCCCAGGCGAGGTGCCCGGCCCAGACGTCGGTGAACTCGGTCGCGCGTTCGGCTGCCCACATGCAGGCGAACTCGGCGAACGCCTCGTTCAGCCAGAGGTCGTCCCACCAGCGCATCGTGACGATGTTGCCGAACCACATGTGTGCCATCTCGTGCAGCAGCACCGAGGCGAAGCTCTCCCGTTCGGCCGGGGTCGGTGTGCTCCGGCGCAGGAAGGTGTCCGTCCAGGTGACGCAGCCGTAGTTCTCCATCGCGCCGCCGAACTCGGGCATGAACACCTGGTCGTAACTGCGCTGCGGGAACGGCATCCCGAAGACGTCGCCGTAGAAGGCCAGGCCCTGCGCGGTGACGGTGAAGATGTCGTCGGCGTCGCGTTCGAGAATTGCCGCGAGTGAGCGCCGGGTGTAGATGCCGAGGTCGTAGCCGCCGGCCTCACGGCGGATCTGGTGTAGCGGGCCGCCGTTGACGACGGTGTTGTAGGGCGAGAGGGTGGCGGTGGGCGGGAAGGTCCACACCCGGGCGTCGTCGCCGGCCTCCTCGATCACCGGGTCGCCGGAGTTGCTGACCACCGTCCAGTCCGCCGGGGCGGTGACGGTGAAGGAGTGCGGGGCCTTCAGATCGGGCTGGTCGAAACAGGCCCACACGTGCCGGGCCTCGTCGGGCTCGAACGACATCCAGACGTAGACCTCGCCGTCGGCCGGGTCGACCGCCTTGTGCACGCCTTCGCCCTCGGTCGTCTCCCGCTGCACGCTTTCCACCCGCAGCACGTTCTCCGCCCGCAGATCGGGCAGCCTCACGCGGTCCTCGACCGCGGCGCCCAGGGACCCGCCGTTGAGCGTCGCACTGATCACCTCGGCCGCGCAGTCGACGAAGCTCTCCGCGCCAGGCTCGCGACAGCTGAAGGTCATGGTGGACACGCAGCGCACCTCCGGGCCGGTGGGCAGCGCGGTGAAATCAACAGCGATGTCATATTTGCTCACCTTCAGCAGCGCGGCTCGCCGTGCGGCTTCGACGTGGGTGAGACTGCGCGCGGTCATCTGTTCCTCCTAGTGGCGCCCTGCCGATCATCGCGAGCGACATTGACGCAGATCGAGACGTTGACTTTCGGGTTGTTAAAGCTCACCGTAGGAGAGCGCTCTCCGGAAACATTTTCGACATCTTTCCCCAGGAGTCGTTCATGCCCGTTTCCGCTCCTCTCCCCCGCCGGTCCCTCCTCCGTGCCGCGCTGATCCTCGTCCTCGTGGCCGCTGTCAGCCTCGTCATTTCCCCCGCCCCCGTCCGCGCCGCCGACCCGTTGATCTCGCAGGGCAAGCCGGCCACCGCCTCGTCCATCGAGAACGGCAGCTTCCCAGCGGCCAACGCGGTCGACGGCAACACTGCCACCCGCTGGTCCAGCGCCTTCGCCGACCCTCAGTGGATCCAGCTCGACCTCGGATCCACGTACACGATCAGCCAGGTGAATCTGATCTGGGAGGCCGCCTACGGATCGGCTTTCCAGGTGCAGACGTCCGCCGACGGCAACGCCTGGAGCACGATCTTCTCGACCTCGTCGGGCACCGGCGGAACGCAGAATCTGGCCGTCTCCGGCACGGGGCGCTACGTCCGGCTCTACGGCACGACCCGCGGCACCCCGTGGGGCTACTCGCTGTGGGAGTTCCAGGTCTTCGGCAGCACCACCGGAACCCCGCCGGTGACCGGCGGCGGCCCGCTCGGCGACAACGTGATCGTCTTCGACCCGTCGATGGCCACCGGAACGATCCAAGGCCGGCTGAACAGCGTGTTCAGCCAGCAGGAGACCAACCAGTTCGGGCCGCAACGCTACGAACTGCTCTTCAAGCCCGGCGCCTACTCCGGGCTGACCGCCAACATCGGCTTCTACACCTCGATCGCCGGGCTCGGCCGCAACCCGGACGACGTGCAGCTGAACAGCACCAACGTGACCGTGGACGCGGGCTGGTTCGGCGGCAACGCCACCCAGAACTTCTGGCGCTCGGCGGAGAACTTCGCGGTCACTCCCCCGGCCGGCACCGCCTACGAGCGCTGGGCGGTCGCCCAGGCCGCACCGATGCGCCGGCTGGACGTGCACACCCACCTGAGCCTGACCCCGACCGGTTTCGGCTGGGCCAGCGGCGGATACATCGCCGACACCAGGGTCGACGGGCAGCTGCAGCCGTTCTCGCAGCAGCAGTGGTACACCCGTAACAGTCAGATCCAGATGAATCTCAACGCGGTCTGGAACAACGTCTTCTCCGGGGTCGTCGGCGCGCCCGCGACCAGCTTCCCGAACCCGCCGATCACCACCCTGGCCACCACCCCGATCAGCCGGGAGAAGCCGTACCTGTACCTGGACGGGGCGAACTACGCCGTCTGGGTGCCCAGCCTGCAGACCAACTCGTCCGGGGTGAGCTGGCCGAACACGCCGGGCGGCTCGATCCCGATCAGCCAGTTCTACGTCGCGCATCCCGGCGACTCGGCGGCGACGATCAACCAGGCGCTCGCCCAGGGACTCAATCTGCTCTTCACCCCGGGCATCTACCACGTCAACCAGACCATCAACGTCACTCGGGCGAATACCGTGGTGCTGGGCCTGGGCTACGCGACGATCATCCCGGACGGCGGCGTCACCCCGATGTCGGTCGCGGACGTCGACGGAGTGAAGGTGGCGAGCCTGCTCTTCGACGCGGGCGCCACCAACTCGGCGAACCTGCTGCAGATCGGCCCGAACGGCGCGTCGGGCGACCACGCCGCCAACCCGACCTCGGTGCAGGACGTGTTCTTCCGGATCGGCGGGGCCGGGCCGGGCGCGGCGACCAACAGCCTGCTGGTGAACAGCAACAACACGCTGATCGACCACATCTGGGCGTGGCGGGCCGACCACGGCGCGGGCGTCGGCTGGACGGTCAACCCGGCCGCCAGCGGACTGATCGTCAACGGCAACAACGTGCTCGCCCTGGGCCTGTTCGTGGAGCACTACCAGAACTACGAGGTCCAGTGGAACGGCGACAACGGCCGGACGATCTTCTTCCAGAACGAGCTTCCGTACGATCCGCCCACGCAGGCCGCCTGGCGCACCGGGACCAACGGCTACGCCGCGTACAAGGTGGCCGACTCGGTGGTCAACCATGAGGCCTGGGGCATGGGCAGTTACTGCTACTTCAACGTCAACCCGGCCATCGTGGCGGCCCGCGGCTTCGAGGCGCCGACCCGGGCAACGGTACGCTTCCACGATCTGCTCACCGTCTCGCTGGGCGGGGTCGGCACGATCACCAACGTCATCAACACCACCGGCGGGCCCGCCCAGGGCGCCAACACGGTGCCGAGCTACCTGGTCAGCTACCCCTGACGTACGGGGGTGTCCGCCACTGTGGGCGGACACCCCTACGGCGTGCCCGGGCCTACACTCGCCTGGTGTCGCCCCCGGCCCCGCTGCTGCTCGTCCTGGACGGCAACAGCCTGATCCACCGCGCGTACCACGCCGCGGCGGCGGACGGGTTCCTCGACCAGTCCGGCCGGCCGGTGTGGGCACTGCGCGGGCTAGTCGGGTTCATCGCCCGCGCCGCCGCCCACCTGCGGCCCGACGCGGTGGTGGTGGGCTTCGACTGCCCGCGGGAGTCGTCGCGCAAGGACGACTTCCCCGGCTACAAGGCACATCGTCCGGCGAAGGCGGCCGATCTCGCCGAGCAGATCGCCGGGGCCCCGGAACTGCTGCGGGAGGCGGGCTTCTGCACGGTCGTGCCGCCGGCGTACGAGGCGGACGACGTACTGGCCAGCGCGGCCGAGCACGCCCGTGGGCAGGGCTGGCGGTCGGTGCTGATGACCAGCGACCGGGACGCTTTCGCGCTGATCGACGAGACGACGTCGGTCCTGCGCGTACGCAACGGCGGTTTCGATGAGGCCGTGCTGGTCGATCCGCTCGGGCTGGTCGCGCTGTGCGGTGTCGAACCCGGACAGTACCGGGACCTGGCGGCGTTGCGGGGCGACCCGTCGGACAACCTGCCTGGGGTGCGCCGGTTCGGCCCGTCGACGGCGGCCCGGCTGCTGACCGCCTTCGGCACGATCGACGCCGCGTGGGCCGCGATCGACGCCGGCGAGATCGGCGCGGTCCGCGAGGTGGTCGGTGAGCAGGCCGCCGAGGAGCTGGCCGCGGCGGCGGTCCGCGCGGTCGTCGAGCGCAACCGGCGGTTGATGCGGATGCGTCACGACCTGCCGATCCCGCGGCTCGGCACGGCCCGGCTGCCGCTGAGCCTGTCCGTGATGCGCCGGGCGCTGAGCGGCCGGGGGATCAATTTCGGTCCGTCGCTGTGGGCGCTGACCGGCGGTGACCCGCCGGCCGTGCCGGTCGACCCGCCGATGCCCGACCTGAAGCCGTGGGTCTTCCGCCGCGGGCTGAACGCCCCCCGCGACCCGACCCCGGGCCAGCTGTCGCTGTTCTGACACCCCTCGACGTCGCTTGCACCCACCTGGGGAAGGCTGGGGCTGCGCCGGTTCAGCTGAGGCCGGCGATCTCGGCTCGGGCGGCGGCGACCAGTTCGGCGTTGGTGTTGGCGTAGCCCTTGAGGCCCCAGCCGCCCTCGGGCGCTTCGGTGAGCAGCACCCAGGTGCGTTCGGCCAGCGACGGGTCGCCGGCCGCCGCCGCGACGATCGCGGTCAGGCGCTCGACCACGGCGAGCTGCTTGGCCCGGTCCAGCGCGCCCGCGTTGGTGAGCACCTGAACCCGGACGTAGCCGCTGTCGCCGTCGACGTTGGCGACCGCCGCGGCAGGCAGCTCGTGGACGAAGGCGGCCGTGTTCCTGCGGAACAGCGCGATGTCCGGCACCTGCTCGATGGTCATCACGGCGGTGGCCAGATCCACCGCGAGCTGGTGCGGGTCGGCGAAGGTTCCGGCGGTGGCGTAGGCGTCGATCATCGGCATGGCGGCGGGGCCTTTCGGGTACGGAGGAGCCATCAGATTATGTATGATGACCTGCATAGTCAAGGGTGGCGTCGGCAGTCACCACAGGCTTTATGGTGGAGCCATGTCGACACCGACGACCAACTGGGCGGGCAACGTCGTCTTCGGAGCCGCCCGGACACACCGCCCGGCCACCGTGGCTGAGCTGCAGGGCATCGTGGCAGCCAGCACCAAGGCCCGGGCGCTGGGCACCGGGCACTCGTTCAACCGAATCGCCGACACCGACGGCGACCTGATCTCGATCGCCGGGCTGCCGGAGGAGATCGACGTCGACACCGCCGCCCGCAGCGTGCGGATCACCGCCGGCCTGCGCTTCGGCCAGGTGGTGACCCATCTCGACGACGCCGGCTGGGCGTTGCCCAATCTGGGGTCGCTGCCGCACATCTCGGTCGCCGGCGCCTGCTCGACCGGCACCCACGGCTCCGGGGACAGCAACGGCGCGGTGGCCACCGCCGTCTCCGCGGCCGAGCTGGTGACCGCCGACGGCGAGATCGTCACGCTGAGCCGGGCCGCCGACCCGGCGCGCTTCCCCGGCGCGGTGCTGGCCCTCGGCGCGCTCGGCATCATGACCGCGCTCACCCTCGACCTGCAGCCGACCTACGACGTGCAGCAGTACGTCTACCAGGACCTGCCCCGGCGGGAGTTCGACGAGCACTGGGCGCAGGTCTTCGCGGCCGGTTACAGCGTCAGCGCCTTCCTGGACTACCAGTCGCCCCGCTTCACCCAGGTGTGGGTCAAGCACCGGATGGACGGTGACCCGTGGGCCGCCCCGGCGACCTGGCTCGGCGCCACGCTGGCCGACCGCCCGCTGAACCCGGTGCCCGGGATGTCCGCCGAGCACTGCACCCAGCAGCTCGGGGTGCCCGGCCCGTGGCACGCCCGGCTGCCGCATTTCCGTCTCGAGTTCACCCCGAGCAGCGGCGACGAACTGCAGTCGGAGTATTTCGTGCCCCGGGCGCGGATCGCCGAGGCGCTGGCCGCGCTGGACCCGATCGCCGACCGGATCGCCGCCCTGCTGCAGGTCGGCGAGCTGCGCACGATCGCCGCCGACGAGCTGTGGCTGAGCCCCGCGTACCGGCGCGACAACGCGGCGCTGCACTTCACCTGGGTGCCGGACACCGAGGCGGTGCTGCCGGTGCTGGCGATGATCGAGGAACGGCTGGCGCCGCTGGAGGTCCGGATCCACTGGGGCAAGGTCATCGCCGCCGACGCGGCCACCGTCCGCGGCCAGTTCGAACGGCTGCCGGACTTCGCGCAGCTGGCCACGACGATGGACCCGGCCGGCAAGTTCCGCAACGAGCTCGTGGAGCGCTACCTGAAGGAAGGATAGGCGGTCGCCCTGATCGTGCTGGCCTACGAGCGTTCGCCGGTGATGTAGCCGGTCAGCGTGGCGCGTTCGGTCTCGAGCTCGTCGATGCGGTTCTGCACCACGTCGCGCATGCTGACGATGCCGCGCAGGCTACCGGCCACGACGACCGGGACATGCCGGAACCGGCGCTCGGTCATCAAGCGTTCGACATCGGCGAGGGGGGTGTGCGGCTCGACGGTGATGACGGCGGTGGTGGCGATCGCGGTGACCGGCTCGGACAGGACCGCGGCGCCACGGGCGGCCAGGGCCCGGACGATGTCGCGTTCGCTGACGATGCCGGTCACGGTCGTGCCGTCGTCCGAGACGACGACCGCGCCGACATGGTGCTCCGCCAGCACGGCTAGCAGGCCGGCCACGTCCGTCCCTGAGGTCACCGTGACGACGTTGTCACCCTTGGAGCGAAGAACATCGCTGATGCGCATTGTCTCTCCCGATCTCGCCGTGGACCGTTCGCCGGAGCGCATTCAGAATTCTATAAGGCGGGAGAGCCTCGGTGCGGTGAAAGCCGAGCCGAAAAGCAGCCGTAGCCTCGGGTGGGTGATCGATGCGTTCTCGCTGCGGGCTACCGGGCGGCGGCGACGACGGCGACGTGAGGAGAACGCCACGGCCAGAGACGGAGCGGTGTGAACGTCGCGTCGCCTACCGGTCGCTGAGCTCCGGCTCGGTCTCCGCGGACTCCTCGGCGGTGACCGGCTCGGGGCTCTGCCGCTGCTGCGGAATCGCCGGCGAGGTCGTCTCGATCTCAGCGAACGCGTGCGAGCCCGAGTGCTCCAGCTCCCCGGTGACCTGCGGCTGGTCCACCCACAGAGCCCGCATCTGGCCCTGCATGAACGTGGCCAGCCGGGCCCGGTACTGCTGGTCGAACGCTTCCAGCGCTTCGATCTGGGCCTGCAGCGCCGCCCGCTTCGAGCCCAGGCCGCCGACCACGTCGTCGTAGCGGCGCTGGGCCTGCACCCGCAGATCCTCCGCGCTTCGCTCCGCGTCGGCCGCGATGGCCCCGGCGTGGGCGCGGCCGTCGGCCTCGATCTTCTCCACGGCGCGCCGGCCTTCGTCGGCGTAAGCCTGCGCCTCGCGGGCCATCTGCTCGGCCCGCGAGCGGGCCTCGAAAAGCACCTTGTCGGCCTCGCGGCGCACCTGGTGCGCGTGCTGCTCGGCATCGTGGGCCATCTGCTCGGCCGCGGCGAGCGCCTCGGTGCGGATCTTGTCGGCCTGGGCCCGGGCCCCCTGGACGTGCTCCTCGGCCGTGCGCTGCGCCATCGTCAGCACCTGCAGCGCCTGGTTCGGCGGCTGCGGCTGGTGCGGAGGCTGCGTCTGCTGCGACTGGCGATGGGGCTGAATCATGGGGTGCTCCGTCGAGTCACCGTCAGAGGAACTGCCGCCAAGCATCACCTTGACGCGATTGATCCGATTATCCGTCACTGCAGACCCCTTCGATTGCTGTCCTCCGGCCTGGGTGTCAGCCATGATCCGCGGCATGTTACCAAGCAGATCGCTGCCGGCGCGAGACGCGTTTCGGCCCGGAAAATCGCCGAGCAGAACCTTTTATCGATACGCCGTCATATGTCCCCGACCGCAATCGCACCCCACCCCGGCTCCGCCGCTGCCGCACCACGATCACCGCTGCGCGCACAGCCGGTGGTCCACCCACGATCGGGCGACCGTTCCAGATCACGACAACGCGTTGCCCGGGCCCGGATTCGCGTCTGCCGGAAAATGCCGCGCCGTTCGCCGATAACCCATTCCCGCAAGGCCTCCGGAACGCGCCGCGGGAGGATCTTTTCGTCCCGAACTCCGGCGAGCGGGTACGCCCATTCCCGAGGGTGCTGATCGGCGAGGTGCTCACGACGGCGCAGAGGTGTTCCGGAGCCCGGTCATGGCCGTGGCGACGGCGCCGATCAGGTCGTCGTCAGCGCCCAGTGCACCGTCCAGCAACCCGAGCACGGCCCGGGCGGCCTGCTCCGCAGTGCCCGCGGCGGCGGCCACGAAGGTGTCGGCGGCGGCGTCCTTGACCGGGGCGCCGGCGCCCCGCAAATGCTCGACCCAGGCGGCCAGCACCCGGATCGCGCCGGGCGGCAGCTCTCCGCCGGCCCGGCCGAGACGCAGCACCGGCAGGATCCGCACAGCGATCTTCTGTGAGCCGTCGGTGGCGATCTGGGCCAGCATGTGCCGGATCCGCGGGTTCGCCCAGCGGTCCAGGAGCGCGGCCCGGTAGTCCGCGACCTCCGCCGCGGGCAGCGGCAGGCGCGCGGCCGCCTCGTCCCACCACTCGGCCAGCCACTGCCGGCAGCGCCCGTCGGCGACCGCCTCGGCGACCGTGCTGTGGCCCAGCGCGCTTGCGGCGTACGCGAGCAGGGAATGTCCGCCGTTGAGCAGCCAGAGCTTGCGCTGTTCGTGCGGCGCGACATCGTCGACGAAGCGGGCGCCGGCGTCCTCCCAGCGCGGCCGGCCGGCCGGGAAGTCACCCTGCAGCACCCACTCGGTGAACGGCTCGGTGACCACCGGCACGGTGTCGGCACGGCCGGTCGCCGCAGCCACCGTCGCGATGTCCTCGGCGGTCGTCGCCGGGGTGATCCGGTCCACCATCGTCGTCACGAACGAGACATTCGCCCGGATCCAACCGGCCAGCGCCGGGTCGGCGAGCTCAGCCAGGCCGGTGACCAGCCGCTCGGTCATCGCGCCGTTGTCCGGCAGGTTGTCGCAGCAGACGATCGCGAGCCCGCCGGCGCCGGCCGCCTTTCGTGCGGCGAGACCGGCCACGAGCCGCCCGGGCACACTGTGCACGTCGCCCGTCGCGGTGCCCTGCACGATCTGCCCATCGGTACGCACGACCGGGTCGTCGACCGCGAGCTCCCCGTCACGCCCGCGCGGGTAGCCGGCCTCGGTCACCGTCAGCGTGACCACGGCCACCTCGGGCCGGGACAGCAGCACGCAGAAGGTCTCCACATCGGTGCCCGGATAGGCGGCGCTGACCGCCCCGAGCACGGTGAAGTCATCGCGGTCGGCGCCGCGGACGATGAGCGTGTAGAGCCCGTCCTGAGCGCTGAGCTCGTCGGCGAGCCGGGCCGAGCGTCCGGTGAAGGCGGCGATCCCCCACCGCCCGGCGTCCGGTGCGGCGGCCGTGTACCAGGCCTGATGGGCCCGGAAGAAACTCCCGAGGCCGAGGTGGACGATCCGCACCGGCGCGGCCGGGGTGTCACGCGAGAGCGGCGTCACAGCGTTTAGCCTTCCTAGGTTGCTGGGATACGAGGTGGTGCTGGTGCCGACGATTCCCGCCATTGTGCGGCGGCCGGCGGCCCGGCGCTTGCAGTAGGGTCCGGAGGGTGAAGCTGATCGGCGGCCCGGACGGTGTCCGCAAGGACGCCGAGGTGCGCGATTTCGTGGTCGAGTCCCTGGCCGGGGCGCAGCTGACCGGGCGCAGCGTCTGCGTGATCGTGCCCGACGGCACCCGCAGCTGCCCGCTGCCGCTGCTGCTCGGCGCGGTGCACGAGGCCCTGACCGGCCGCGCCACCCGGGTGACCGTGCTGATCGCACTCGGCACCCACGCCGCGATGAGTGCGGAGCACCTGGCCGCCCACACCGGCGGGCCCTGGCCGGGCTTCGACATCCGCAACCACGAGTGGTGGCGACCGGAGGCGCTGGTGTCGCTCGGCGAGATCGACGCGCGGCGGGTCGCCGAGTTGTCCGAGGGCCGGCTGCGGCAGCCCATCGACGTGGTTCTGAACCGGGCGGTGGTCGAGCACGACGTGTGCCTGGTCGTCGGGCCGGTCTTCCCGCACGAGGTGGTCGGCTTCTCGGGCGGCAACAAGTACTTCTTCCCCGGCGTGGCCGGGCAGGAGATCATCGACTTCTCGCACTGGCTGGGCGCGCTGATCACCAGCGCCGAGATCATCGGCACCCGCGGCATCACCCCGGTGCGGGCCCTGATCGACCAGGCCGCGTCGATGATCCCGAGCCGCCGGCTGGCGCTGTGCCACGTCGTCGAGTCGGGCTCGGGCGCGCTGCACGCCGTGTCGTTCGGGCCGCCGGAGGACGCCTGGGCCGCCTGCGCGGACGTGTCGGCGCAGACCCACGTGCGCTACCTGGAGGCGCCGGTCCGGCGGGTGCTGTCGATCGTCCCGGCCAAGTACGACGACATGTGGACCGGCGCGAAGGGCTTCTACAAGGTCGAGCCGATCGTCGCCGACGGCGGTCAGGTGATCGTCTACGCGCCGCACATCACCCGGATCTCGCACATGCACGCCGAGATCGAGCAGATCGGCTACCACTGCCGGGACTACTTCCTCAAGCAGTGGGACGACTTCAAGCACTACCACTGGGGAGTGCTCGCACACTCGACGCACCTGCGCGGCGCCGGAACCTGGGACGCGGAGCACGGCGAACGCGACCGCGTCACCGTCACGCTGGCCACGGGCATTCCCGAGGCCGTGGCCCGCGGCGCGAACCTGGACTATCTCGACCCGGCCACGGTCGACCCGCAGGCGTACGCCGCCGACCCGAACACCCTGGTCGTGCCGCAGGCCGGTGAGGTCCTCTTCCGCCTGCGGTGAGCGGGCAGGGCACACCACGAAACGGGGAATTGTGCGGCGATGTCCGCCGCCCGATTCCGCACTTCGTCGAGAGCAGACACAGCATGCGCACGATTCGCGTCCTGCGGCCCGTTCTGGCCACCCTGGCGGTGTCCTTGGTGGCCGCCGGGGGCACGACCATCGCGGTCACCGCTTCCGGCTCGGCTTCGGCCGGCACCGTGGCCACGGCCTCGGACGCGGCCCTGACCGCGACCCTGGACCAACTGCTCGCCAGTTCCCGGCTGGCCGGCTCGACCGACACGGTCACGGCCACCCGCGCCCACGGCACGAACACGGTCACGGTCACCGGTTCCAGCCCGCTGACGGCGTCCGCGGCCGGGATCGACCTGGTCTCGGTGCTGGACCCGACCCAGCTGGCCGCCGGCGTCTTCCGGGACGCGCTGAAGCGGCACGGGGTGACGGTCACCGGCTCGACGACGGTCGGCAGCACGCCCAGCTCGGTCAAGACCATCACCGACCACGCCTCGATCCCGCTCAGCCAGCTGCTCCCGCCGTTCCTGAAGCTGTCCAACAACGGGCACGCCGAGCTGCTCACCAAGGCGATGGGCCGGGCAAAGTCACCGTCCTCCGCGGGCAGTTGGTCGACCGGTCTCGCCGCCGGGCGCACCGCGCTGCAGAGCCTCGGTGTGAACACGTCGGTGATCAGCATGGGTCACGGCTCCGGGCTGAGCCGCCGCGACTGGCTGACCACCGGCCAGGTGGCCGCCCTGCTCACCGCCGCGCAGAGCCGCCCCTGGTTCGCCAGCTGGTACGCGGCCCTGCCGATCGCCGGCGACCCCGACCCGATGGTCGGCGGCACCCTGAGTAGCCGGATGCGCGGCACCCCGGCCGCGGGCAACGTGCACGCCAAGACCGGCACGCTGACCGCGGTGAACGCGCTGTCCGGCTTCGTCACCGACGCGACCGGCCGCAAGCTGGTCTTCTCGTCGATCTCGAACAACGCGTTGTCCAACGTGAGCGACATCCTGGACAGCGCGGCGGTCGCGATGGCGAGCGCGGGCAGCAGCGCGCTGGCCGCCCGCAAAGCCCCGCAGGCTACCGCACACGTCGTGACCCGCAACGGCAGCGACGTCGAGTGCTCCTGGGTGCCGAACGCCTGCTGAGCCACCGTGCCGACGCCGTGGCCGTCCTCAGCCCTTGTTGTAGACGGCCACGTAGTCGATCTTCATGCTGCCGCCGGAGACCGTCCGGGCGTTCGGGCCGCCGCCGAAGGCGCCCGGGAAGCCGCCGCCGATGGCCAGGTCGAAGATGATGTAGAACGGGTGGTCGACGGCATCGGCCCAGGTCTTCGCGTCGATGCGGGACTGCGACAGGGTGAAGTAGGCGCGGCCGTCGAGATACCAGCGGATCTGCTCAACTGACGTCGAACGGTCGATCTCCACCGCGTACGTGTGCGGGCCGCTCTGGCAGCCGGCGCAGGGGCGCTCGCCGCTGCCGACGCCGGAGGACTCGTTGCACGGGCCGCCCGGGTTGACCCCGCAGTGCAGGGTGCCGAAGACGGAGCCGCGGCCGTTGACGTCCTCGAGGATGTCGACCTCGCCGATCCGCGGCCAGGTGCCGCCCGTGCGCAAGCCGTTGCCGAGCATCCAGAAGGCCGGCCAGTAGCCCGCGCCGGTGGCCGTGCTGACGTTCGGCTGCTGGATCGACGCCTGCATCCGGACCACCCCGCCCTTGGCGGCGCCGAAGGTGGCGGCCCGGGTCTCGAAGCGCCCCGACGTCCAGCCCTGCCCCGGGTCGGAGCCGGCGTGCAGGGCCCGCAGCATCAGCTGGCCCTGCCCGTCGTGGAAGACGTTGCCGGTGCTGTCGGTCATCGTCTCGATCTCGCCGGTGCCGAACGTGCTGCCCGGCCCGGTGGCGTACCTGAAGATCTGGCGATTCAACCCGGTGCCGGCCGCGCCGCCGAACGCATCGGCGAAGGTCAGGGTGAAGCCGGCGGGCGGGGCCGGCACACCGCCCGCCACGGTGGGCACGGCCGGCTTCGCGGCGGCGGGGGGTGTCGAGGTCGCCTGTTTCGCACTCGGCGCCGGGCCGGCCGGCGTCGTCGCGGGAGCGGCCGGGCTGGCGACCGGTACGGCGGCAGCAGCGGCGTCGGCCACCGGCGACAGTGCCCGGGTCGACCGGCTCCGGTAGAGCACGAAAGCCACGCCGAGCAGCAGCACCAGCACGGCGGCCGCGGCGATCAGCACACCCATCGGGCGACCGCTGCGGCGGTGCCGGGTGATGGGCTCGGGCTCCCTAAGGTCGATCATCGCGCTCCTTTCGACGGACGCCACCCGGTCCGGAGACCGGGGGCGAACGGTCGCGGTTGGCGGAACGCGACAAACGGGTCGGTTGTCTTGCGCCCGCAACGATAGCCGGTCACCAACGGCAGTCCGCAGCCCTTGCCGATCAGCCCTTGCCGACGGAGCCGGCTCGGGCCGGCGGATGCGTCGGCCGCGATGTGTGATGCATCAGCGACCGCCTCGAGAGCGTCGGATGGTCTCGATCGAGTGGTGCTCCCCCGATTGGGCGCAGATACGTTGACCGCTTGCCGGGTGCGCTCCACACTCCCAGAAGGCTGCGTCACCTGACTAGTTGTGCCGGGAGGCGGCGACATTGGAACGAGACACTATGTACGCGCTCGACAACGATCACGACGATCGGTCGTCGGTATCGGTCACCTGGGACGTCGACACCGCGGCGATCGAGATGGTCGTGCGTGGGCAATGGAGTCATCGCCTGGGAACGGACACGTTCACCCGATTCCGCAAATGTCTGGCCGAGCACCCGGCAGCGATCATCATCGACCTGCAGGAGCTGGACGACGAGCACGGCGCCAGCGCCCCGCTGTGGATCGCGGCGGCCCGAGCTGCCGCGACTCTCGAACCACCGGTGCGGCTGGTGCTGAGCATGGCCTCGGCGACGCCCGTGGCCGCTCGCCTGCGACGGCTCGGAGCCGAGCTGTTTCTGCCGGTATTCGACACCGTGACACTCGCGCACGCGGCGATCGCCGATCGGCTGGTGATGACCGATCGGCTGCAGTTGCGCCGGCTGTCGCCGGTGCCGATGTCGGTGGGTACCGCGCGTCGCCTGGTGAGCGTCGCCTGCGAGGCATGGGACGTGCCCGACCTGCTGTATCCGGCGCGGCTGGTCCTGTCGGAACTGGTCGGCAACGCGGTGCAGCACGCTCGGACCGACATGGTCGTCACGGTGCGGCGCCGGGACACGACACTGCACGTGTCGGTCTGTGACAACGACCCCCGGTTCCCGCACCTGCGGCATCCGCGGGAGCCACAGCCGGGCCCTGCGCAGTCGGAACGGCGTCATGGCCTGCTGATCGTGGAGACGCTGTCCGCCGCCTGGGGGGTCATCCCGACCCGGACCGGCAAGATGGTCTGGGCGACGATGCGCTCCTACCGGCGCACCCGATCCTGACGCAGGGCTGCCCGGGATCCGGGCCTACGGGTGGTCGCGGCGCTGCAGGAACTCGAAGACGTCCTGGGCGTCGACGCCGGGGAAGGTGCCCGGGGGCAGCGCCGCCAGCAGGTGCGAGTGGACCCGGGCGCTGGGCCAGGCCTGCCCGGCCCAGCGGTCGACCAGCTCAGCCGGCGGGCGGCGGCAGCAGGTCGGGTCGGGGCAGCGGGAGACCGTACGGCGGGTCGTGTCGCCGCCCCGGAACCAGCGGGCGTGCTCGTACGGCGTCCCCACGGTCACCGAGAACTCCCCCGACCGGGTCGACTCGACGTGCACCGTGCACCAGTACGTGCCCGAACTGGTGTCGGTGAACTGGTAGAACGACGAGTACGGGTCGTCGGCCGCGAAGACCGTACGCGAGGCCCACCTGCGGCACACGTGCTGCCCCTCGATCGCCCCGGTCACGTCGGTCGGGAAGCGCACGTCGTCGTTCTCGTACGCCTTGTAGACGGTGCCGCTCTCGTGCACCCGGGCGAAGTGCACCGGGATGCCGAAGTGGTGTGTTGCCAGGTTGGTGAAGCGGTGCGCGGCCGTCTCGTAGGAGACCCCGAAGGCGTCGCGGAAGTCGTCGATCGCCAAGGCGCGGTCCGCCTTCGCCTCGCGCAGGAAGTCGACGGCGAATTTCTCCGGCATCAGCAGCGCCGCCGCGAAGTAGTTGACGTCGACGCGCTGGCGCAGGAAGTCGCCGTAGTCGGCCGGGTCGGTGTGGCCGAGCACGAAGTGCCCGAGCGTCTGCAGCACCACCGCGCGCGGGTCGTGGCCCTTGCCGCTGGCGACCTGGGGCAGGTAGATCCGCCGGTGGCGCAGGTCGGTCACCGAGCGGGCCGAGCCGGGCAGGTCGCTGACGTAGTGCAGCGAGAAGCCGAGCTGCGCCGCGATGTCCAGGATGCCGCGCTGCGACAGCGGCCCGGTGGTGTGCCGCACCGACTGCAGCACTGTGGCGGCGGCCTGCTCGATGGATGCGAAGTAGTTGTCCCGTTCGCGCATCTCGACGCGCAACTGCTGGTTGGCACGCCGGGCCACCTCCGGCGTCGCGCTCTGCTCGGTGAGCAGCCGGGTCAGCTCGCGGTGCAGCCCGATCAGCGACTCCAGCGCGTCGGCCGGCAGCCGCCGGCCGCCGCGCACCAGCGGCAGTCCCAGCGCGGTGTATGCCGGTTCCTGCTGCGCGTGCGCCAGCTCGATCTCCAGCCCGGCCCGCCGGCTCGGCGCCTCCGGTTTCAGAAGATCCTGCATCGGTACGCCCAGAGCCGTCGCGATCGACTGCAGCACGCTGAGTTTCGGCTCGCGTTTGCCGTTTTCGATCAGCGACAGCTGTGACGGCGCCCGGCCGACCGCGGCACTGAGCTGGTCGAGCGTCATGTTCCTGGCTCGCCGCAGGTGCCGCAGCCGCTGGCCCAGCGTCACAAGATCGACTTGCCCGTCCACTGGCGAAGCGGTCACGCCTTTGACGTTAACAGAAGATCGGTGTTTCTTCTCGTCACAGTTGCTCTCAGCAGGGTGGTGCGCTCGGCAACAGTGAAGTTCTTCCACCGATGAGCAGAACTTGGGAAGGCAGGGGAATATCAATGGCCGATCAGCTGACCGACGTCAGGGGCACGTTCGACGAGCGCAGCACCGCCGTGGAACTCACTCGGGCATGGGCCGGCGATCCTCGTTGGCTGGGCGTCAAGCGCAGCTACACCGCGCAGGACGTCGTCAAGCTCCGCGGCACCGTCCAGGAGCGGCACACGCTCGCCGAACGGGGCGCGCAGAAGCTCTGGGCGCTGCTGCACGACAATGAGTACGTCAACGCGCTGGGCGCGATGACCGGCGGGCAGGCCGTGCAGATGGTCCGCGCCGGACTGAAGGCCATCTACCTCTCCGGCTGGCAGGTCGCCGCCGACGCGAACCTCTCCGGGCACACCTACCCGGACCAGAGCCTCTACCCGGCCAACTCGGTGCCCGCGGTGGTGCGCCGGATCAACAACGCGCTGCTGCGCGCCGACCAGATCGACACCGCTGCCAGGCTGGCTACCGACGCCTGGTCCTCCGGACGGCGCGGAGAAGCGAGGCCGGCTACCGACGCCAGGCTGGCTACCGACGCCTGGTCCTCCGGACGGCGCGGAGAAGCGAGGCCGGCTACCGACGCCTGGTCCTCCGGACGGCCTGGAGAATCCGGAAATGAGCATGGGGGCAGGCACCAACGCGACTGGCTGGCGCCGATCGTGGCCGACGCGGAGGCCGGCTTCGGCGGGCCGCTGAACGCGTTCGAGCTGATGAAGGCGATGATCGCGGCCGGGGCGGCCGGGGTGCACTGGGAGGACCAGTTGGCGTCGGAGAAGAAGTGCGGCCACCTCGGTGGCAAGGTGCTCGTCCCGACGGCGCAGCACATCCGTACGCTCAACGCCGCCCGCCTCGCGGCCGACGTCGCCGGCGTGCCCACCATCGTCATCGCCCGCACCGACGCCCTCGCGGCCGACCTGCTCACCACCGACGTCGACGACCGGGACAAGCCGTTCCTGACCGGTGAGCGCACGGCCGAGGGCTTCTACCGGGTACGCAGCGGCCCGGCGGCGGCGATCGCCCGCGGCGTCGCCTACGCGGACTACGCCGACCTGCTCTGGGTCGAGACCGGCAAGCCGGACCTGGAGTTCGCCCGGTCGTTCGCCGAGGCCGTGCACGCGGTGCACCCGGACAAGATGCTGTCCTACAACTGCTCGCCGTCGTTCAACTGGAAGCGCAACCTGGACGACGCGACGATCGCCCGCTTCCAGAAGGAACTCGGCGCGATGGGCTACAAGTTCCAGTTCGTCACGCTGGCCGGCTTCCACGCCCTCAACCACTCGATGTTCGAGCTGGCCAAGGGCTACGCGACCGACGGCATGAGCGCCTACGTGAAGCTGCAGGAGGCCGAGTTCGCGGCCGAGTCGGACGGCTACACGGCGACCCGGCACCAGGCCGAGGTCGGCACTGGATACTTCGACGCCGTCTCCACCGCGCTGAACCCGAAGAGCTCCACCACCGCACTGTCCGGCTCGACCGAATCGGAGCAATTCTGATGGAAACCGTCACCGTCAGTCCCTCGCCGTACGGTGAGATCCTGACACCTGAGGCGATCGACTTCGTGGTCGCGCTGGACCGGGAGTTCGGCGGCCGCCGGGTGCAGCTGCTCGACCGCCGCCGGCGCCACCGGGCGACCCGCACGACGACGCTGGACTTCCTGCCCGCAACGAAGGCGATCCGCGACGACGAGTCGTGGCAGGTCGCCGCGCCGGCGCCGGATCTGATAGACCGCCGGGTCGAGATCACCGGACCGCCGGACCGCCGGATGACCGTCAACGCACTCAACTCCGGCGCCCCGGTGTGGATGGCCGACTTCGAGGACGCCACGGCGCCGACCTGGGAGAACGTGGTGCAGGGCCAGCTCGCTCTGCGCGCCGCCCTGGACCGCACGATCGACTTCACCGCCGCCGACGGCCGGCGCTACGCGGTCGGCGACACGCTGCCGACGATCATGGTCCGGCCGCGCGGCTGGCACCTGCCGGAGTGTCACGTCCGGATCGGCGGGCGGGCCGTCTCGGCGTCGCTCGTCGACTTCGGCCTGTACCTCTTCCACTGCGCGAACAAGCAGCTCGACCGGGGCAGCGGCCCGTACTTCTACCTGCCGAAGCTCGAATCGCACCTCGAGGCCCGGCTGTGGAACGACGTCTTCATCGTCGCGCAGGAGCGCCTCGGCATCCCGCGCGGCACGATCCGGGCCACCGTCCTGATCGAGACGATCACCGCCGCGTTCGAGATGGACGAGATCCTCTACGAACTGCGCGAGCACTCGGCGGGGCTGAACGCGGGCCGCTGGGACTACCTGTTCAGCATGATCAAGAACCGGCCCGATGTGGTGCTGCCGGACCGCTCGCAGGTGACCATGACGGCGCCGTTCCTGCGGGCGTACACGGAACTGCTGGTCAAGACCTGCCACCGGCGCGGCGCGCACGCGATCGGCGGCATGGCCGCCGTTGTGCCGAGCAAGGACCCGGTGGCCGCGAAGCGGGCGCTGAACCAGGTGCGGCAGGACAAGCGGCGCGAGGCCGCCGACGGCTTCGACGGCTCCTGGGTGGCCCACCCGGGCCTGGTCGAGACCTGCCGGGAGGTCTTCGACGAGTGGCTCGGCCACGAGCCGAACCAGATCGCCCGCCGCCGTGACGACGTCACGGTGACCGCCGAGGAGCTGCTCGACGTGCGTTTCGGCTCGATCGCCGTCACCGAGGTCGCGCTGCGCACGTCGGTCAGCGTGGCGCTGCGCTACGTCGCGGCGTGGCTGGGCGGTCGCGGCGCGGTCGCGCTGGGCGGGCTGATGGAGGACGCGGCCACCGCCGAGATCTGCCGCACCCAGCTCTGGCAGTGGATCGCGCAGGGCACCCTTACCGACTACGGGGTGCCGGTGACGGCGGGCCTGGTGCTGCGGATGCTGCGGGAGGAACTGGACGTGCTCAGCGACACCGGCGCCCTGGACGAGGACGCGGCCCGGCGTTTCGGCCAGGCCCGGACGCTGCTGACGGTGCTGCTCACCGAGCGGACCTGCCCGGAATTCCTCACCCTGCCGGCCTACCTGCGGCACCTGAGAGCCGGCCGGACCCCCGAGACGCAGGCGGCGGCCGCCACCTGAGTCGGCATCCACCGCGCGCGGCCCGGAGGCGATACGCCTCCGGGCCGCGTCGCAAGTGCGCCCGTGTCCCTTCATTCAACGGAACGTGAGAAAGATCTTGGTAGGGCCTTCCCGGCGCGGGGCTTCGTCTGGTGCGATGCTGAGGCAGACCGCCCTGAAAGCCGCGCTGAGAGGACACACCGATGTTGCCGCTCAATGCCAAGACCCTCGCCTCACTCCCCGACAACCTGCCGGTTCCCCCCTACGACCGCGGTCAGTTGCGGACCGGGATCGTGCACTTCGGGGTCGGTGGCTTCCACCGTGCACACGAGGCCATGTACCTCGACCGTCTGATGGCCGACGGCAAGGCGCTCGACTGGGCGATCTGCGGGGTCGGGGTGATGCCCGCCGACCGGCGCATGCAGCAGGCGCTCGACGCCCAGGACGGCCTCTACACGCTGGTCGTGAAGGCCCCGGACGGCACCCTGGACCCGCGGGTGATCGGCTCGATCAAGGAGTACCTGTTCGCGCCCGACGACCCCGACGCGGTGATCGAGAAGATGGCGTCGCCCGAGGTGCGCATCGTCTCGCTGACGGTCACCGAAGGCGGGTACAACATCAACGCGGTCACCGGGGATTTCGTCGCCGACAACCCGGACGTGCGGCACGACCTGCAGCCCGGCATCGCGCCGAAGACCACGTTCGGGCTGATCACCGCCGCGCTGGCCCGGCGGCGCGCGCGCGGGCTGGCGCCGTTCACGGTGATGAGCTGCGACAACATCCAGGGCAACGGGAACGTCGCCCGGCGCAGCTTCGTCGCCTTCGCCGCCCTGCTCGACCCGCAACTGGGCGCCTGGATCCAGGACCACGTCGCCTTCCCGAACAGCATGGTCGACCGGATCACCCCGGTCACCACCGACGACGACCGCGACGAGGTACGCAAGCGGTTCGGCGTGGACGACGCCTGGCCGGTGGTCTGCGAGCCGTTCAGCCAGTGGGCGCTGGAGGACGCGTTCACCCTGGGCCGCCCGCCGTTCGAGGACGCCGGCGTGCAGGTGGTCCCCGACGTCGAGCCGTACGAGCTGATGAAGCTGCGCCTGCTCAACGCCTCGCACCAGGCACTCTGCTACTTCGGCTACCTGGCCGGCTACCGGCTCGTGCACGACGTCGCCCAGGACCGGCTGTTCGCCGACTTCCTGCTGGCCTACATGGACCGCGAAGCCACCCCGACCCTGGAACCGGTGCCGGGCATCGACCTGGACGAGTACAAGCACCAGCTGATTGACCGCTTCTCCAACTCGCAGGTCCGCGACACCGTCGCCCGGCTCTGCGCGGAGAGCTCCGACCGGATCCCGAAGTGGCTGCTCCCGGTGATCCGGCACAACCTCGAGTCGGGCGGCGAGATCCTGCGCTCGACGGCGGTGGTCGCCTCCTGGGCCCGCTACGCCGAGGCCGTCGACGAGCAGGGGCAGCCGATCGAGGTCGTCGACCGGCTCAAGGACACCCTGATCGCCGCCGCACGGACCCAGCAGGACGACCCGCTGGCTTTCATCCGCAACACCGACATCTTCGGCGACCTGATCGACAACGAGCGGTTCGTCTCGACCTACCGGTCGGTGCTGGCCTCGCTGCACGGCAAGGGCGCCCGGGCCACCCTCGCGGACCTCTCCGCCTGAGCGGCGACACGACCCCGCGGCCCGGACCGGCCGGGCTATTTTGGACCGGTGAGCACGCACGAGGTCGTCAACCAGCCGCCGCCGCTGACCGGCTACGACATCGCCGCCGACGCCGCCCTGCTCGACGCGACGGCCCGGGAGGGGGCCGGCTGGGCGATCGACGAGCTGCACCAGCTCGGCAAGCTCGGCGGCACCGCCGAAGCGCAGGACTGGGCGGAGCAGGCCAACCGGCACGAGCCCCGGCTGCTCACCCACGACCGCTACGGGCATCGCATCGACGAGGTCGAGTTCCACCCGGCCTGGCATCGGCTGATGGAGGTGGCGGTCGGCGCCGGCCTGGCCGCGGCGCCGTGGGCGGATCAGCGGGCGGGCGCACACGTGGCCCGCGCCGCCGGGCTGTACACCTGGAGTCAGGTCGAGGCCGGCCACTCGTGCCCGGTCTCGATGACCTACGCGGTCGTTCCGGCCCTGCGCAACGCGCCCGAGCTGGCCGCGGCCTACGAGCCGCTGCTGACCGCCCGCGCCTACGACCCGGGGCTGCGGGGCCCGCTGACCAAGCGCGGTCTGCTCGCCGGGATGGGCATGACAGAGAAGCAAGGCGGTTCCGACGTACGGGCGAACAGCACCGCCGCCACCCCGGCCGCCGACGGCACCTACCGGCTGCGCGGCCACAAGTGGTTCACCAGCGCCCCGATGTGCGACGTGTTCCTGGTGCTGGCCCAGACCGGCGCGGGGCTCTCGTGCTTCCTGGTCCCCCGGGTGCTGCCGGACGGCTCCCGCAACACCTTCCGCATCCAGCGCCTCAAGGACAAGCTGGGCAACCGCAGCAACGCCAGCAGCGAACCCGAGTTCGACGACACGGTCGCCTGGCTGGTCGGCGACGAGGGCCAGGGGGTACGCACGATCATCGACATGGTCACGATGACCCGGCTGGACTGCGTCACCGGCTCGGCCGCCGGGATGCGCGCCGCGCTGACCCAGGCGATCCACCACGCCCGGCACCGGCGCGCGTTCGGCCGACTGCTGGCCGATCAGCCGCTGATGCGCAACGTGCTCGCCGACCTGGCCGTCGAGTCGGAGGCCGCCACGTCGCTGGCGCTGCGGCTGGCCGGGGCGGTCGACCGGGCGGTCCGCGGCGACGAGCAGGAGCAGGCGTTCCGGCGGCTGGCTATCACGGTGGGCAAGTACTGGGTGTGCAAACGGCAACCCGCCGTGGTCGGCGAGGCACTCGAATGCCTCGGCGGCAACGGCTACGTCGAGGAGTCCGGGCTGCCCCGGCTCTACCGCGACGCCCCGCTCAACTCTATCTGGGAGGGCTCCGGCAACGTCCAGGCGCTGGACGTGCTGCGGGCGATCCGCCGCGAACCGCCGAGCCTGGCCGCCTTCCTGTCCGAGGTGGGCGCGGCGGGCGGCGCCGACCGGCGGCTCGACGAGGCGGTCACCGGCCTGACCGGCATGCTCGTCGAGCGGGCCGACCCCGAGGGACAGGCCCGCCGGGTGGTGGAGCGGATGGCCCTGGTGCTGCAGGGGTCGCTGCTGGTCCGGTACGCCCCGGCCGCCGTCGCGGACGCGTTCTGCGCGAGCCGCCTCGGCGGCGACCGCGGGCTGGCCTTCGGCACCCTGCCCAGCGGGGCCAGTGTGCGCTCGATCGTCGCCCGGGCGGCGCCGCAGTAGTGGTAGCTCAACTGCCCGCGCCCGGTGCCGATTGTATGGTGTGCGAAGAGATCGGACCGACCGCCCGTGGGCAGTCTGGATGGTGCTGGGGACGCTGACCTGCGTCCTCTACCCGTTCCTGGAGCCGGGCCGGCTGGCCGCGGCCGTGCTCTACACGCTGGTCGGGCTGTCGTCGGTGGTGGTCACCGTGCTCTCCGTCCGGCGGCACCGCCCGCAACGGGTCGCCGGCTGGTACACCTTCGCCGCCGGTCAGCTGTGCTGGGTCACCGGCGACATCGTCTACTACGTCATCGATCTGGGCCTGCACCAGGCGCCGTTCCCGTCGCTGGCCGACGCCTTCTATCTCGCCGCCTACCCGCTCTACATGGTCGCCCTGACGTTGATCACCGACAGCCGCTGGCGGCGGGACATCGCCGGCATGTTGGACGCCGCGATCATCGCCACCGGCCTCGGACTGGTCTACTGGGTCTTCGTGATCGGCCCGGACACCGCCGACAGCAGCCTGCCCAGGCTCGGCGAGGCGATCACCATCGCCTATCCGTGCTGCGACATCGTGGTCCTGTCGGTGGTGGCCCGGATGCTGTTGGGCGACGGTCGCCGGTCGCTGAGCCTGCGCCTGCTGACGATCGGCACCGCTGTCCTCGTCATGACGGACGCCTTCTACTCCTACCTGCTCACCGTCTCGCAGTACGCGGGCGGTGTCTTCAGCGCCGGCTGGCTGCTGTCGTACGTGCTCTGGTCGGGCGCGGCTCTGCACCCGTCGATGCGCGATATCGACCGGCCCGACGCGGAGGACGCGCGGCCAAGCCGGCCCGGACGGGTCCGGCTGGCAGTGCTCGCCGCCTGCACCCTGCTCGCTCCGGCGGCGCTCTTCGTGGAGGGCGCGCTGCGGCCCTCCGAGGTCAGCTGGATGGTCATCGGGCTCGGCGCGGTCGTCTTGTTCAGCCTGGTGATCCTGCGGACGGCCGGCTTCGTCCGGCAGCTCAGTCGCCAGGCCGGCCAGCTCGAGGATCTGGCGATGCGCGACGAACTGACCGGGCTGGCCAACCGGCGCCTCTTCGAGCAGCGGGTCCGCGAGGCCCTGGCCACCGGCACGCCGCAGGTGGCCGTGCTCGACATCGTCGGCTTCAAGGACATCAACGACCGGCTCGGGCACGCGGCCGGCGACCGGGTGCTCGCCGCCGTCGCCGAACGTCTGGTCCGCCGGCTGCGCGGCGGCGACCTGGTGGCCCGGATCGGCGGGGACGAGTTCGCCGTCCTGGTCGGCGATGCGACGGGCACCGAGGGCGACGCGATCGCCGACCGCCTGACCGCTGTGCTGAGCCGCCCGATCGTCGCCGGCGAGCAGGAACTGCTGATCAACGCGTATGTCGGGGTGGCCGACGCGGCCGGTGCCGGCGACGCCGACGAGTTGCTGCGCCGCGCCGATGTCGCGCTGTACGCGGCTAAGGCCGGCGGCACCGGCACCTGCCGCTACACGGCCGCGCTGGACGCCCGCACGGACGAGCGGGCGCGACGCGGCGCAGAGATCCGCACCGCCCTGGACACCAGCCAGTTCCGGCTGGCCTACCAGCCGATCGTGGAGCTGCCGCACGGCCGGATCGTCTCCGTCGAGGCGCTGATCCGCTGGGAGCACCCGGAGCACGGGTCCATGAGCCCGGCCGACTTCATCCCGGTCGCCGAGCAGAACGGCCTGATCGTCGAGCTGGGCGAGTGGATCCTGCGGACAGCCTGTGCCCAGGCGGTGACCTGGCGCGACACCCTCGGCCTTGCGGCGCCGGCCCGGATGAGCGTCAACGTCTCAGCCCGCCAGCTCGCCGAGCCCGGCTTTGCCGGCCTGGTCGCCGCCGTGCTGGCCGCGACCGGCCTGAACCCGTCCGGCCTGGTGGTGGAGGTCACCGAAACGGCGGTCTTCGGCGGCGGCCAGGCCCTGCAGACGGTCAACGACCTGCACGCCCTCGGGGTCAGCATCGCCCTGGACGACTTCGGCACCGGCCACTCGTCGCTGACCCTGCTGCAGACCGTGCCGGTGGACGTACTCAAGGTCGACAAGTCGTTCGTCGACAACATCACCATGGCCGGCCGGCACGCCGTCATCGCCGAGGCACTGATCCAGGTCAGCAACGGCCTCGGCCTGACCGCCGTCGCCGAGGGCGTCGAGACCGCCGATCAGGCCGCTGAGCTGCACCGCCTCGGCTACCATTACGCCCAGGGCTACCACTTCGGCCGGCCGGTGCCCCGACCGGACTTCGGCGTGCCGAAAGAGTCGGTGCGGACGCCGGTGGACGCGTGACCACACGGGCGTGGTGCGGGCGTCGTCCAGTGTGCGGCCCGGCTCCGGTCGCGGACTCAGCGCACGACCCGGTACCAGGCGTTGATCGCATGCGGGACGTCGCTCAGCGAGAGGCGTTGCAGCGGCACGGAGGCGCCGCCGGGCAGGCGGAAGAGCGGGGTGCCGTCGCCCAGCAGGATTGGTGCGACGCAGACCAGAACCTCGTCGAGTACGCCGGCCTGCAGGCACTGCCGGGCGGTGGCGGCGCCGAGGACGTTGACGTACTCCTTCGCCCCCGCCGCCGACCGGGCCTGCGACACCGCCTCGTCCAGCGAGGTGCAGAAGGTGACGCCGGGGAACGGCGTGCCGGGCACGTGATGGGTGAGGACGACCTGTGGCCCGCTCCAGCCGCCGCCGAAGGGCTCGCCCTCGCCCGGCTGGTCCCGGTACGGGTCGTCGCCGCGGAACGTCCGATTGCCGACGAGCAGGGATCCGACCCGGCCGATGAGGTCGTCGACGAGCGAGTTCGGGCCCAGGTACGGAGTCAACCAGGACGCGTCGCCGTCCGGTCCCGCGATGTAGCCGTCCAGCGACATCGTCGCCGAGTAGAGGAGTTTGGCCATGTCGCACAGGGTATCGATGCGCGGCGGCGGGCGGGCCGGCGATACTCGGCGCCCCTTCGAAACGTCACTCACGACGTCCCGAAGGGGTACTTTGGCCGAATTCCGAGAAATGGATCATGATGGCGAAGAAGTTGACATTGCGTCGCCACTTCCCATCATTGCGTGCTTGTCGATAGGCTCTCAGGAGTTGATATCGAACTCGCCGTCTTTAGTCGAGTTCACGAACTCGGTCCACGAAGCCGAGTTGAAGATCAGAGCCGGACCCGACGGATTCTTGCTGTCGCGTACGGCAATGACGGATGTGTCGAGTTGTGCGACTTCGACACAGTTGTTTCCGCCGTTGCCATTGCTGCGACTGCTTTTCTTCCAGACGGCAGAGTCAATTCCGGCCGGGCTGAGTCGGTGGTGCAGCATGAGAGGGCACCTCCTTTCGTCATTATTGTGTTGGGAGCGTGCTGTACCGCGGGCGTGCAATTAGCCGGCGCCTGGCGGCTACCGGTTCGGTTCGGGGCTTGCTCGGTTACGCGAGCAAGCCCTCGATCATCTTAAGGGACAAGCGGTGATCCAGAGCCATGGCGCTCAGCCGATCGAACTCGTCCCGATAGCGACCGACCTCAGAAGGTTGCTCTTCGTAAAGGTCTCCCGCAAGGCCTTCCAGATAAACTACATCCGGATGAGTGGTCTCCTGAAACTCTAAAAGCGCTGCTGAACCCCCTAGGAAGGGGTGTTCGCCGGCGTCGAACGGCAAGATCTGGACCGTCACGTTCGGTAATTGAGCCGCTTCGATAAGGCTGTGCAGCTGGTCGTTCATGACGTCGGAACCGCCGATCACCCGGCGCACCGCCGATTCGTCGACGATCGCCGCCAGCCGCAGCGCGCCGGTGCCCGCATGCAGCCGACCCTGCCGCTTGCGGCGCAGCGCCACCCGCCGGTCGATGACCTGGGGCGGGTCGAAGGAACGCCCCGAGAGCATCAGCGCCCGCATGTAGTTCTCGGTCTGCAGCAGCCCGGGCAGCAGGATCGGCTCCCACGCGCGCATCGAGGACGCCTCCTGCTCCAGGCCGACGAAATTGCCCGGGCGCATCAGGTCGCGGTAGTCGGTGAGCCATGTCTTTTCCCGCGAAGAGCGCGCAAGCGCCATCAGCGCCTCGCGGTAGCCGTCGTCGGCGATCCCGTAGAGGGTGAGCAGATCCTTGACGTCGCGGGCGGTCACGGCAACTCGCGCGGTCTCGATCCGGGTCACTTTGGCAGCGTGCCATTCGAACTGGCGCGAGACGTTCTCCTGCGTCAGACCGGCCGCCTCCCGGCAGCGCTTGAGCTCGGCACCCAGACGGCGTCGGCGCAGCGTAGGACCCTCGTCAACGGACACCGGGACTCCCTCGATCCTCCGAACACGACAGACCTCATGATCCATCGTAGACCTCGTGACCCAACTGCGAGTCTAGTACTTCTTGCATTGACCTTGCGGTTCGGTACATGATGCTGCGGACAACGAGTTACCGCGCCTGTCCGGGCTGTTGTCGCCCGCTCGGCGTTTCTCCAAGTCCATGCGTATAAAGGGGCGTGGCAGCGTGCTGGCTGACCAGTTCTTCCTGATCGCACACGAGGACCGGACAGGCCGGTCCCGCTTGCATCCACGGGCCACCGGACTCGGTCTGGCCGCAGCGCTGCTCGCCGAGCTGGTGCTTGAGCACCGGTTGCGGATCTTCGACGGTGACCTCTACATCGAGAATCAACAACCCCCACGGGACGCTCTGGACCACGACAACCTCGACCTGCTGGTCGCCCAGCCACAGCACCGCGACGTGCGCACCTGGCTAGCGTTCCTGGCCCAGGACGCGGCGGTCAAAGTGGGCGAGCGGATGACCCGCACCGGCGCGCTGGAACCGGTGACCCGGCGCAAGATGCTGAGCACCCAGACCCTCTACATGCCCACCAACGAGACCCAGCGCAACGCGGCGGCGTGGGCCCCGATGCGGCTGGCCAACCTGCTCGTGCGCGGCCTCGAGATGACCGTCGGCGACCGGATGCTGGCCGGTCTGGTGGTGGCGACCGGGCTGACCCGGCACGTCCTGTGGGACTTCGAGGTGCACCGGCACGCGCTGCTGCTGCTGCCGAGCGCCATCGCGTCCCTGCCTGGAGACCTGCGGGAACTGATCGAGTACACCGAGGCGTCGGTGGGATCGGTGCTCACAGTCGGCCGGCGGTGACCAGCCGTGGCCGGCACCACCGTCGACGGGACAATTCGGATCAATGGGCTGGGAGGCTGTTGATGGGCCGTACGGACGCAGCTGAACCGGACATCGTCTCCCGGGCTCTGGCCCGCAACCGGCTCGGCGTCCCGTCGGTGGTCTTCTTCGGCGTCGCCGGGGCCGCACCGCTGACCGTCATCATCGGCGCGATCTCGACCATCTACGCGGTGGTGGGCAACACCGCGGTGCCGATCGTCTACCTGGTCGTCGCGGCGATCCTGTCCATCTTCACGGTCGGGTTCGTGGCGATGAGCCGGCACATCGTCAACTCGGGCGCCTTCTACTCCTACATCAGCCACGGACTCGGCCGGATCCTCGGGGTCTCGGCCGCCTTCGTGGCGCTCCCGGCGTACGCGATGATGCAGATCGGTTTGTTCGGCCTTTTCGGGGTCGTCGCCTCGGGGGTGCTCGGCGGCCTCGGCGTCAACGCCGGCTGGTTCACCTGCGCCCTGGTCGCCTGGGCGGTGGTGGCGCTCCTGGGGCTGCTCTGGGTGGACCTGAGCGGCAAGGTGCTCGCCGTTCTGCTGGTCGCCGAGATCGCCCTGGTGCTGATCTACGACCTGGTGATGGTCGCGCATCCGGCCGGCGGGCATGTCACCTTCTTGACGTTGTCGCCGACCCAGATCTTCACCCCCGAGGTCGCCGCGATGATGGTGCTGGCCATCGCCGGGTTCGTCGGCTTCGAGGCGACCGTCGTGCTCTCCGAGGAGGCCAAGGACCCGAAGCGCACGATCGCCCGGGCCACCCACTGGGCCGTGCTGCTGGCGGGCCTGATGTGCGGGCTCTCCGCGTGGGCGATGTCGGTCGGCGCGGGGCCGGGCAACATCGTGGCCGACGCCAAGGACCAGAAGACCGACCTCGTCTTCAACCTGGTCAGTCCGCACGTTCCGGCGGCGCTCATCAGCGTCGGCTACGTGCTGTTCATGACCAGCATCTTCGCCGCGCTGCTGGCCTTCCACGCGGCGGTGGCCCGGTACCAGTTCGCCCTCGGCCGCGAAGGCGTGCTGCCCCGGCCGTGGGGCTACACCCACCCGCGCACGGGCGCGCCGGTCGTCGGGTCGGTCACCCAGAGCCTGCTCGCCCTCGCCGTCCTGATCATCTACCGGATCACCGGGGCAGACCCGCTGGTCTACCTCTTCGCCTGGCTGACCACCGTCGGCGGGCTCGGCGTGCTCATCCTGATGTGGAGCGCGTCGGCCGCGGTGATCGCCTTCTTCCTGCGGCACCGCAGGAAGGAGAACCTGTGGCGGGCGCGGTTCGCCCCGATCATCGCCTTCCTGCTGCTCAGCGGGATCCTCGCGGCAACGGTGATCGGCCTGGGCGACCTGCTGCAGGTGTCCGCGGATTCGCCGTTCCACTGGCTGTTCTCGGTGGGATACCTCGCCTGCATCCTGTTCGGGATCTGCTGGGCGCTGATCATGCGGGCCGCCCGGCCCGAGATCTATGCCGCGATCGGCCGCGGCGTGGACGGTCGCGTCATCTCCGCCTCGGGTCACCATCCGGGGCCCCACGCCGAGCCGATGAGCGCCCACGTGTCGGTCCGCTGACCACCGTCGCCGAAAGGATCTTCATGACCTACGCCATTCAGGAACTGGTTATCCGCGATGTCGCACCGGTGGACCCCGACGAGATCACCGATCTCGTGTCGGAGGCGATGTGCGACGGGCCGGTCGCCCGCTGGATGAACCCGGACCCGCAGGCCAGGCGGCGCGACAGCATCGGCTACTTCACGATCGTGGTCGAGCACGCGGTGCGCTTCGGCGAGGTCTACGCCACCGCCGACGCGGAGACCGGCCGACTGGCCGGCGTCGCCCTGTGGTTCCCGTTCACCTCGCTGATCCCGTCGCCGGCGGATTACCAGACGCGGCTCAAGGAGGTCACCGGGCCGGCCTTCGACCGGGCCTGCGAGCTGGACGCCGCGCTGGAGGCACGGCACCCGCTCGACGCGCACCACTACCTGGCGATCCTGGCGGTTCGGCCCAATCACCAGGGTCACGGGATCGGCAGCGCGATGCTCGATCGTCATCACGCCCGGATCGACCGGGCCGGACTGCCGGCGTACCTGGAATCGAACGACCCCCGTAACCGCGACCTCTATCTGCGGCACGGATACGTCTGCGACAAACCGATCGAACTGCTGGACGGGCCAACGCTATGGCCGATGTGGCGGGCGCCCATGCCCTGATTCTCGGAACTACGCGGCGGTGGGGAATTCGTACACCCAGAAGGACTGTTGATCCATCCGTTCCGCGTGACATTCGCCGGACAGGCGATCGAGCATGATCGATACCACCCGCCCCATCTTGCGCCGGTCGTCATTGAACTGGCAGAAGTCGAGGCTGATGATGCCGTTCTGGTTGGCGGCGGTGAGATACATCGCTTCGACCAGTTCGGCGAAGGCGCTGTGGGACCGGACCTCGGGAGGTACCGCGACGAAACCGCAGTACCAGATCTTGCGTTGCGCGTAGAGCTCGGGCCACCGGCGCTGAAAATACTCCGGAGAGATCAACGGCATGGCGAACAGATCATTCGTGTACGTGGACAGGCCGCACAGCCGCCCGACGTCATCGAAGCAGAGGTACTTCTGGACCTTGGCGTCCCGCATGACCTCGTCGAACTCGGTCCGGTACATGAGGTGTCGCTGCACCGCCAGCGCGTTGATCCCCCGAAACGCACTCGAGTACAGCCCCCATACGGAGTCGAGGAGCTCTTCGTCGTTGACCTGATCGATGACCTTGATGACCATGTCGTGTTCCCCCTAGTCGGAAGCGCCCACCCGGGTAGGTAACGGACAAAGATCGATGGGTATTTTTCGACAGAGTACGGAGAGCAAGCCAAGAGCAACAGTGCGTACACGCGGGTTCCTGCGGGATCTCGCGATATTTCTCCGCACCTGCAACTTGCAGGGCTAATGCAGATCGAATATGTTTCGCGACCAATTCGGGAGAGCGCAAAAAGAAGGCCTGAACAAGAGGTACTGTCCTTTATCGCCGAGCGTCCGCTTCCGACCATGATCTCGCCATGGTCGTCGCCGGTTGAGGGATCGGCCGGTCAGTGCGGGCTGACCTTGACCACCGCGTCGTACCAGGCGGCGTCGCGGATCGTGGCGAGCAGGCGTTGCTGCTGCTCGGGGCTCTGCCGGTCGACGAAGAGCACGCCGTCGAGGTGATCGGTCTCGTGCTGGATGCAGCGGGCGAGCAGCCCGCCGCCGACCACCTGCACCGGATCGCCCAGCTCGGTGAAGCCCCTGGCGACCACGTTCAGCCGGCGTTTGGTGTCCAGGTAGATTCCCGGGATCGACAGGCAGCCCTCAGGACCGCCCTGCTCCTGGTCGTCCGGGAAGTCGAGCACCGGGTTGACCAGATGGTCCAGGTCGCCCTCGTGCAGCTGCGGGGCGAAGACGAAGACCCGCCGGCCGACCCCGAGCTGGGGTGCGGCCAGGCCCGCGCCCTGCTTGTCGGCAAGCGTCTCGCGCAGATCGGCGACGAGTGTGCGCAGTTCGGCGTTGAAGTCGGTCACCGGCTCGGCGGGCCGGCGCAACACCGGGTCGCCGATCAACCGCACGGGAAGGATGGTCATGACGGCGATGGTACGAGCCTGATTGCGCACTGTCGTGGGGGTGTGCGTGGTTATTGAACCGAGCCGTCATAACCATGGTCCAGGCAATGCCACCGTGGAAGGATCAGGACCACGAAGGCGCAGGTGGCCGCGTTCTGGTCGCGTGCTGGACGCCTGCCCGTCGCCTCCGGTCCACTCCGCCCTCTCATGATCCGTCCAGCGGCCCCGGTCACCTGCGGCGCCGCCGACTAGGAGGAACCAGTGCGGACCTTTTACCGTACGGCCACGGCCCTCGTCGCCGCCGCCACGATGACCGCCGCGGTGGCCGCGTGCTCGCCGCCCGAGAAGAAGACCGATGCCAGCACGGCCGCCGCGGCGACCGCCGCCAGCGCCGCCGACCTCGGCGGCATGGACGCCCTTGTCACCGCCGCGAAGAAGGAGGGCCAGCTCAACGTCATCGCCCTGCCGCCGGACTGGGCGAACTACGGCGAGATCATCAAGGCCTTCGGCGACAAGTACGGCATCAAGGTCAACTCGGCCCAGCCGGACGGGTCCAGCCAGGACGAGATCAACGCCGCCGACCAGCTCAAGGGCCAGTCCGGCGCACCGGACGTGTTCGACCTCAGCCCGGCCGTCGCGACCGCCAACGTGGCGAAGTTCGCGCCGTACAAGGTCAGCACGTTCGCCAGCATTGCGGACACGCTGAAAGACCCCGCCGGCACGTGGACCAACGACTACGGCGGCTACATGTCGATCGGCTACGACGCCGCCAAGGTGCCCGCCCCGACCAGCCTGGCCGACCTGTTGAAGCCGGAATACAAGGGCAAGGTCGCGCTGAACGGCGATCCGACCCAGGCCGGCGCCGCGTTCGCGGGCGTGGAGATGGCCGCGCTGGCCAGCGGCGGCTCGGCCGACGACATCGCCCCCGGCGTCGCCTTCTTCGCGAAGCTGAAAAAGGCGGGCAACTTCCTGCCGGTCGACCCGAGCCCGACGACGATCGAGTCCGGGCAGACGCCGGTCGTCTTCGACTGGGACTACAACAACGTGGCCCAGGCGGCCAAGCTGACCGGCAAGATGCAGTGGAAGACCTACATCCCGGCCAACGCGGTGCTCGGCTCGTACTACGTGCAGGCGATCAGCAAGGACGCCCCGCACCCCGCCGCCGCCCGGCTGTGGGAGGAGTACCTCTACTCCGACGCGGGCCAGAACGGCTTCCTCAAGGGCGCCGCCCGTCCGGTCCTGGCCGACGCCATGATCAAGGCCGGCA
>JAVHVY010000085.1:0-24155 GCA_032160305.1 Actinoplanes sp.
GGGCTGCCGGGTCGCAGGCGAACCGGCAGCCGCGCACGACGTCGACCTCGGGCAGCAGGGTGGCCAGTGCGCGTACCACGGTCGATTTCGCGGTGCCCTTCTCCCCCCGGACGAGCACTCCGCCGACCGCCGGTGAGACGGCCGTGAGCAGCAGCGCGAGGCGCAGATCGTCGAGGCCGACCACGGCCGAGAACGGATAGGCGGGCGTCACAGAAAAGTCCCCTTCTCCGCGGGTGTCCACGCCCGCGCGTCGGTGTCACGAGCGGCCGGAGTCTCCTGGCTCCCGGATCACGGCTGCCCCGCCCGCCTTCCGGCACCGGGTGTGCCGTGGCGTATGGGGGCGGGTTGCTCCCCGGTCACAGTGGCGGGACCGTCCCGGATTTCCACCGGGTTCCTCCGCGACCGCTCGCGCGCAACTCTTTCTCACCGCCGCCCGAACGTCAACGTGACGCCCCGCGGCCCACCGAAACCGGCGTTCGTCACCGCAGCTCGGCTGCGGCCGCGGGACCGGTCACGGCCTCCTCGGTGGCCGGGGCGCGGCCCGGGGCGAGGGCGTCCAGGTCGGCCAGGACGTCGGTGACGGCCTGGGCGGATCGTTCGATCAGGGGGCGCATCCGGCGGTAGAGCCGCGCGTTGACCGGATCGGGCCGGGTGTGCGGCGCGATCGCGATCAGGGCAGCCGCATGGTCGAGATCCGGCAGCTCGCCCAGGGCGTGCAGGCCGAGCAGGCAGGCGCCCAGTGCGGTGCCCTCGGGCGTGTCGGCGATCGCCACCGGCAGGTCCAGGGCAGCGGCCAGGATGCCGACCCACAGGTCCGAGGCGACCGCACCGCCGGTGGCCCGCACCTCGGTCATCGCGATCCCCTCGACGGCGAAGGTGTCCCGGACCAGGGCGAGCTGCTGGCACACTCCTTCGACCGCGGCCCGGACGAGGTGCGCCCGGCCGTGCTCGCGGCGCAGCCCCAGGTACGCCCCGCGCATCCCGGACCGCCACCACGGCGCCCGCTCGCCGAGCAGGTACGGCAGGCAGAGTAGCCCGTCGCTGCCCGGCGGGGCGGTAGCCGCCTCGACCAGCAGGGCGGCGTCGCGTACGTCGGCGTCCTCGCCGTCGGCCGCGGGCCGGTCGAAGCCGCCGGCGAAGGTCTGCCCGGCCCACCGCACCACCGACCCGGCGTTGTTGATCGCCCCGCCGACGACCCACCGGTCCTCGGTGAGGGCGTAGCAGAACAGCCGGCCGGCCGCGTCCGGGCTGGGCGCGTCGACGACCGTGCGCAACGCCCCGCTCGTGCCCAGGGAGACCGCGGCGACGCCGGCCGGGGTGGCGCCCACGCCCAGGTTGGCCAGCGGCCCGTCGGCGGCCCCGATGACCAGCGGCGTGCCCCGCGGCAGGCCGGCCGCCTCGGAGAGCTCGCCGCGCAGCCGCAGGACGCGGGTGGTGGGCACGACGTCGGCCAGCTGATCCGCTCGCACGCCGGCGATCTCCAGGGCCTCCGGGTCCCAGCGGCGTTCCCGGATGTCGTAGAGGCCGGTGCCGGAGGCGACCGACAGGTCGAGCAGGAACGGCTCGTCGGCCAGGCCGGCCAGGACCAGTTCCTTGCAGCCGCCCCAGTGCGGCGTGTCCCGCAGGGTGTCCGGGTCGGTGGCCCGCCACCAGGCGAGTTTGACCAGCGGCGCCATTGGGTGCACCGGGGTGCCGGTACGGGCCTGCAGCACGCGGGACCGGCCGGACGCGATGATCTGGTCGCTCTGCCTGGCCGCCCGGTCGTCGGCCCAGGTCACCAGCGGCCCGAGCGGACGGCCGGCGGCGTCCATCGGCACGAGGGCGTGCAGGAACGCGCTGAGGCTGACCGCCACGACCCGGTCGCCGTTGCGGGCGCACTGCCCGGCCACGTCGATCAGGGCCTTCCGGGCCGCGTCGCGCACCTGGGCCGGGTCCAGCTCAGCGCGGCCGTGGCCGGGCACGGACAGCGGATAGTGCACGCTGGCCTGGGACCGGACCACGCAGTCGAGACCGGCCGCGATCGCCTTGGTCGCGGTGGTCCCGGTGTCGATCCCGATCACCACCTCCATGACCGGCCCTCTGCGGGGATCGCGCGTTCGAGCAGGCGGGCCAGGGCGGTCATCGGGTCAGCCTAATCCGGGATACCGGCCCCGTCGCCCAGCTGCGCCGCACCGCCCAGCGTGATCTCGCAAGCCTTGAGCTTGGCCCGGGACCGCCCGGGACCAGAGCCATTGCCCCTCTCGGTCGTACCGTGGCTGACGACCTGCGCGTCTCTAAGCGCGCGGGCCGCCCGAGACGAGATCGGATGGACATTCGGCATCGAGGCAGGCAAATGACGAAACGAACAGATCATGGCACGCTGCGTCGTGGCGGCGGGCCGCCGCGACGGGAGGAATCGGCGAGTGCAGCGCTTCACCGACGAGATGATCTGCGGCCTGGCCTGCATTAATTGCGCGGTGGACAACGGTGAACCCGACACCGCCAACCAGATATCGATAGCCGGATGTAAGCACACACCCGAACCCACCGCCCACAAACGGCGACCGCGACATTACTGGAAGTAAAACCGCGACTGTAATACCAGAGCAGGAACGCGCAGAATGGCCAGTGCATTCGGGTAGCCGTTCTGAAAGGTATTCATTGATGTCACGCTGATGGGCGAGTGTAGGGGTCGCAACGAGGTCATCCCGCATTATCCGGCAGTGGGGCGGGCCGATAGCCGAAAGGGATGAATTCATAATCTGCCGAATGGCCTTGATCGTAGCTGCTAAGCTGCTCGACCTGCGGCAGGAGCTCCTGCTGCAGGTGATGGCCTCAAGCTGAACCGCTACGAATCATCAGATGAGGGAGAACGCTGTGAACAGGAAAACGAAGCGGCTTGGGCTAGGCTTCGCGGTCCTTGCTCTGGCTGGCGGGGCCACAATCTATGGTGCCGTCAACGCGAACGCTGACACACTGGCGGACCGAAGGGTTGAAGTCTACCAGTACGGTGGTTACGTCGCGGACATGTGCATAAAAAACCTGACGCAGAACAACATCCTGACCTGCACCGGAAAGGTGGGCCTGGGGGTAAGAAGGGAGCTTTTCATCCCTTACAACAATGGCGATTCTGTTGAGTTCATCGTTGCCGTTGTCCTTGGCCATAACGGCTACCACCAACTAGAACCCGGTGACACATGGTGCGACGCAGGTGGCGCCTCGCTCAATCCGAGTGCCAGTTGCGGCTAATGCAGGTCTCGATGTCAGCCAGTCAGACGGCTCTTCGCAGCTGACGGGAACCGCAATCACCTGACTCCTTGACCATCCCGCCGCCGGTCAAGGCATTTTCCAGTCCGGGGTAGCGCTAGACCGTCCTGCCGTGCAGGAAGCCGTCGACGAGCTACGCCAGGCGCTCGGCGCCGAGGACGCCGCCCGGTCCCGGTCGGCGGACCGCTAGGCCACCGACCGCTGACCCCGACCGGGCCCCGCATTGCCTGGACGGCAGAAGCTGAGGGCACCGGGCGACCCGACCGCGGGCCCTCGCGGCGGCCAGGCCATCGCGGGTGTTGACAGAAATCTGGGCGGTGCATCAGCACCGCCCAGATTTGCGTCTCGGCGCGGCGTACGGGTGCTAGCGGTCGGCGATCGCAACGAACTCGCGCTCGGCGGCTCCGGTGTAGAGCTGCCGGGGGCGCCCGATCTTGGTGGCCGGGTCGGTCGTCATCTCGCCCCACTGGGCGATCCAGCCGGGCAGCCGGCCGAGGGCGAACAGGACCGTGAACATCTTAGTCGGGAAGCCCATCGCCTTGTAGATCAGGCCGGTGTAGAAGTCCACATTCGGGTAGAGCTTACGGGAGACGAAGTAATCGTCGGAGAGCGCGATCTCTTCGAGCTGGAAGGCCACCTCCAGCATCGGATCCGGCTTGTCCATCTTGGAGAGCATCTCCTGGGCCGCCTTCTTGACGATCGCGGCCCGCGGGTCGTAGTTCTTGTAGACCCGGTGGCCGAAGCCCATCAGCTTGACGCCTTTGTGCTTGTTCTTCACGCGGTTGACGAAGGTTGTCACGTCGCCGCCGTCGTTCCTGATCTGCTCGAGCATCTCGAGGACCGCCGCGTTGGCGCCGCCATGCAGCGGACCGGAGAGGGCGTTGATGCCGGCCGCGACCGAGGCGAAGAGGTTGGCCTGCGCCGATCCCACCATCCGAACCGTCGAGGTGGAGCAGTTCTGCTCGTGGTCGGCGTGCAGGACGAACAGCATGTCGAGGATCTTGGCGATCGCCGGGTCGACGTCGTACTCCACCGTCGGCAGGCCGAAGGTCATCCGGAGGAAGTTCTCGACGTAGTCGAGCGAATTGTCCGGGTACGGCAGCGGGTGGCCGATGCTCTTCTTGTAGGCGTACGCCGCGATGGTCGGAAGCTTCGCCATCAGCCGGATCCTGGAGATCTCCACCTGCTCGGGATCGGTCGGGTCGAGCGCGTCCTGATAGAACGTCGACAGTGCGGTCACCGCCGAGGACAGCACCGCCATCGGGTGCGCGTCGCGCGGGAAGCCGGAGAAGAAGGTGCGCATCTCCTCCTGCAGCAGGGTGTGCACCCGGATCTTGTCGCCGAACTCCGTGAGCTGGGCCGGCGTCGGCAGCACATCGTGGATCAGCAGATACGACACCTCGAGGAACGAGGCCTTCCCGGCCAGCTGCTCGATCGGATACCCGCGGTAACGCAGGATTCCGGCGTCACCATCGATGTAGGTGATCGTGGACGAGCACGAGGCCGTGTTGACGAAGCCGGTGTCCAAGGTGACGAAACCGGTCTCCTTGAGCAGAGCGCTGACATCGATGCCGCCCGGGCCCTCGACCGCCTCGCGTACCGGCATCGACAACTGGCCACCGGGGTGGTCGAGCTTGACATCCGTCATGTATTCCCTCACTTCACCGGCAGATGTCTCCAGGCACCTGAAGTTCACCGTAAACCCTCAACCTGAATGGGTCATCAGCCGCCCACCGGCTGAGGCAATGATCACCCAGTGGGACACGAGGGACAGAACATAGATAATGGCGCTGGAGGTGGGTGTCGATGCGGACCCCGGACGAAGCCCCTGTCGTCGTCGGTTTCAACGGGACCGCCGCCGGCCTGGCCGCCATACGATTGGGCGCCCGCGAGGCGGTCGCCCGAGATCTCGAGTTGCGCGTGGTGCACGCCTTCACGTGGCCCCGCCGGCACGGCGTCGATTATCCGTCGGCTCGCCACGACGCCACCGCGTTAGTGGATGCGGCAGTCGCCGCCGCGAAGCGGTCCACCCCCCGGGTGCGGGTCAGCGGCCGCCTGCTCGACGGCCTGCCCGAGCAGGTTCTGCTGCGGCTGAGCCGCGCGGCCACGCTGATCGTCCTGGGCGACGACGATCTGGCCGGCGCGCCCCGGCTGCCGAGCGCGTCGGTGCGGGTGCAGATCGTCGCTCGGTCCTGGTGCCCGGTCGTGGTGGCCCGCGGGTTGCGCCCGCCGACCGGGCCGCTGCTGGTCGCGGTGGACGGTTCCGCCGCGTCGCTGCTGGCCGTCCGGCACGCGGCGGCTGAGGCGCGGTGGCGCGGGGTCGCCGTCGAGGTCACGCATGTGCTCGACCGCAGCGGGCCGGCGGCCGAGGCGGCGGGCCGGCGGCTGCTGGCCGCCGCCGTGGCCGCCGTTACGGAGCTGCCGGCGCCGCGGACCCGGCTGCTGACCGGCGATCCGGCCACCACGCTGGCCCGGGCGTCGCGGCGGGCCCGGATGGTCCTGCTCGGCGCGCGCGGCGCCGGCGGCGCGGTACTGCTGGGCGAGGTGGCCGAGGAACTGCTGCGCCGGTGTGCCTGCCCGACCGTTTTCGTCCATGCGGGCACTGCCGTCACCGTTACCTCTCAGCGCGCTCTAGTGAACACACGATCGGTCGTCCCGCCCTGCGGTGGGACGGTCCCGGTCTGACCCGCGGATGCGGTGCCGGACTGACGTCTCACTGCCACCTGCCCGCGTACGCGGGTCTTCTGGTCGGGTCCACGTCCAGCCACCGGGCCCTCACAGTCACACCGACGACTATATGGCGCTATCTATCGCTAAAGACTATCGACACGCCAACAGTTGTCAGCCCCTCACCGTGCCGGTACGGTGCCTTCGGCGGGGGCGCCGGCCCGCTGATCGCAGGGCCGCCGACCCGGTGAGCTGGCCGCGCCCGTGCGGCAGAGCCAGACGTCGGCCCGCAACCCATGAGGTCAGCCGTTACCGGCTGTGGGTGACAATCCCGGCGTGGGAGGCTGGCGCATGGGCGATATAGTCCGGGATTATTCGGTTGGCCTGGTTCCTTGCGTCGGCGGCCGTCCTGCCGACGACCTGGACACGACGACTATTCGGCGGCGGCTGGAGGCGGCACGATGGCGACGATTCTCGGAGTCGAGGGCAGCGAACTGGTGGTCCTGGTGCTGCTGATACTGGCCGCCGGTCTGACCGCGGCGCTGTACGCGGCCACCCGCGACGGCGCCGGCGGGGCACGCCGCAGCCGCTGAGGGTTGCCGCCCGCGCCGGATACCCGCGACTGCGCCGGCGGGCACGCCGCAGCCGCTGAGGGTTGCCGGCCGCGCCGGATGAGGCAGGCTGGGCAGATGCGCTTCGCCACCTGGAACGTGAACTCGGTCAAGGCCCGGCTGCCCCGGCTGCTGGAGTGGCTGGACTCCACCAAGCCCGACGTCGTCTGCCTGCAGGAGACCAAGGTCGCCGCGGACGGTTTCCCGGCCGCCGAGGTCGCCGAGCTGGGCTACGATACCGCCGCCCACGGCCAGGGCCGGTGGAACGGGGTGGCCCTGCTGTCCCGGGCCGGCTTCGCCGACGTGCGCCGCGGGCTGCCCGGCGAGCCCGGCTTCCCCGGTCCGGAGGCCCGCGCGATCAGCGCGACCTGCCTGGGCATCCGCTTCACGTCGGTGTACGTGCCGAACGGCCGCACCCCGCAGGACCCGCACTACGTCTACAAGCTGGCCTGGCTGGCCGCCCTACGGGACGCTCTGGCCGCGGACGTGGCGGCCGGGTCGACGGTGGTGGCGGGCGATTTCAATGTGGCCCCGACCGACGACGACGTGTGGGACCCGCAGGTGTTCATCGGCTCGACCCACGTCACCCCGCCGGAACGCGACGCGCTCGCCGGGATCCGGGCCACCGGGCTGCGCGACGTGGTCCCGCGCCCGATGAAGGGCGGCCACCCGTACACGTACTGGGACTACCGGGCCGGGATGTTCCACACGAACAAGGGGATGCGGATCGACCTGGTCTACGCCACTCCTGACGTCGCCGCCCGGGTGCAGGACGCTGTGGTGGACCGGGAGGCCCGCAAGGGCAAGGGTCCGTCCGACCATGCCCCGGTCATGGTCGACCTGGCCGACGTCCGGTAGGTCGGTGCTCAGAGCAGACCGGCCGACTCGGCGATCAGGCAAACAGCGACCAGGCGCAGCACGTGCCACTGGGCGCCCAGCCAGCCGGTCCCGGTGATCGGGGCGTGGCCCGGCTCCGGCAGCGGCCGGCCCATCCGCACCGCGGCCGCGGCGATCGACTTGGCATAGGCGGCCAGCCCCTCCGCGCCGACCTCGCGGCCGGCATGATGCAACGCCTCCCGGACGGCGGCGGCGTGCTGGTCGACCTGGGCCAGCAGGCCGGCATCCGCGTGTGCGGCGACCAGGCCGTCGACGCCGACCCGCGCCATCATCTCGTCCAGCAGCGCCCGGGCCGGGCAGGCGATGACCGCCTCGGCTGGCAGGGCGGAAATCGGGGCGAAGGCGAGGAATTCGTTCGTCATGCGAGAGACGCTAGGCCCTGCGCGAGCCGCTTGACAGGGCAGTAACCCAACGGCACCCGAGCCCGCCCGTAAGGCAACGCAGAGTCGGGCAACTAGGGATGCCGGGCCGGTCGGTCGAGCTGCTAACCGGGTAGTTGGTCCATGGCCTTGTAGATGCGTTTATCCGATACCGGGTAGGCCGTCCCGAGCGACTGGGCGAAGAAGCCGACCCGCAGCTCCTCGATCATCCAGCGGATCTCGCGCAGCCCCTCGTCGGCGGGCCCGCCCGCCGGCAGCTCGGCGCGCAGCTCGCGGTACTCCTGCTCGATCTCGTGCACCTGCGCCATCAGCTGCCGGTCCCGGCCCACGGTGCCCGGCAGGCGGTCCAGCCGGTAGGTGATCGCGTGCAGATACCGGGGCAGGTGACGCAGTTGGCGGTAACCGGTCGCGGTCACGAAGCCCGGATACACCAGGCCGTTGAGCTGCTGGCGGACGTCGGCCAAGGCGGGCACCAGCGACGGGTCCCGGGTGCCCGCGAGCCGCTGGCCCACCTCGTACGACGTGGCCAGTACCGCCCGTACCTGATTCACCACGTTCGCGGTCGCGTCCACCAGATCGGCGCGGACCTCGTCGCGCAGCCGGGCGAACTCCGCCGACGACCACACCGGCCCGCCCGCGTCCTCGACCAGCCGGTCCACCGCCGCACCCGCGCAGTCGTCCAGCAGCTCGGCGATCGACCGGTACGGGTTGCCCCGGGACAGTTCCAGCTTGGCCCGGTTGTCGAGGCGGCCCTGCAGGTAGCGGGCCGCCGGCGGCAGGGTCAGCAGGAGCAGCCGCCGGATCCCCGCGCGCATCGCCTCCCGCTGCTCGGGCTCCGACTCGAAGACCCGCACCGCGACGCTGTCGGCCTCGTCGGTCAGCGCCGGGTAGACGGTCACCTCGTAGCCGCCGCGGACCTGGGCGACCGTACGGGGCAACGTACCGAAGTCGTTGCTCGTGATGCCGCGGCGTTCGATGTCGCCGGCCGCGGCCGAGAGCGTCGCCTGCACCTTCGGGGCCAGCCCGCGGCGCAGCACCTCCAGGTCACGGCCCTCAGCCAGCGGCTCGCCATGCTCGTCGAGCACCCGGAAGTTGATCCGCAGGTGCTCCGGCACCTCTCCCGGCCGCCAGGCGTCGCGCGGCACGATCGTGCCGGTCAGCCGGCGCAGTTCGGCGCCCATCGCGTCGGTCAGGGCGCCGTGCCGGGCCGGGATCCGGGCCAGCACCGCGTCTGCCCAGTCCGGCACCGGGACGAAGTTGGTGCGCAGATGCTTGGGCAGCGCCCGGATCAGCGCGATCACGATGTCCCGGCGCAGGCCGGGCACGTTCCAGCCGAAGTCGGCCGGGTCCAGCTTGTTGAGCAGCGGCAGCGGCAGCTGGACGGTGACGCCGTCGGCGGCGCGGCCCGGCTCGAACTGGTAGCTCAGCGGCAGCCGGATGCCGCCGGCCAGCCAGGCGTCCGGGTAGGCGCCCGGGTCGACCGCGTCGCGCCCGACGTTGATCAGCATGTCCCTGGTGAAGGTGAGCAGATCCGGGTCGGTGTGCCGGGCCTGCTTCCACCAACTGTCGAAATGCCGGGCGGAGACGACCTCGGCCGGGATCCGGGAGTCGTAGAGGGCGTAGACGGTCTCGTCGTCGACCAGGATGTCGCGCCGGCGTGCCCTGTTCTCGATCTCCTCGATCCGGGCCAGCAGCTTGGCGTTCTCGGCGAGGAACGTGTGGTGGGTCTCCCAGTCGCCCTCGACCAGCGCGTGCCGGATGAACAGCTCCCGCGAGGCCACCGGGTCGACCTTGCTGTAGCCGACCTTGCGCCGCGGCACGATCGGCAGGCCGTAGAGGGTGACCTTCTCGTAGGCCATCACCGCGCCGAGCCGCTTCTCCCAATGCGGCTCACTGTAACTGCGTTTGACCAGGTGGGGGGCCAGCTTCTCGGCCCATTCGGGCTCGATTCGGGCGTTCACCCGGCCCCACAGCCGACTCGTCTCGACCAGCTCGGCGGACATCACCCAGCGGGGCTGCTTCTTGAACAGCGCCGAGCCCGGGAAGATGGCGAACTTCGCCCCGCGGGCGCCCAGATACTCCCGCTTGTCGGTGTCCTTCAGTCCGATGTGGCTGAGCAGACCGGCGAGCAGGGCCGTGTGCATCCGCTGGGAGTCCGGCAGCTGCGCGTCGTCCGAGACCGTCAATTCGAGCGTACGAGCGACCTGGCGCAGTTGGGAGTAGATGTCCTGCCACTCGCGTACCCGCAGGTAGTTGAGGAACTCGGCGCGGCAGAGCCGGCGGAACTGGTTGCCGGACAGCTCACGCTGCTGCTCCCGCAGGTAGCGCCACAGGTTGAGATAGCTGAAGAAATCCGAATCCTTGTCGACGAAGCGGGCGTGCTTCTCGTCCGCCTGCTGCTGCCGGTCCGACGGGCGTTCGCGCGGGTCCTGGATGGACAGCGCCGCCGCCACGACCATCACCTCGGCCACGCAGTCCTGCGCGTCCGCCTCGATCACCATCCGGGCCAGCCGCGGGTCGACCGGCAGCTGGGCCAACTGACGGCCCATCGCGGTCAGTTTGCGCTCGTCGAGCGCGCCCAGCTCCTCAAGCAGTTTGACGCCGTCGGCGACGTTGCGCTTGTCCGGCGGGTCGATGAACGGGAACTTCGACAGGTCGCCGAGGCCCAGATTCGTCATCTGGAGAATGACGCTGGCCAGGTTGGTGCGCAGGATCTCCGGCTCGGTGAACGCGGGCCGGGACGCGAAGTCCGCTTCGGAGTACAGCCGGATGCAGATGCCGTCCGACGTACGCCCGCAGCGGCCCTTGCGTTGGTCGGCGCTCGCCTGCGAGACCGGCTCGATCGGCAACCGCTGCACTTTCAGCCGGTTGCTGTAACGGGAGATGCGGGCGGTGCCCGGGTCGATCACATAACGGATACCGGGGACGGTCAGCGAGGTTTCGGCGACGTTGGTGGCGAGCACGACCCGGCGGCCCGTGTGCCGCTGGAAGACCCGGTGCTGCTCGGCCGCCGACAGCCGGCCGTACAGCGGAACTATGTCGGTGTTTCTGAGGTCCTGCTTGCCGAGGAAGTCGGCGGTGTCGCGGATCTCCCGCTCGCCGCTGAGGAAGACCAGGATGTCGCCGCTGCTCTCCCGGCCCAGCTCGGCGACCGCGGCGGCGATCCCCTCGACCTGGTCGACCGGCTCCTCGCGCGGCTCGCCCTCGCCCTCGTCGTCGCCGATCGTCTCGACCAGCGGCCGGTAGCGGACCTCGACGGGATAGGTGCGCCCGGAGACCTCGATCACCGGAGCCGGCTGTGCTGCTACCGACGCCTGGTCCTCCGGACGGCGCGGAGAACCCGCAGACTGTGCCGCTACCGACGCCTGGTCCTCCGGACGGGGTGGAGAACCCGTCGGAGAGCGGGAGGCGAAGTGCTCGGCGAAGCGCTGGGTCTCGATGGTGGCCGAGGTGATGATCAGTTTGAGGTCGGGCCGGCGGGGCAGCAGCTCGCGCAGGTAGCCGAGGATGAAGTCGATGTTGAGGCTGCGCTCGTGCGCCTCGTCGATGATCAGCGTGTCGTAGCGGTGCAGCATCCGGTCGGTCTGGATCTCGGCCAGCAGGATGCCGTCCGTCATCACCTTGATCATGCTCTCGTCGGTGACCTGGTCGTGGAAGCGGACCTTGTAGCCCACCGTCGAGCCGAGCGGGGTGCCCAGCTCCTCGGCGATCCGCTCGGCGACGGTGCGCGCGGCGATCCGGCGGGGCTGGGTGTGCCCGATCTGCCCGCGCACCCCGCGGCCCAGTTCGAGACAGATCTTCGGGATCTGGGTGGTCTTGCCCGAGCCGGTCTCGCCGGCCACCACGACCACCTGATGGTCGCGGATCGCAGCCAGGATGTCGTCGCGGCGCTGGCTGACCGGCAGCTCGGCCGGATAGCTGATCGGCGGGACGGTCGCCAGCCGGGCCTCGACCCGCGCCTGGGCGGCTTCGACCTCGGCGCCGATCTCGGCCAGCACCGACGCGCGGGCCGCCGCGTCGCGGATGCGGCGGGTGCCCTCGAGCCGGCGGCCGAGCCGGTGCTCGTCGCGCGGGAGCAGGGTGGACAAACGTTTGCGGAGCTCGGCGGGCTCTGACGTCACTGAGGGCACAGACATGGCGCTGCCAGAATAGGCGGAAGACGCGCGCAACGCCCGGTGATTAACGCCGCCCCGGCGTCCGGGCCGCCACCCGGCACCCCTGTCGGCGACGGTCCACCGACGGGGTGCCGTGGATTCACTTCCCAAGGTCGTACTGGTACAGCCTGTTGGCGGCCATGATGCCGGTGACCTTCGTGTAGTAGTTCGGGTCGGTGGCGTAACCGGCCTTCCACACGGCCCAGATGAACTTGTTCCCGTCTGCCGGGTAGGCGAAGGCCGGCCGGTACCGGCTGTTCACTCGCAGGAATTTCCCGTGGTCCCGGAACGAGTCGGTCAGGGACGCATAGGTGCGGAACACCGCCGTGGTGCTGAAGCAGGTACCCGCCGTCGTGCACTCGCTGGTGGTGTAGACGTGGCAGCCGTTGGCGATCGTGCCGTGCTGGCCCTTGAAGCATTTGATCCCGAAATAGTTCCTATCAGCCGTGGACAGGCTGCTCCGGCCCCAGCCCGACTCGAGGATCGCCTGGGCGATGGTGACCGACGCCGGCACCCCGAACTCACGCCAGCCACGCTGCGCGCCGGGCACCGCGGCGGCGATGAACTGGGCGTTGGTCAGCGTCGGCGAGGACCTCGGCGGGGTCAGCGAGGCACCCGGGCACAGATGTAGGGTCGGCGTGACGACGTAGGCGTGCGAGATGTAGCCGCCGTTCGACAACCGGTCCCACTGGGTGGACGAGCGGACCGAACCGTTGACCAGGTCGCCGACGACCCCGCAGACCAGGCCGACCTTGTCATCGTCGGCCAGCGAGCCGGTCCGCGGGGCCGAGGTGGCCGCCGCGGTGCGGATGTTGACCCGGCCGTCGCCCGACTGCACCGTGCCGACGATGACGACCGGCCTGACGACCTTCGCCGGCTTCGACTTCACCGTCTCCGCCTGCGGCGACGTGCGGGTGCAGACCGGGACGGACTTCGCAATGCGCACGTACGCATGCGACACGTACCGGCCGGTGCCGATGCGGTCCCACTGCGCCGTGGTGCGTACCTGACCCCGCACTCTGGTACCGGTGACCGAGCAGTCGACGCTCACCCGCTGGGCGTTGTGCAGCGTGCCGACGGACCTCGCCGCCAGCGACGGCGCCGCACGGATCAGCAGGGTGCTGCCGACCGAGATCGTGGCCGACACCCGGGCGGCGTTCGCCGCCGCGGGGGCGGCGACCAGACCGGTCCCGATCACAGCGATCAGGAGCGGCCCGGTGAGCAGGCGTCGGGCGGTGTGCAACATCAGCGATCCCTCCATGGCGTTCGGCATCTGTACGAAGGTCGCGAGACGCCGTTGCGGGATGAGGGGGATCGCGGGTGCAGCTCGGTTGTATCGGGCCGGGGCTATGATCCGGGGCGGTCCGATGCTTGAAAATCCACGCTTCTGGGCATGACCCGGCACAACGACAACCACACAGAGGAGGGTCCGTTGACGGCCCTGGCATCCCGCCCGCCGGAGACCGCCGCCCCCACCCGCGGCGCGTGGCACGTCGCCGCGCCGTTCTTCATCGCCGTGCTCGCCGCGGCCGCGGTCGCCGCGATCTACCTGGTCTTCGTCCGCACGTCCATCGGCCAGGTCATCGACACGATGGCCATGCGCGGGGCCGACGTGAACCACCCGAAGATCGTCGAGGTGCTCGATCGCGTCCTGAACGGGACCACCCTGGTCAGCCTCGTGCTGGTCTGCGTGGCCGCCGCCGCGATCGGCGTGCTGCGCCAGCGGGTCGATCTCGCCGTCGGCGCGGCCGTGATGGTAGTCGCGGCCAACGGGAGCGCGCAGCTGCTCAAAGATCGACTCGGACGGCCGAACCTCGACAACTTCCCCGCGCCGAACTCGTTCCCGAGCGGGCACACGGCCGCGGCCGCCTCGGTCGCGTTCGCGCTGATCCTGGTGCTGCCCTACGCGGTACGCGGGCTGGTGGCGCTGATCGGGGCCGGATATGTCGCGATCATCGCCGTGGCGACCGTGTGGGCCGAATGGCACCGGCTCAGCGACACTGTCGCCGGGCTGCTGATGGTCCTGGCCTGGGGTGCGCTGATCACCGGCGTCCTGCGGGCCCGGCGGTACCGGATCCCCGGGGTGCTGGCCCGGGTGAACCGGGTTGCCAAGGTGCCGCTGCTGATCGTCGTCGCGGTGTTCGGGTTGGCGGGGACGCTGGGGCTGGGCGCCGTCGTCATATCGCACCGGGTCACCGCTGACTTCGTGTCGGGGCGGTTCGTCTTTGCGGCCGGATCGGCGTGCGTCATTGCGGCCGTCGCTGGGATCTTCTTGATCTGGTTGCGATGTGCGGCCGGCGATCAGCCTGCCGGCGAGCCCTCGTCCTAGTCGTCCCAGTTGTCCTAGTCGTCCTAGTCGTTGTCAGTCGTCCTAGTCGTTGTCAGTCGATCGTCGTTCTGAGGAGGGGCTCGTGAGCGATTCTTCCGTTCCGCCGCAGCCGTCCGGCCTGCCGGGCACACCACCGGCGGATACTCCGTTCGTGCCTACCGTCTCGGTGGCCGTCTATCCGGATTACGCGCAGGCTCAACGCGCCGTCGACTATCTCTCCGACAATAAGTTCCCGGTCGAGAAGACCAGCATCGTCGGCACGGACCTGCGCCTGGTCGAGAACGTCCTCGGCCGGCTGACCACCACCCGGGCCGCCGGGGCCGGGGCCGCCAGCGGCGCCTGGTTCGGGCTCTTCGTCGGCCTGCTGCTGGGGATCTTCGGGTCGTCCAACTGGTTCTCGGTGATCTTCGTCTGTTTGATCATCGGTGCCATCTGGGGCGCGATCTTCGGTGCCATCGCCCAGGCCGCAACGGGCGGCCGGCGCGACTTCACCTCCCGGAGCTCCCTACAGGCCAGCCAGTACGGCGTCATGGTCGAAGCGGACGCCGCCGACGAAGCCCGGGCCCTGCTGACCCGCCTGAACTGGAACACCTCAGGCGCCCAATAGGCCACGACCGCGCGGAAAGGGTCGTTCACCTGGCTGGGATGGGGACCCTGGCCATCAGCCACGCCTGGAAGGCGTCCGGGGCCAGGGGACGGGACAAGTAGTAGCCCTGGACCACATCGCAGCCCTCCTGGGCCAGGTAGTCGTAGGTTGCCTTGTCCTCTACGCCTTCCGCCACCACCTTGAGATCCAAGGCGTGGCCCAGCTGGATCGCCGAGCGGACCACCGCACGGTCCCGGTGGTCGATCGACGACCGCTGGACGAAGGACTTGTCGATCTTCACCTCGTGGATCGGGAGTTCGCGCAGGCGGCCCAGCGACGAGTAGCCGGTTCCGAAGTCGTCGATCGACAGCTTGACCCCCAGCGACTGCAGGCGCTCCAGGGTGGCCAGGCTTCCAGCCGGATCGGCCAGGATGGTGCTTTCGGTGATCTCCAAGGTCAGGGCTTCGGGCGGATTACCGGTCCGGGCCAGGAGGCGTTCGACCGTTTCCGGGAGTTCCGCGTCCATCAGGCTGTTCGGGGAGAGGTTCACCGCGATCGTGAGGTCGTGGCCGGCCCGCGACCACGCGGCCCGGCGAAGCAGGGCGAACTCCAGGACGTGCAGGGTCAGCGGACGGACCAGGCCGCTGTGCTCCGCCAGGGGGATGAAGACGTCGGGCGCGATGTTTCCCAGGGTGGGGTGCTGCCAGCGGCACAGGGCCTCGGCGCCGGTGACCCGGCCGGTCCGCGGATCGACCTTGGCCTGGAAGGCGACGAGCAGGTCAGCGCGTTCCACCGCGGCCCGCAGGTCGGCGATCAGGGCCAGGCGCTCGCGGCTGTTCACGTCCGTCGCCGGATCGTAGAGGCGCAGGCCCGCCCGATTCTCCTTGGCCGCGTACATGGCCACGTCGGCGTGCCGGATCAACGTCTGCGCGGCGTCGCCGTGCACCGGGGCGGCCGCCACGCCGATGCTCGCCCGAGCGCTCAGGGTCAGCGGACCCAGTCGGATCGTGCGTTCGACGACGGTGCCCAGCTCGGCCGCAGCGGCGACGGCGGCCCCGGTACTGCCGTCGGTGGGGATCAGGACGGCGAACTCGTCACCGCCCAGCCGGGCCACCACCCCCCGGTCCTGCAAGTGCGCCTGCAGCCGCTCGCCGACCTCACACAACAGCAGGTCGCCGGTGTCGTGGCCCAGCGCGTCGTTGATCTCCTTGAAGCGGTCCAGGTCCAGCAGCACGACGGCGACGCCGGTGCCGGCCGCGCGCGCCCGGGCGAGGGCGGCCTCCAGCAGTTCGTGGAAGTAACGCCGATTGGGCAGCCCGGAGAGCTGGTCGTGCAGCGAGACGTAGAGCTTGTCCGCGGCCTCCTCGCGCAGCCGGTCGTTCAGCACCGCCCGGCCGATGGCGGTGCCGGCGTGATCGGCCAGCGCCTGGAACAGCCGCAACCGGGCCGCCGTGAACGGCCCGGTGTCCGGGAAACTGTCGGCGACGATGAAGGCGGCGGGTTCACCGTCGAGCGAGACTGGCGCTGCCATCCGGCCCGGTTCCAGCACCGAGCGGCCGGCCAGCGCCGGTTCGAGCCAGGGGTGAGCGCCGTAGTCCAGCTCGGTGTGGATCTCGCCACCCTGGCCGTCCAGCCGGGCGCGGCGCAGCGGACCGGTCGCGGACTGCGGCACGTCGAATTCCGCGGACGCCGCCCGGAGCAGGTCACGCATCCGGTCCAGCGCCACGAGGAGCAGCCGGTCGGTGTCGCGGATGCCCTCCAGCTCCCGGGTGAAGCCGTAGAGCTGCTCGACCTCCCGGTTGCCGTTGCCCAGCTGCGCGTACGCCCGGTAGGCCAGATAGAGCACCACCGCGACCATCGCGACCAGCCCGACCGACCAGCTGTTCCGGATGCAGGCCGAGTAGCCGACCAGGGCGATCGTGGTGGTGACTGCCACCTGCCAGCTGTTGCGCAGCGTGGCCGGCAGGTTGCGCCACTCCCCCGGGTCGTCGTGCAGCGCGATCACCGCGGTCAGCAGCACCGCCGCGACCGCGTCGGAGGTCAGCATCGCCAGGTAGGCGGCGAGCCAGTCGCGCCGGTCCAGCCCGCCCGCGGCGCCGAGCGCGTGCGGGGCCACCGCGTGGAAGACCAGCACCGCCACGCTCGCCTGGACGGCCAGCAGGGCCGCGTTGAAGGCCAGCTTGGGGCCACGCTGCCGGCGCAGGGCGAAGAGCCCGGCCCCGCCGGCGACCGCCCGGACGACGATCACCGCGATCGGATCGAACGCCAGTACCCCCAGCACCATCGGAAACTCGCTGACGGTCATCCCGTGCGCGCCGCGCCGCACCCGCAGGTGCAGGGTGAAGCCCTCGGTCAGCGCGAAGCAGACGGCCAGCGCCGCGAGCCACCACGGCCCGCCGCGCTCGGCGGTGAAGCCCGGATCCCGGGCGACGAAGGACGCGGCCGCCCCGGCCGATGCCACGGTCATGGCGGTGGTGAGCAGCGCGACCCGGGTGCCGGGCCGCGTCCGCCACCTGCCGTGCCGGGCTACTGCCATGAAGGCTCCGGCCAGCCGGCCGCCGCCCAGGTGCGGCCGCTCCACGACCGGCCGGACCAGGTGGCCGCGGACCACGAGCGCCCGGTCCAGACGGCGGTGGCCCAGCTGCGGCCGGCCCAGGAGCTGCCCGCCCAGGAGCGGCCGGCCCAGACGGCGCCGGCCCAGGCCTGGTTACTGCTGACGGTGCCGCCCCAGGTCGTGCCGGCCCAGACGCTGCCGTTCCAGGTGCCGCCATTCCAGGTCTTCTGCTGCTTGGCGTTGAGCGCCCAGACCGCGGCGTTCCAGGTCTTGCCGAAGATGTCCTTCTCGCCGGTCAGCACCGCGCCGGTCGAGGAGTCGTAGACGTGCGAGCCGCCGCGGGACTGCTCGAGCGAGCCGAGGCCGGTGGCGATCAGGTTGAGCTGATTGACGGTGCCCGGCGTCTTCGCCTTGGCCGCCGCCTCGACGTTGATCTGTCCGCTGCCGGCGGCGTACGGGTCGCCGCCGACGATCGGGGTGGCGGTGTTCATCAGCAGACGCTTGACCTGGTCCGGGGTGAGGCCGGGGCGCTGCTGCAGCAGCAGGGCCACGCTGCCGGAGACCACGGCCGCGGCCTGCGAGGTGCCGCTGCCGCGGAAAAACCGCTGGGTCGGGTCGGCGGTGGTACTCAGCCGGGCGGTCGGATAGGTGCGGTCGATGTACGAGCCCGGGTTGCGCAGCGAGACCACGGACTGGCCGGTGGCGATGACGTCGACGTGCCGGCTGGCGTTGCCCCGGTTGGTGAAGGTGGTGACCTGGTCGTCGGCACGCGCGTCGGTGCCCATGGTGTCGGCCCCGCCGACCGCGATGATGTTGGGGTTGGCGGCCGGCATGGTCAGGTGGTTGGCGGCCGGGCCGTCGTTGCCGGCGGCGACCACGACCACGATGCCGGCGTTCCAGGCCTGCTCGACGGCGAAGGACAGCGGGTCGAGGATCTCGGCCTGGGTCGACTCGGTGCCGAAGGACAGGTTGAGCACCCGGATGTTCAGGCCCCTGTCGTTGCGGTGGGCGACGACCCAGTCGATGCCGGCGATCACCTGGGAGACGTCGCTGGCGCCGTCCGCGGCGGCCACCTTGACGCTGAGGATGGTGGCGGCGGGGGCAACCCCGCTGAAGTGTGCCGTGCCGGTCACCGACGCCGGGTCCTGCCCGGCGATGATCCCGGCCATATGCGTGCCGTGTCCGTACGTGTCCAGATCACGCAGGTTGGTCGCCTGGGACTCGAAGGACAGGTCCGGCCCGAAGACGATCTTGCCGGGCCCGGTCAGGCCCTGCACCGGGGCCACACCGGAGTCGATCAGGGCGACCCCGACGCCGGCGCCGGTCAGGCTGATGCCCGTTTTCGTGTCGGTGATGTCCGGGTTGGCATTGTCGGCCTTGTTGGCACCGACCGCGGCGATGATCCGGGTCAGCGGGGTGGAGCCGACCTGGTCGACCCAACTATCGGACTTCATCCGTACCGGGGCGTCGGTGGTGACCTCGACGCCGGGCAGGGCCCGGAGCGCGGCCAGCGAGGCGCCCGGCACGGTGGCGGCGAAGCCGGTGATCAGGTCCAGGTCCCGGCCCAGGGTGCCGCCGGCCCGCCGGACGGCGGTCTTCGCCGCCGCGCTCGCGGCCGCGGTGCCGGCACGCACCACGATCGGCACGGTGCCGGTCGGTGCCGCGACCGGCCCGGTTACCGCAGCCGGGGCGGCGAAAGCCGGTCCCGAGCTGAGGGCGACCGCCGCCACCAGGGTGGCCGTGGTCAGCAGGGCGGCAGCACCGCGCGATCCGTACACCGGCATAGCGAACTCCTCACCATACGAAACCGCAGGTCCGGGGGTCGCCAGCGGTGCCGTCGACGTCTCTATCGGCGGAGCCGGCACATACTTGATCAAAACAATCGGGAGCGATCCGGATCACCTGTCACGGTCGCCCATGCCCGCCACTTAGAGTATCCGAGCGATGACCAAATTGTGCTGTGCGATTCGATGTCGGGGGGACGTGGTAATAAGCACGCAGCATTTCATTCACAGACGGGACTTCAGATGGCCATCCTCGGCATCGACATCGGTGGCTCAGGCGTCAAGGGCGCGCCCGTCGACACCGTGCGGGGCGAGCTCCTCCAGGAGCGCTACCGCGTACCGACGCCGCAACCTTCGGATGTCGACAGCATCGTCGACGCGGTCGCGGAGGTGGCCGGCATGTTCGACGGATTCGACCGGGTCGGGGTGACCTTCCCCGGCGTGGTGGTCGACGGCGTCACCCGCACGGCGGCGAACGTGGACAAGTCCTGGGTCGACGCGCGCGCCGCCGACCTGTTCAGCCGGCGGCTCGGCAGGCCGGTCTCGGTGCTCAACGACGCGGACGCGGCGGGCGTGGCCGAGGTCGAGTTCGGCGCGGGTAGAGCCCAGCGTGGCCTGATCATGATGCTGACCTTCGGCACCGGTATCGGTAGCGCGCTCTTCCTGGACGGCAGGCTGGTGCCGAACACGGAGTTCGGCCACCTCGAACTGGACGGCAAGGACGCCGAGCTGCGCGCCTCCGACCGAGTCCGCGAGTCCGAGGACATGAGCTGGGAGAAGTGGGCCGGCCGGGTGCAGGAGTATCTGGGGCACGTGGAGGCGTTGCTCTCGCCCCGGCTCTTCATCATCGGCGGCGGGGTGAGCAAGAAATCGGACAAGTTCTTCCCGCTGATCGACGTCCGCACCCCGATCGTCCCGGCGGCACTGCTCAACAACGCGGGCATCATCGGCGCCGCGGTGATCGCTGAGCAGCAGCAGAACTGAGCAGCAGCAGAGCCGGGCAGCAGCAGAGCTGAGCAGCAGCAGAGCCGGGCCGGCAGTTAGGCGCTGACCTCGACACCAAGCAGATAGTGCAGGTCGTCGCGATGCATCGTGGCGACGGGTTCGAGCAGGTCGGGGTGGCGCAGCAGGTCCGCCGCCGCCTGGTCGCGCCGGTCGGGCAGGGTGAGCCGGCGAAACTGCGCCAACAGGTCGCCGTCCGGGCGAGGGCGCGGCCGGTCGTCGGCCGGGACGGCGCAGACGACCGCGTTCACGGCCAGCAGAGCCAGCGCGGGGTCGCCGAGCAGGCAGGCGGCCCAGCTGACCACCACCTCGTCGACCCAGGTGCGCCAGCCCTCCCGCGCGTCGGTGTCGTCCTCGGGCTCACTGCTGGCCCGCCAGTCCAGCACGGCCGAGCCGCCCGGGCCCGCGATGGCGACCAGCTCGGCGTCGATCGGCGTCGGATAGCGCAGGTAGGCGGCGACCGTGACCGCCTGGCGGGCCTGCAGCTCGGCCAGGGTGATGGCGAGGCGGTCGGGCATCGCGGCGGGGTAGGCACGGGCCAGCCAGTGCGTACTGGCCGCGATGACCGGTGACAGAGCGGTAGCAGGACCAGCCACGAGCTTCTCCCAGGGATCTGCGCGCGTCCCGTCCGTGGGGCGCGTCGCAGCTATCGGTCGGCTGCGGTGACGGCCACTTGAGTAGGGTCGCCGCGATGGCAACCCACGGCAACCGACGCGCAACGCTGGTCGCGCCGGTGGCCTTCGGACTGGCCGAGCTGCGCCCCGATCCGGCCCGCGAGCAGGGCTGGGAGCTGCTCGTCGGCGGCGTGAGCCAGTCGTACGTCGACCTGGCTGATCCGCGGCACCTGGCCTTCGAGTACGTCCGGCGGATCGCCTCGGTGCTGCGGGTGGCGCGCCCGGCCGGCGTACCGATGACGGTGTTGCATCTTGGTGGCGGAGGGCTGACGCTGGCCCGCTATGTCGCCGCGACCCGGCCCGGGTCGGCGCAGACCGTGGTCGAGCGCGACGGTGAGCTGCTCGCGCTGGTCTCGCGGGTCCTGCCGCCGCCGGCGGCCGTGCGGGTGGTGGTCGGCGACGCGGCCACGGCGCTGCGGGCCGCGCGGCCGGCGGCGTACGACGTGATCATCTCAGATGTCTTCGACGGGGCCGCCATGCCGCGCAGTGTGGCCGGGACGGGTTTCGCCGAGGCCGCGGCGGCGAAGCTGCGGACCGGCGGGCTGCTGGTGATGAACCTGACCGACCTGCCACCGCTGGCCGGCTCGCGGATCCAGGCGGCGACCCTGCGGGCGGCCTTCGGCGACGTCGCGCTGATCGCCTCGGCGGCGATGCTGCGCGGGCGCCGGGCGGGCAACGTCGTGCTGGTCGCCGGGCGTGCGCCGGGCGATCTCAGCGTGGACCGGCTGGCCGCGCGGGCCGATCGCGACGCCGAGCCGGGCCGGGTCCTGCACGCCGATCGCCTCGACGATTTCATCGCTGGCGCAAAGGCCCGCCTGGACGGGCCGCCCTGAGGGCTCTCCGGTAGGTTGGATCCGATCGGGCGGGCAGCCGTTCGCGTGGTTCCGATGCGGACATCGCTGTCGACGACGCTGGTGATTCGCCCGTCGCCGAGTTCGCCCCCGTCCTTTCTGACTACGGTGGAGATCATGACCGGTCGCTTTCCCATCGAAGACGTGACGCCGTCGGTGTCCTGTGGCCGCTACCCCGCCAAGGCGGTGGTCGGCGAGCTGGTCCCGATCTCGGCGGTGTCCTATCGGGAAGGACACAACGCGCTCGGGGTGAACGTGGTATGGCAGGGCCCGGACGCACAGGCCGAGCCGTTCACCCGGATGCACCCCGGCACCCCCGGTCTCGATCAGTGGCACACCGTGATCAAGCCCGACCGGGTCGGCCGCTGGACGTTCACCGTCGAGGCCTTCGACGACCCGTACGGGACCTGGCGCGACGCCGTGATCAAGAAGATCGGCGCCGGCCAGGGCGTGGAGGATCTGGCCAACGACGTCGCCGAGGGCGCGGAGCTGCTCGACCTGGCCGCCAAGATCGTGCCGAACGGGGCGGAGGAGCGGGTCCGCGCCGCGGCCGCCGCCCTGCGCGACGAGTCGATGCCGCTCTTCGCCCGGGTCTCCCCCGCGCTGGATCTGGAGCAGCTGCTCTGGGACCACCCGGTGCGCCAGCTGGTCACCACAACCCGGTCGTACGTGATCTGGGTCGACCGCCAGCGCGCCCTGTTCTCGTCGTGGTACGAGTTCTTCCCGCGCTCCGAGGGCGCCGAGGTGGACGCCGAGGGGCTGCCGGTCAAGCACGGCACGTTCGCCACCGCGACCGACCGGCTGCCGGCCGTCGCGGCGATGGGCTTCGACATTCTCTACCTGCCCCCGATCCACCCGATCGGCCGGATCAACCGCAAGGGTCGCAACAACACGCTGGTGGCCCGCCCGCAGGACGTCGGCTCACCGTGGGCGATCGGCTCCCACGAGGGCGGCCACGACGCGATCCACCCGGAGCTGGGCACGCTGGAGGACTTCCGGGCGTTCATCCAGGCGGCGAACGCGCAGGGCCTGGAGGTCGCGATGGACCTGGCGCTGCAGGCGGCCCCGGACCACCCGTGGGTCACGTCGCATCCGGAGTGGTTCACCACCCGCGCCGACGGCTCGATCCAGTATGCGGAGAATCCGCCGAAGAAGTACCAGGACATCTTCCCGATGAACTTCGACAACGATCCGAAGGGCATCCGGGAGGAGATCCTGCGGATCGTGCTGCACTGGGTCGCCCAGGGCGTGAAGATCTTCCGGGTCGACAACCCGCACACCAAGACGCTGAGTTTCTGGCAGTGGCTGATCGGCAAGATCAAGGCCGTCGACCCGGACGTGCTGTTCCTGGCCGAGGCGTTCACCCGGCCGGCGATGATGGCGGGGCTGGGCCGGATCGGCTTCACCCAGTCGTACACGTACTTCACCTGGCGCACGAACGCCGCCGAGATGCGCGAGTACGTCGAGCAGCTGGTCGCCGCGGTGGACTACATGCGCCCCAACTTCTGGCCGAACACGCCGGACATCCTGCACGAGTCGCTGCAGCACGGCGGCCCGCCGATGTTCAAGATCCGCACGGTGCTGGCGAGCATGCTGTCGCCCTCCTGGGGCATGTATGCCGGGCTGGAGCTCTTCGAGCACGTCAACCGGCCCGGCGCGGAGGAGTACATCGACAACGAGAAGTACGAGCTGCGGCCGCGTGACTGGGCCGCCGCCGAGCGCTCGGGACGCACGCTCGCGCCGTACATCACGCAGTTGAACAAGATCCGCAACGAGAACCCGGCGCTGCACTGGTTGCGCAACATCACGTTCCACGACATCGACAACGGGGCGCTGCTCTGCTGGTCGAAGCACGACCCCGAGACTCAGAACACGGTTCTGGTCATCTGCTCGTTCGACTCGCACAACGTGCAGTGGGGCAACACGACGCTGATCATGCCGGCCCTCGGGCTGGACTGGCACGAACGGTTCACGGTGACCGACCAGATCACCGGGGCCACATACGTCTGGGGTCAGCACAACGCGGTCCGGATCGACCCGTACGTCGAGCCGGCCCACGTGCTGGTCCTGCACCGCCGTGACTGATGCGATTCAGTTCCCGCATGGTGGGGTAGGGGGAGAGTAATGGACCAGACGAACGATCTCGATCATGACCCTGCCGAGGGCAGTCACGTGGAAGGCGGTGTCGTCGAGCATCCGACCGCCGACGACTTCGGGCATGCGCGGGCCCTGCCCGCCGACCGTACGTGGTTCCAGCGGGCCGTGTTCTACGAGGTGCTCGTCCGGGCCTTCTACGACTCGAGCTCCGACGGTTCGGGCGATCTGCGCGGCCTGATCGAGCGGCTGGACTATCTGCAGTGGCTCGGCGTCGACTGCCTCTGGCTGCCGCCGTTCTACGACTCGCCGCTGCGCGACGGCGG
>JAVHVY010000094.1:0-14303 GCA_032160305.1 Actinoplanes sp.
CCCATGCCCTCCTCGAAGGCGGACTCCAGCTCCGCCGGCGCGACCGACACGCTTTTCAGAGTGCCCAGCACGTCGGTGAACCAGAGACGGACAAAACGGATGTCGCGCTCCTCGAGCGTACGAAGCACGAACTCCTGCTGTCGGTCCACGTCAACCCCTCGTACTCACGCCGCCGCGGGCAGTTTCCCCCGGCCCCACTACGCGAGATTACGCTGACCACACCCCAGGAGCGCGCCCCGGGTAAGGCCCGACGCCGAGCACGGCCGGTACGGCAGGCCACCCGCGGAGGGGACGGCAACGCTGGGGAAGAATAGGGGTCATGCCCACGCTGCGTCTCGCCCTGGCCCAGGTGAACTCGACCGTCGGTGACATCACCGGCAACGCCGCCGCCGTGCGGCGATGGTCCCGAGCCGCCGCCGACGCGGGCGCGCAGCTCGTCGCGTTCCCGGAGATGATGCTGACCGGCTATCCGATCGAGGACCTGGTCTTCCGGGACTCGTTCGTCGCCGCCTCCCGGGCCGCGCTGGAGAATCTCGCCGCGGAGCTGGCCGCGGAAGGCCTCGGCGACATCGCCGTGGTGGTCGGCTACGTGGACGCCGACGGCCCCGCGCCGACGAGCTCCGCGGCGGTGCCCGGCAGCGGCCGGCGCGACGCCTCCGCGCTGCTGCTCGGCGGCGAGGTCAAGGCCCGCTACTTCAAGCACCACCTGCCCAACTACGGCGTCTTCGACGAGGACCGCTACTTCGAGCCGGGCGACTCGCTCACCGTGGTGCGCTTCGGTGGGGCCGACATCGCCCTGACCGTCTGTGAGGATCTGTGGCAGGCTGGCGGCCCGTTCGCCGCGGCCCGCCGGGCCGGCGTCGGCCTAGTGCTCAACATCAACGCCTCGCCGTACGAGCTGAACAAGGACGACGTACGGCTTCCGCTGGTCAAGCGGCGTGCCGCCGAGGCCGGGGCGACGATCGCGTACGTGAACATGATCGGCGGCCAGGACGAACTGGTCTTCGACGGCGACTCGATGGTCGTCACCGCCGCCGGCGAGTTGCTCACCAGGGCCGGCCAGTTCACCGAGGAGCTGCTGATCCACGACCTGGACCTGCCGGCGGCCGGCACCTCGCCGAACGAGCAGGGCGAAGCCCCGCCGGTGACGAAACGGTCGGGGGAATCACCGCGCGGGGAGCAGGAACTGGACGAGCAGATGACCATCACCTCCGTCGAGATCACCCGGCCGCCACGCGCGACGACCGGGCCGGCCGCCGTCGGCGGAGTCGCCGAACGGCTCGGCGATGAGGCGGAGATCTGGTCGGCGCTGACCATGGGCCTGCGCGACTACGTCGACAAGAACGGTTTCCGCTCGGTCGTGATCGCCGTCTCCGGCGGCATCGACTCGGCCGTGGTGGCCGCGATCGCCGTCGACGCCGTCGGCCCGGAACGGGTCTTCGGCGTCTCGATGCCCAGCGGTTTCTCCTCCCAGCACTCGATGGACGACGCCGCCGACCTGGCCAAGCGGACGGGTCTGCACTACCGCACCGCGCCGATCCAGCCGATGGTCGACGCCTTCCTGTCGAACCTGTCGCTCTCCGGTCTGGCGGTGGAGAATCTGCAGGCCCGGGTCCGCGGCGTGATCCTGATGGCGTTGTCGAACCAGGAGGGCCACCTCGTGCTCACCACCGGCAACAAGAGTGAGCTCGCGGTCGGCTATTCGACCCTCTACGGCGACTCGGTCGGCGGTTTCAACCCGCTCAAGGACGTGCCCAAGACGATGGTCTGGAAGCTGGCCCGCTGGCGCAACGCCGACGCGGCCCGCCGCGGGACCGAGCCGCCGATCCCGGAGAACTCGATCGTCAAGCCGCCGTCGGCCGAGCTGCGCCCGGGCCAGATGGACTCCGACTCGCTGCCCGACTACGAGATCCTCGACCCGATCCTGAACGGCTACATCGACCTCGATCAGGGCCGCGACACGCTGATCGCGGCCGGGCACGCTGCCGCGCTGGTCGACCGGACCCTCCGGATGGTCGACCTGGCCGAGTACAAGCGCCGGCAGTCCGCCCCCGGCACCAAGATCTCGATCAAGGCGTTCGGCCGCGACCGCCGCCTGCCCATTACCAACCGGTTTCGCGAGGGCAATCCCCAGCGGACTGGCTAGCCGAGCGCGAAGGTGTGTGACGCCTTCCACTGACCCCTGACCTCCAGGCCGCCCGCGGTGCGACGATTTCTGTAGACCCGGGGACCGCACCCGCGCGGCCTCGAGGGAAGGAGACGACGATGTCCGAGAAGCAGACTCGGCCAGATCAAGACGTGGTACAGGCCCTCTACGGCGGCCCACCGACCCGGCGGGTACGCACCCGCGACCTGATCGCCGCCAAGGAACGCGGCGACCGCTGGCCCATGCTGACCTCGTACGACCAGTACACCGCCGCGATCTTCGACCAGGCCGGCGTGCCCGTGCTGCTGATCGGCGATTCCGCGGCCAACAACGTCTTCGGCTACGAGACCACCATCCCGGTCACCACCGAGGAGTTGCTCCCCCTGGTCCGGGCCGTCGTCCGCGCCACCACCTCCGCCCTGGTCGTCGCCGACCTGCCCTTCGGCTCGTACGAGGAGGGGCCGACGCAGGCGTTGCGCACGGCGGTGCGCTTCATGAAAGAGGGCGGCTGTCACGCGGTGAAGCTCGAGGGCGGCCGCCGGGTGGCGGCTCAGATCGCGGCGATCACCAGGGCCGGCATTCCGGTGATGGCGCACGTCGGTTTCACCCCGCAGAGCGAGCACACGATCGGCGGGTACCGGGTGCAGGGCAGGGGCAGCGCCGCCGAGGAGGTGATCGCCGACGCCCGCGCGGTCGCCGAGGCCGGCGCCTTCGCCGTGGTGCTGGAGATGGTACCGGGCGAGGTGGCCAAGGTGATCACCAAGGAGCTGCCGATCCCGACCGTCGGCATCGGCGCGGGCCCGGACACCGACGCGCAGGTGCTGGTCTGGCAGGACATGGCCGGCCTACGCACCGGCAAGGCCCCGCGTTTCGTGAAGCGCTACGCCGACCTCTCCGGCATCCTCACCGAGGCAACCCGCCGGTACGCCGACGAAGTCCGCACCGGCGAATTCCCCGCCGCGGAACACACCTTCTGACTCCGGCCGCAGGTCCCGGTTCTGGCCGGGCCGGGCCGGGCCGGGCCGGTTCAGGTCAGGTCAGGTCAGGTCAGGTCAAGCTTTCTCGAAGGCGGCGAGGTCGTCGGAAGGGGCCATGCCGACCGCCGGCATGACCCCTTCGTGCGTCCGTGCTGCTCAGCGTTTGCCGGTCTCCTTGCGGGCCGCGGCCGGCTTGCGGGCAGCGGCCGGGCGACCGCCATTGCTGGCCGTGGTGATCGTGCGGGCCACGGCCGCCGCGGCCGGCTTGGCGACCCGGCCGGCGTTGGTGGCCGAGGTCTTGCTCATCGCACCGGCCTTCGGGGCGTTGGCCCTCGACCGGGCGGCGGCCGGCCGGACCGTGGACGCGCTGGCGTTGCCGGTGGCCCGCTTGACGGACTTGATCGCCGGCGTCCGAGCCGGAGCGACTGGGCGAGCGGCCGCCGTCCCGGCAGCCGGGGCGCTGGTGACAGCCGTGCCCGCGACCTTCTTGGCCGGCGCTCTCTTCGCGACAGCCGTCTTGGCGGACGCTTTCGCCGGCCCGTTCCTCGCGACCACCGACGTGGCAGATGCCTTCGCCGGCGCCTTCTTCGCAACAACCGACGTGCCGGAGGCCTTGGCGGCCGGAGCCTTGCCGGTGGTCTTCTTCACCGCCACTGTCTTGGCCGATGTGGTCTTGGCGGTAGTCGCCGGTTTGGCGGCCGAGGACTCGGCACCCGAAGACTCGGCACGCAAAGACTCGGCAGGCAAAGACTTGGCACGCAAAGACTTGGCGGCCGAAGATTCGGCATCCGGCCGCGCTGCCGCAGACGACTTCGGCACTGCGGACGACTTCGCAGCAGCAGACGACTTCGCCGCGGCCCGGGCCGGGGCCTTCTTCGCCGCGGTCGCGGCGGGCCGCGCCGCAACAACGCTCTTCGCAGCAACGGGCTTCGCAACAGCGCTCTTCGCAGCAACGGGCTTAGCAGCAACGGGCTTCGCAGCAGCGCTCTTCGCAACAACGGGCTTCGCGACAGCGGGCTTCGCAACAGCGGGCTTCGCCGCAGCCGCACGGGCGGGAGCGTTCTTCGCCGTCGTCGTCGCGGTGGCGGCGCTGCGCGCGGTCACCGAACGGGTCGCCGACCTGGCGGGAGCCGCCTGGGCGGCGACGGTCTTCGAGCCGGCCCGGGTGGTCGCCGGTTTCGGGGCGGCCTCGGCTTTCGTCTTCGTGGTGCTTCTGGTCGGGGCCTTCTTGGCAGCGGCCATCGTGGTGTTCCTCCTTGCGAATGACTGCGGGCTCGTCTCCGCCTGGAGACTGCGAAGTTCCGGCTTGGACACAGGAAGTCGGCGCCGGCCTAGCCTTGCTCCCCTGTCCAGCGGGCGTCCTCGGCATCCCACGCCGCATTGCGCTTCTCGACTGTTTCGAGTGCCCGCGTTGCGTCGTCAGCGGAGGCGTACGGACCGAGCCGGTACTGGGCAGGACACAAGTCATCCCCGGTCTCGACGCGGTTGTGTCGGAGGCACCAGAAGTAGCCGCCCCCCGGCCCACTGTCGTTCATGAAATCACTGTGCACCTCAAATCGACCATGCGCTACCGATTCGGGCAAAATGTCCATAATTTCCATTGTGGATTCATCGGAAGACTCCCCGAACGGACGAAAGAACGCCCGTCCCGGCGGCTGCGGGACCGGCGTTCTGCCTACGGAAACTGGCGAGGATCAGCCGAGCTCGACCGCGACCAACTCCGCGACCTGGACCGCGTTGAGGGCCGCGCCCTTGCGCAGATTGTCGTTGGAGAGGAAGAACGCCAGGCCGTTGTCGACCGTTTCGTCGGCCCGGATCCGGCCTACGTAACTCGGGTCACGACCGGCCGCCTGCAACGGCGTCGGGATGTCGGACAACTCCACACCCGGCGCGGCGGCGAGCAGCTCGCGGGCTCGGGCCGGCGTGATCGGCCGGGCGAAGCGCGCGTTCACCTGCAGCGAGTGGCCGGTGAAAACGGGCACCCGGACGCAGGTCCCGGAGACCTTGAGCTCGGGCAGACCGAGGATCTTGCGGCTTTCGTTGCGGAGCTTCTGCTCCTCATCGGTCTCGCCGCTGCCGTCGCCGACGATCGATCCGGCCAGCGGCAGGACGTTGAAGGCGATCGGTCGCGCGAACGAGCGCGGCGCCGGGAAGTCCACCGCGCTGCCGTCGTGGGTCAGCTCGGTGGCGCGGTCGGCGACCTTCTTGATCTGCTCGTCCAGCTCGGCGACGCCGGCCAGACCGGCACCGGAGACGGCCTGGTACGTCGTGGCGACCATCGCCACCAGACCGGCCTCGTCGTGCAGCGGGCGCAGCACTGGCATCGCGGCCATCGTCGTGCAGTTCGGGTTGGCGATGATGCCCTTCGGGCGCTGCCGGGCCGCGCCGGGGTTGACCTCGGCGACGACGAGCGGCACCTCGGGGTCCATCCGGTAGGCCGACGAGTTGTCGATCACGACGGCGCCCGCGGCGGCGACCCGGGGCGCGTACTCGATCGAACTGCCCTTGCCCGCCGAGAACAGGACGATGTCGAGGCCGGTGTAGTCCGCCGTCGCCGCGTCCTCCACAGTCACCTCGCCACCTCCCCACGGGAGGGTCCGGCCGGCCGAGCGGGCCGAGGCGAAGAGCCGGAGCTGGTCAACGGGGAACCGGCGCTCGGCCAGGATGCGGCGCATGACGCCGCCGACCTGTCCCGTCGCGCCTACGATGCCGATCCTCATGGGCACAAAACTACGGCCTGGCTTTCGGTGCGCGAATTCGGTATCCCACTCGGTGAACGCCCCGGGCCAGGCGTTCCGTATCCACGTCTTGCATTGTGGGAACCTGCTCCTGAAATGCGGGACAAAGCGTAGACCTGAGGCATGGCTGCCGTCTACACCCACGGGCATCACGAATCAGTCCTGCGCGCACACCGCTGGCGCACCGCAGAGAATTCGGCGGCGTACCTGCTGCCCCACCTGAAATCCGGCGTCACCCTGCTCGACATCGGGTGCGGCCCCGGCACCATCACCGCTGACCTGGCGAGGACCGTCGCTCCCGGCCGGGTCACCGCGCTGGAGGTCACCGATGCGGCCCTTGATCTGGCCCGCGCGGAGATCGAGAGCCGCGGCCTCGCCACGGTCGGCTTCGCGGTCGGCGACGTGCACGCGCTCGACTTCGCCGACGACACCTTCGACGTGGTGCACGCCCATCAGGTGCTGCAACACGTCGGCGATCCGGTGACCGCGTTGCGCGAGATGCGCCGGGTGACGAAACCCGGCGGGATCGTCGCGGTCCGGGACGGCGACTATGCGGCGTTCACCTGGTTTCCGGAACTGCCCGAACTGCACGAGTGGCTGGACCTCTACGAACGGGTGGCGCGCGGCAACGGTGGCGAACCGGACGCGGGCCGCCGGCTGCTCTCCTGGGCAAACCAGGCCGGCTTCGCCGAGGTGACCGCGACGTCGAGCACCTGGTGTTTCGCCGATCCGGCCGACCGGGCGTGGTGGGGCGGCATCTGGGCCGACCGGATCCTGGCCTCCGACCTGGCCCGCACGGCACTGGCCACCGGTGCCACGACGCAGGACGACCTGCGACGTCTCTCGGCCGGCTGGAAACGCTGGGCGGATGACCCGGACGGCTGGATCTCGCTGCTGCACGGCGAGCTGATCTGCCGGGCCTAGCCAGCCGGGGGACTCCTGTCCGAGACGCTCCGGCATACGGATCAGCGGTCCCAGGTGTGCCCGGCTGAGGAATCAGACCCCGGTGTAGCGGCTCAGCCGTGCACGCGACCCGCCGATGAGACAACCGGACGCTGCGCAAGGAGGCGGAATGCTGGAACGGACCGGTGCCGGGGGGCGACACAGGCGGGCAATTGCGCCCCAGGCCCCGTCCCTGCGTGTTGGTGCCGTCCGCTCGCTGGGGCCCCGCTTCCTGGACGACGTGCGGAACGCCTTGGTCGCCTGCGTCGGGGGAATGATGCTGATCGCCACCATCCCGGTCATCCTGGGCTGGCACACCACGGTGGTGGTATCCGGCTCCATGACCCCGGGCATCAAACCGGGCGACGTGATCGCGGCGGCCCCGGTCCGGGGCGCGGACCGTTCCGGCATCGCGTCCGGAACCATTGTTCTGGTCAAGAACCCGGCTCGGTCCGGGGAACTGCTGATGCACCGCCTGGTCCGGTACGACGCGGAGGGCCGCCTGATCCTCAAGGGCGACGCCAACGCGTCCGCGGACAGCACCCCGGTGCCCCTGGACCAGGTACAAGGCGTCGCGCGGCTACGGGTTCCCCTCGTCGGCCTGCCCCTTCTCTGGGTGCGGCAAGGACAGTTCCGGCCCGTGGTGGCGACGGCAATCCTGCTCTTCGCCCTCGTCGCCTGGCAGGCCCGCCAGCGCAGAACCGCTCCCGCTCCCTAACCGCAACCCAACAGCTTGGCCGAGTCCTCACGTCTCCACTAGCTCAGTCGAACTAGAGGACAGATGTCGACCAGCAGTTACCGCCACGCCAAGACCACCAGGGGGCGCCTCATGGGCCGGAGCCGGCACCGATCGTCGCACGAACTCGACCGCACGCGCCGCCGCCGCCGGATTGCCGTCATGGCCGGCCTAACGGCCTGTTCGGCCGTGGTATGGCAATCTTCGCACGCCACCTTCACCGGCACCACGACCAACAGCGCGAACACCCTTGGTGCCGGCACGGTTGTCATCACCGACAACGACGCCGGCTCGGCGATGTTCAACGCGTCGAACTTGACTCCGGGCGCGAGCGCCGCCGTATGCATGGGCGTCAGTTACACCGGATCGCTCACTCCGTCCGCCATCAAGCTCTACTTCACCGGCGCCACGGAATCCAATAACGGCGGCGCCTATGTCGCCTGGGCGAACGACACCACCTCAGAGATGGACGACAACACCACTCTCCAGATCCAGGTCAACAGTGCGGACCTGGCGTCCGACCCGGGGAGCAGTTGCGCTCCGGCGGGTTACGTTGGTTTTACCGACGTCGCCGCGGCTGCCCCGGGCACCAGCCTCAAAACGCTGATCAACACCGACGTTAGCTTCGCCGCGGGCCTGCCGTCACAGTGGGGAACCATCGTCGCGACCAAGTGGCGCGTCTTCAAGTTCACGTACACGTTCAGCGCCTCAGCGCCCAACTCGAGCCAGGGCGACGGCACGAAGTTCAACGTCGTCTGGGAGGCGCAGAGCTGAGAGGCACAGAGCTGACCTGCGCTCCGACTGGCTCCGGCGATTCGTCGCCGGAGCCAGCCGTGTTCTACCCGGCCGATCAGCATCCCTGGTCAGACGTGTACGAGAGGTCGGGCCAGTGACAAGCACGGCAGGGGTCCTGGGCGACAGGCCGATCCAGGCCGAGTGCTCGAAAACCAGATGGGTGGCCGACAGGCATGGTGTGGCGAATGCCGCCGCCTGTCCGTAGCCGACTACCGGGTTGGGTGGGGGCCCTGGGGTTTGTAGGCCCAGTGCCAGGACTCGCGGGCCACGTCGTCGTCGAAGCCGTAGCGGCCGGCGTTCGCGCGCATCCAGGTCAGCGCCGGCCCGTTCAGGTCGAGGTCGGCGGCCAGGCCCCAGCCGTGCTCGCTGGTACCGGGCCGCGCGGCCAGGCCGCCCTGCGAGTAGAGGCCCTTGCGCTGCGCCAGATCCACCTGTGCCGCGTACGACCGGTAGGAGTCGGTGATCCCGATGGTCACGCCGGCGGCCTTCGCGTCGACCGTCAGCCGGGTCAGCGCCTCGGCGGCCGGCGCCCACAACCGCTGTCCGGTCGCGCCGACCTGCTCCAGCGCCGACGCCGGGACCTTTCCGTTGCCGTACGCGGCCAGATCCGCCGGGATCCCCTGACTGTTCAGGCCGGCGGAGTGGACAGCGACCAAGCGGGCGGAGGCGGAGCGGGTCATCGCGGACGGGGCGCCGGCGGAAGCGGTCGTGGCCGGCGCCTGGGCCGCCACGGCGTCGTCGAGATAGGCGGCGAAGGCGGTGCTCGCCGGCAGCGTCGCCGTGACCTGGGCCGGCTGGGTCCGCATCGCGAGGATGCGGCTCTGGATCTCGGCGATGCGGCTGGCCACTCCTTCGATCCCCACCCAGGTCCGATCGGCGACACCGGCCGGCACCTTAGCCGCAACCGGGAATCACACCGCCGGGCCGAGGTCGACGGTGTGCCGGGTGTGGTCGACCTTAGCCGCAACCGGGAATCACACCGCCGGGGCGAGGTCGATGGTGTGCCGGGTGTGGTCGACCTTCGCCTGCAGGTAGCGCACGTTCGCACCCGAGGCGTGCACCTGGGTCGGCAGAACCTCGCGCACCTCGACACCGTGCTCCCGCAACTGCGCCGGTTTGTCGGGGTTGTTGGTGAGCAGGTCGACTGTCGTGGCGCCCAGCACGGTCAGCATCTGCGCGGCGGCGGCGTAGTCCCGCTCGTCGTCGCCATGCCCGAGCGCCCGGTTCGCCTCGTACGTGTCCATGCCGAGATCCTGCAGCGCGTAGGCGTCGAGCTTGGCGTAGAGGCCGATGCCGCGGCCCTCCTGGCGCAGGTAGAGCAGGTAACCGCCGGCGGTGGTGATCCGTTCGACCGCTTCGCGCAGTTGCGGGCCGCAGTCGCAGCGCTCGGAGCCGAAGACGTCGCCGGTCAGGCACTCCGAGTGCGGGCGCACCAGGGGCACCTGGTCGGGCCCGGACACGTCACCGAGGGCCAGGGCCAGGTGTTCCTTGCCATCGGCCAGACCGGTGAAAGTGATCACCTCGGCCGTGGTCGAGTAGCCGTCCGCGAACCTCAGCGGCACGGTGACCCTCGTACGGATTTCCGCAGACATGACGACTCTCCCCTGCACTTGACGCGATCAAGTGTGGGATCGACCGTACTGCGCCGGGCTTGAGCGAACCACGAGCGGAACATCACAACGCCACCGGTTCGCAGTGCTCGCCCGGGCGATCAGGTGCTCCTGCGGCAGCATCCGGGTCAGGCCAGGTCGGCCGGGTTGGTGTTCCCGCCGCAGAGCAGCACCACCACCCGCTCGCCCACGGCCGGCCGGTAGGCGCCCGAGGTCAGCGCGGCCTGCGCGGCGGCGGTGCCGTGCTCGACCACGATCCGGAAGTCCTCCCACAGCTGCCGGCGCGCGTCCACGATCGCCTGATCGTCCACGAGCACACTGCCAAAATCTTTCAAGACCGCGGTTTCGTACGCGATATCCCCGATCCGCCGGGCGCCGAGCGAATCGGCGGCCACCCCGGACACCGGCACGTCCACTGGCGCGCCCGCCTCGAGAGCCGCGTGCAGCGCCGCACAGGTCACCGGCTCGACGGCGACCACCCGGACCCCCGGCGGCATCGCGGCCGCCACCCCGGCGACCAGCCCGCCCCCGCCGACCGCGACCAGTACCGTGTCGAAGCCGTCCGGCAGCTGGTCGAGCAGTTCCAGGCCGAGGGTGCCGTTGCCGGCCACCATCGCGGCGTCGTCGTAGGCGTGACAGAACAACGCCCCGGTCGCTCGCTGCTGCACCCAGGCCGCCTCGTACGCCTGCGCGTACTCCGTTCCGGTCTGGACGACGTTGGCGCCTAGCTTGGTCAGCTTCGCCACCTTCACCGCCGGGGCCGTCTCCGGGACGTACACCTCGGCGGCCGCGCCCAGCTCGCGGGCCGCGTACGCCGCCGCCAGGCCCGCGTTGCCGCCGGACGCCGCGATGACGCCCGCCGCGGGCAGGCCGCGCTCGGCCCCGGCGAGGATCTGGTTGAGCATGCCGCGGGTCTTGAACGATCCGGCGTGCTGCAGGAGTTCGAGCTTGTAGGAGACCGGGCCGGTCGTCAGGATCGGCGTCCGGCGCACCCGTCCGGCGATCCGCTGCCGGGCGGCCCGGACCTCGTCGATGGTGACCATCAGCCTTTCCTACACCACACTCCAGGTGGCCCGCGCGGCCGGCGCGACCTCCCGTTGGCCGACCAGCCGGGCCAGGTCGAGCAGCCGGTTGGCGAAACCCCACTCGTTGTCGAACCACCCCCGGACCTTGACGCCGCCGTCCGGGGTGGTCTGGGTGCCGGACGGGTCGAAAAGGCAGGACACCGGATTGCCCTTGACGTCGATCGACACGGTCGGGTCCGTCTCGTACGCCAGGATCCCCCGCAGCGATCCGGTGGCCGCCTCGGCCATCGCGCTGTTGACCTCCTCGACCGTGACCGGCCGCCCGGCGTGCCCGGTCAGTTCCGCCAGCGACCCGATCGGGGTGGGCACGCAGTAGTAGCTGTAGCGGATCGCGCCGAGCCGGGGCAGCGCCACCCGGACCAGGTCACCGACCACGTGGTCGTGCGGGATGATGCTGTCGGCGCCGGCCCGGCCCAGTCGCGGGTCGTCGCGGGAGCCGGTCAATGAGTCCTGTGGCTTCGCCCAGCCCTGCACGGCCAGGATCACCGAGGTGCTCACCGACCGCAGCCCGAAGCGGTCGAGCAGCACCTTCGCCAATACCGCGAGCGCGTTGACGCCGCACGATCCCGGCGAGATGACGTCGTGGCGGTCCGGGTCGTAGATGTGGTGATTGGCGCCGTAGATCAGGAAGGCGTCCGGAGCGTCCGCCGAGGCGCTGACCACCACCTTGCGGGCGCCACCGTGGGTGACGTGGGCGCGGGCCAGGTCACCGCTGCGGAAGCGGCCGGTCGCCTCGATGACCACGTCGACACCGACGGCCGACCACGGGATCAGGTTCGGTTGCGCCTCGTTGAAGGCGCGAATGGGCCGGTCGTTGACGATCAGGTAGTCGGGTCGCGAGCTGACCGTTCCGGCGAAGGCCCCGCGGATCGTGTCGCGCTTGAGGCCGTACGCCAGCCGGTCCACCGGGGCGACGTCGTTGACCGCGGCGATCGTCACCCCGGAATGCGGGTCGGCGGTGACGATGCGAACGAGACTGCGGCCGATCCGGCCGAAGCCGTTGATGCCAATTGCGACAGTCACCAAGACTCCTCATGGCCGGCGAGGCGGCATGACCGGAAATTAACCTAGTTCAACCCAACGTAACGGCCTCGACACTAAGAGTGTGCAACTTGCACGTCAACGTACGTACACAAGGGACACCCTTCCCGGCCGCGGGTAATACCTGCGAAACCCCAGGTAACACACTACGGATGCCAGATCGGTGAAATTCCGATCACTCATCGGCACCGGCAGATGATTTCGCACCCGGATGACTGGAACGGGCACGGGGGGCCGCGAACACCGGGAACGCACGGTGGTAGAAGCACCGCCGGGAGCACGAGCGGTAACGGGCTCAGCGTCGCCCACCGGCCCGCCGAGTCTCGTGGAGAATCGCCGCACCCTATCCTCGGCGCACCTGCGTCACCGACGCCAGGTACCGGAGGATCGACGCGATACGGCAACTGCGCTGGTACCTAGTCAGGAAGGTAGGACCATGAGAGCTCTGCTCACATCGGCCGGGATCAAGAACAGCAGCATCCACGACGCGCTGGTCGACCTGCTGGATAAGCCGATCGCCGAGTCCAACGCCCTCTTTATCCCCACCGCCATCTACCCCTTCCCCGGCGGGCCCGGCATGGCATACCAGGCGATCTGCGGCAAGGGTCCATCGCCGTTGGGCGAATTGGGTTGGAAATCGTTGGGGATCCTGGAGCTGACGGCGCTGCCGAGCATCGAGGAGGCTGCGTGGATGCCAACGGTCCGGGACGCCGACGCGCTGCTGGTATGGGGCGGCGACCCGCTGTTTCTCGCCGACTGGATGCGGCGCTCCGGTTTGACCGCTCTCCTGCCGACGCTGCGCTCCGAGGCGGTCTACGTGGGGGTGAGCGCCGGGAGCATTGCCGCTACCGCCACCTTCGTCGAGACCTATGTCGACCCGCCCCGCGGGCACGATGGACCGCTGAAGTCGGAGGACATCGTCTTCGCCACGCCCCACGGTGACGTGGACAGAATCCTGGTCACGGGACAGGGAGCGGGACTCGTCGACTTCGCGGTGATCCCGCACCTGGAACACGCCGACCACCCCGACGCTTCCTTGGCCAACGCGGAGAGGTGGGCGGCACGGATTCCCGCGCCGACGTACGCGATCGACGATGAAACCGCTATCAGGGTGGTCGACGGCGCCGCCCAGGTCGTCTCCGAGGGGCACTGGAAACTGTTCCAGCCCCCAACGGGACCGGTCAGCTCCTGAAACCGGAGCCTTATCAGTCCACAGTCTCTCGCATGCGCTGCTCGGCTGCCGCGCTGCGGACCACCATCAGTCGCAACTCCAATTCGTCGGCGACCAGGTCGGCTACGTGTTCGAGCGCCTTGAGTTGGCGGTCGGTCGTCTCTCGCGGCCGGCTGTCGATCACGTTCACCGTGCCCAAGCGATACCCGTCGTAGGTCCGGATCGGCGCCGCGGCGTAAAACCGGAGCCCGAGGTCACCGCGGACCAATGGGTGGTCACGTGTACGTGGGTCGACCGCCGCGTCGTTGACCACGTAGAAGCCGTCTCTAAGAATCACTGACGCGCACAGGCCACGTTCCTTGCCGATCTCGCGTACTCCATGCAAACCCTGGCACGCGGCGATCCATACCCGGTCCTCCTCCACCATCGAGATGGTCGCGATCGGAGTGTCAAAGAGTGCGCCTGCCACGGCCGCGATCCGCTCGTACGGCTCGACCGGCTGATCGTGCATCTGGTAACGATGCACCGCTTCCAGCCGTTCCTGCTCGTTCGGGCTGACGTCGTCCAGGTACTGATAGGCGGTGCTGTCGGACATGGCGACCCCTCACGCATTCGATCGGTACCGGTCACTGAGAGCCTAATGAGGTCGCGGCGGCTGGTAACGGCACCAGCACGCCAAATCCACTTCGGAAGCGGTTCCGGCACGGGATGTCGCACAGGGCGTGCGACGCGGGACCTGATCGCCTTACCGCGATGACCGGTGCGCCCGATCCTCAGCTGGATCACCCAAGCGGCGGGCGCGACATGCGAGGAAGCCCCGGTCCGCCTCGGCCAGCGGAGGGCCGGAGCCTCTGATCGTCGTGACCTTGTGGGCGACGGACGAGTCGACCTGTACGCCGGATTTTGTGCCTCGGCGGTCTTGCGATCGCCGGCGACGGTCATCCATCTCGGCCTGGCGTTGCCGACAGGCTCTTGCGGCCTACCCGCAGGCTCGGGCGAGCAGCCCTCGAACGCCTGCGCCGGCCCTCGCCTTGCGGCGGTGGCCTTGCTTGGCCTTGCTCC
>JAVHVY010000114.1:0-6287 GCA_032160305.1 Actinoplanes sp.
CGCCGGCCCGACAACGATCTGGGACACCTCGACACACGGAGCCGTCGCCTCCGACCTGCTCAGCGTCTTCCCCGTCACCTACGCGACCGGACCGTCATCGGCCCTCGGCTCATGGACCAGCAGCAGCTTCCGGGTCTACAAGTTCACCCTGACAGTCGACGCCTCCGCACCCGACACCTCGCAGGGCGCCACGGCCACCGCCACCTTCAACTGGCAGGCCCAGAACAGCTGACGATGCCGGTCAGCAGTTCCTCCTCGCCGGCAAGCTCGGCGGGGAGGAACCAGCCCGGTTCGAGGTTGCGGAGATCGCCGCCAGGACGCGCTAACGCACGCTGCGGGCGAACATTCGGGATGCCCACGTCACGGCCACAACGGTCAGGACTGCCATGATCAGCAAACCCTGCCAGATCGCGTCGGCCGCCAGGTCGCCGCGGAACAGCGCCCGGGTTCCGTTCACCGCCCAGGAGAACGGGTTCCAGTCGGCGATTGCCTGCAGCCAGCCGGGGGCGAAGCTCAGCGGCAGCAGGATCCCGGACAGCAGCAGCACCGGCTGCGCCACCGTGTTCATCAGCGGCGCGAGCGCGTCCTCGCTCTTCACCACCAGGGCCACGCCGTACGACACGGCCGAGGTCATCAGGGAGATCAGGGCGAGCATCAGGTACGCCAGCAGCAGGTAGCCGATGAAGACGTGCAGGTCGAAGAGCAGGCCCAGCAGCGTGATGATGATGGCCTGGGCGATCAGCGACACCACGTCGCGCAGGGAGCGACCCAGCAGCAGGGCCACCCGACTGACCGGCGTCACCCGGGAGCGTTCGATGATGCCCGCCCGCAGTTCGGCGATCAGGCCGAAGCCCTGGAACAGGCCGCCGAAAATCGCGAGCAGAACCAGCAGGCCGGGCACGAACAATTCGTACGCCTCGGCATTGGTTCGCACCTGCAGCGCGGGTTTCAGCAGGGGGGCGAAGAGCAGCAGATACATCACCGGCTGGAAGACGCCGACGAAGATCCAGACCGGGTTGCGCCGCAGGAGCAGCATTTGGCGTTCGAAGATCAGGCCTATGTCGCGGAGCAGTTTCATCGCTCAGTTCTCCCGCAGTGAACGGCCGGTCTTGGTCAGGAAGACGTCGTCGAGGCTCGGGCGATTCAGCTCGATCGAGCCCAACGGCACCCCGCCGGCGTCCAGTGCGCGCAGGATCAGCGGAATGGCCGTAGCACCCTCGTCGACGTAGAGGCGTACGCCGTCGTCCTGGGTTTCGAGTTTGGTGACGAATTCCGCGGCGTCGAGGATTTCCGCGGCGGCCGCGACCGCGTCGACCGGCAGTCCGACCCGGACCACGTCACCCGAGATCTCGCGTTTCAGGGCGGCCGGCGTTCCGGAGGCGACGATTTCGCCGTAGTCCATGATGGAGATCCGGTCGCAGAGCGCGTCGGCCTCGTCGAGGTAGTGCGTGGTGATGAAGACCGTCATGCCTTCGTCGCGCAGCCGGCGGATCTCGTCCCACATGTGTGCCCGGCTCTGCGGGTCGAGGCCGCTGGTCGGCTCGTCGAGGAACACGACTTTGGGCTCGTGGATGATGCCCAGCGCGATGTCGACCCGCCGCCGCTGACCACCCGAGTAGGTCTTGCATAGGCGGTCCGCGTATTCGCTGAGTTGAAAGGCTTTCAGGACCCCCGCCGCGCGGGCAAGAGCCGCACCTTTGGGTACGCCGTAGAGGCGCGCCTGCAACACCAGTTCTTCCCGGGCGGTCGAGTCGTCCCAGGTGCTGCCGCCCTGAGCCACGTACCCGATCCGCCTGCGCACCGCGCCGGGATCGGACCGCAGGTCGATGCCGGCGATGGTGGCCGTGCCGCCGTCGGGCTCGATCAGTGTGGCCAGCATGCGCAGCGTGGTGGTCTTGCCGGCGCCGTTCGGGCCGAGGAAGCCGAAGATCTCGCCTTCGGCGACGTCGAGGTCGACGCTGCGCACCGCTTCGACGACTTTCTTCTCGCGGCCCTGCCGCGAGGTGAAGGATTTGCGCAGTCCACGAGTTTCGATCATGAGAACCCTCCAGACAGCTGCATCCACTGGAGCAGGCCGATGATCATCATGCGAGTCGCGGACACGCCTGCCAGCGTAATGGGCGAACGTGACTGAGCGGGAGAATGTCGGTACCGGGCGATAGGCTCCTCGCGTGCGCAAGGTTGTGATCGCAAACCGCGGCGAGATCGCCGTCCGAGTCATCCGGGCCTGCCAGGACGCCGGCCTGGCCAGCGTCGCGGTGTATGCGGACACGGATCGCGACGCGCCGTTCGCGCGCCTGGCCGACGAGGCGTTCGCCCTGGGCGGTGACACCGCGGCGGAGACCTACCTGCGCATCGACAAACTGCTCGACGTCGCCACCCGCAGCGGGGCTGACGGCGTACACCCGGGTTATGGTTTTCTCTCGGAGAATGCCGAGTTCGCGCAGGCCGTGCTGGATGCGGGGTTGACCTGGATCGGGCCGGCGCCGGCCGCGATCCGCGATCTGGGCGACAAGGTGACCGCGCGGCACATCGCGCAGCGGGCCGGCGCGCCGCTGGTGCCCGGGACGGCCGAGCCGGCGCGGGATGCCGAGGAGATCGTCGTTTTCGCGCGGGAGCACGGGCTGCCGGTGGCGATCAAGGCGGCGTTCGGGGGTGGCGGGCGCGGGTTGAAGGTGGCGCGCACCATCGAGGAGATCCCGGCGCTGTTCGAGTCGGCGACGCGCGAGGCGGTGGCCGCGTTCGGGCGCGGCGAGTGCTTCGTCGAGCGCTATCTGGACCGGCCGCGGCACGTCGAGGCGCAGGTTCTGGCCGACACGCACGGCACGGTCATCGTGGTCGGCACCCGCGACTGCTCCCTGCAGCGCCGCCATCAGAAGCTGGTCGAGGAGGCACCCGCGCCGTTCCTGACCGACGCACAGCGCCGCGAGATCCACGAAAGCGCGAAGGCGATCTGCCGCGAGGCCGGCTATCACGGCGCGGGCACGGTCGAGTATCTCGTCGGCCGGGACGGCACGATCTCGTTCCTCGAGGTCAACACCCGCCTGCAGGTCGAGCACCCGGTCAGCGAGGAAACCTCCGGGCTCGACCTGGTCCGCGAGCAGTTCCGGATCGCCGACGGCGAGCGGCTGCGCTGGACCGAGGACCCGGCGCCCCGCGGCCACTCGATCGAGTTCCGGATCAACGGCGAGGACGCGGGCCGCGGCTTCCTGCCCACGCCCGGCACGGTCACGGCTCTGACCTGGCCGTCCGGCCCCGGTGTCCGGGTCGACGCGGGAGTCGAGCAGGGCGGCGTGATCGGCGGCAACTTCGACTCGATGCTGGCCAAGATCATCATCACCGGCGCCGACCGGGCGGAGGCGCTGGCCCGGGCCCGCCGCGCCCTCGACGAGACCGTCGTCGACGGCATCGCCACGGTCCTGCCGTTCCACCGCCTGGTCGTTCGCGACGAGGCGTTCACCGCGTCGCCCTTCACCGTCCACACCCGCTGGATCGAGACCGAGTGGTCCGGCGGCGTCGAGCCGTTCACGGCCACGGCCGCGCCGCCGCCCGGCGAGGAACGCCAGACCATCGTGGTCGAGGTGGACGGCAAGCGCCTGGAGGTGCGCCTCCCGGCAAACCTGACCTCAGGTACGCGCACAGCCACCGCAAACCGCCCGTCCACCCGCCGGGCGACCGCCGGGATGGCAATGTCCTCGGCGGCCGGAGCGGCGGCGCTGACCGCCCCGATGCAGGGCACGATCGTGAAGGTGGCCGCCCAGAACGGCGACGACGTGGCCGAGGGTGACCCGATCGTGGTGATCGAGGCGATGAAGATGGAACAACCCCTCCAGGCTCACCGAGCCGGCACGATCTCCGGCCTGTCGCTGGAGGTCGGCGCCACGGTCACCGCGGGCGCGGTGATCTGCTCGATCGACTGACCGGCACGTCCGGCGGCGCCAAGCGCGCCAGGAGAGCCCGGGTCAGGTCATCGGGGTGGGCGCGCACTCTGATGACTCCTCAGGAGGCACCCGCCGCCCCAAGCCCCTCAGCCACGGACCGAGACGAATAGACCGGAAGCTCAACGCCAGAAAGAGCAGAAGCCGTAGCGCTAGCACTCCGGAGGTCGAGGCCCACGTATTCCTGGTATTCGTCGTAGGTGCGCACCGACCCCACCCCGTAGAGACCAGACGACGGCGACTGCAGGAAACCACGGACCCGCCGGCGGCTCTGGTCTTCGAGGCGTGCCCATTGGTTCAGGTCGGCCGGGTCGCTGTGGTCGTTCCAATGACGGACGCGGGTCGCGGCCCCGCCCCAGTGGTGCCACAACAGATGCCGGGTCAGCGCGAACAGGTCCCAGCCCCGGGTGAACGCCCGCACCGCCGTGGTGATCTCCTCGCCGAAGAAATAGATGTACGGATCGTTCGGGACCTCGGCGATAAAGCTGCCCGGGGTGAACACCACTCCCGCGCACATGAAGCCGGCCGGCACCGGCACCTCCCGGACGCCGCTGATCGGCGCGTAGGTGAAGGTGGGCGCCCCGCCCGAGTCGTAGGCACGGAAGACTATGCGCAGGGCAGGCCCCGGTTTCAGCTGTTCACCCGGCACGTAATGTGCGGGCCAGGTCGAGAGAACCGGTTTGTCGCTCGGCGCCCGCCGGCACTCGTCGATCAGGCTCGCGTCCCAGCCCGGGGTGAAACGCATGTGGCTGTCCGTCTGCAGAACGTAGTCTTCGCCGTCGTAGAGCGAGGCCGCGAGCGAGCGCGCCCAGCCGACGCCGCGGGAGCGACCATACTCCCGTTCGATGATCCGGACCTGCGGGTGGGTGTCCAGCGGGGCGATGCTGTCGCCCTCCGCGTGCTGCCAGCAGATTCCGAACCGTAGGTCCTGCGGCGCCGCGGCCTTCGCGAGCGCGTCCAGCACCGTGGGCACCAGTTCTTGATCTCGGTACGCCGGGATCGCCACGAAGATCGTCATCGCCCCGCCTCCCGTCCGAGCGGCCGTTCACCATCGGCGGCCACCGCCGAAGTCATCTGCTGGCCGGTGAGATCCACGCCGTGGGAAGGCACGGCGACGAAGATGGTCACCGACGAAAAATAGCCAACGGGGCCGGGCGGGGAAATAGCGGGCGAGCGAAAAGGCAGCAAAGTCAGCGCAGACGAGTAATCCTCACCTCGACGCCCTGACCGGTACTTTTCGGGCCGGCGTAGACGCCTTTGAGTGGTGGCACGTCGCCGTACTCGCGACCGCGGCCGACCACGACGTGGCGTTCGCCGACCGGCACCCCGTTCGTCGGGTCGAAGGCCGTCCACCGGCCGACCCACCACTCGACCCAGGCGTGGCTCTGGCCGACGACGCTCTCGCCGATCGCCGCGGACGGCTTCGGGTGCAGATAGCCCGAGACGTACCGGGCCGGCAGGCCCATCTCGCGCAGCAGCGCCACGGTCAGGTGGCTGATGTCCTGGCAGACGCCTTTGCGCTGCTCCCAGGCGTGGATGGCGTCGGACTGCACGCCGGTCGCGCCGGGCTGGTAGGTCACCTCGTCGCGGATCCGTTGACAGACGGCCAGCGCGGCGGCGTGCGGGGTGGACGACGACTCCTGGACGGCTTTCGCGATGCCGACCAGTTCGTCGTCGAGGGTGGTGCGTTTGGTCGGCAGGAGCAGCTCGTACCAGCGGTCGACGCTGTCCACGTCGCCCAGGGACGACCAGGAGGCGCCCTCGGCCGGGTCGAGCAGGTCGCCCGGTGGCAGCGTCTCCACGGTCGAGGTGGCGGTGACGGTCAGCGCCTCATGCTTGGCGTGCACGTCGAACGCGGTGACGACCGTGCCCCAGTAGTCCTCGTAGCGATACGTCCGGGCCGGCGGCCACACCTCGACCCGGGCGTCCAGGACGGCCTGCCGGGTGTCGTTCCGCGGCCACATCCGGGCCTCGTTGTACGACGACGACACCGGTCCCGCATAGTCGAAGCCGCTCTTGTGCTGGATCCGCAGCCGCCAGCTGTCCACGACAGGCGAAGTCACGCGATCACCGCTCCCCGTACCCAGTTGACCGCCGTGGTCTGGCGGAAGTAGCGCCGGGAGACGGCGTCGTTGATCTGTTTGCAGGTCTGCTCCAGGCTGGCCAGCACCGGCGACAGGTCGTCGATCAGTTCGTCCGCGCCGCGGAACTCCAGATTGGTCCGGGCCCGGCCGACGATCCGCTGGGCGTCCGTGGCGACCCCGGCGCGGCCCGGGTCGGGTTCGAGGTCGGTGAGGCAGCCCTCGGCGGTCGACAGCGCCGCGAAGACCGAGCGCGGGAAGAGCCGGT
>JAVHVY010000123.1:0-4599 GCA_032160305.1 Actinoplanes sp.
CCAGCGGTGCTGGCCGGGCCGGCACGGCCGAGCATGAGGGGCTCTGCGCCGAGGCTCTTCATCAGTTCGGGGACCTGGCTGGGCTCGACGACTATGACGATCTCGCGGCGCCGGTGCGGCCAGCCGAGGGCGATCAGGCCGGCCATCAGCAGCAGGCTGCCGAGGATCAGCAGCGCCCAGGTGGAGGGGTTCAGCCAGCTGGGGCGGATCTCGGCGGTGGCCACCAGGCGCAGGTCGGGCTGAGCGGAGCGGCTCATGATGACCAGGCTGTACGGCTCGCCGTCCAGGTCGCCCGGCTTCCAGGCCAGGGCGCCGGCGCCGACGTCGGTCCAGAACGAGGCGGCGTCGGGCGGGGTCGGCGGGATCAGGTTGCCGGGGATCCGCCGGGTCGCCACCGGCAGCGCCCCGGTGCCGATGTCGACCGACGTGACGGTGGACCGGGACACTCCGGCCAGGTAGCGGGCCGCGTCGGCGCGCGGTGCGAGGCCGATGAAGGCCGGTCCGTCGGCCGCGGTCGCGGTGATGCGCAGTTGGGTGTCGCCGAATCTGACGAACGAGGCGTCCTCGCTCAGCAGGGTGGTGACATCGTCGACGACGACGGCGTAGCCCGGTGTGGCCACCCGTTGGAGCGTGCCGCTGAAGGCGCCGCCTTCGTCGCGGTGCTGCATCGCCGCCCAGAGTCCCGCGCCGATCAGCAGCGCCGGGATTCCGATGGTCAGCATCAGAATGCCGAGGATCGTGCGGATCACCCGCATGGCCTTTCCCCCTTCTCCGTCTAACTGCGCCGACCATACAGACCCATATACCACCAAAGTGGTCGAATCGGAACTAATGGCCCGGGTCGTATGACAACGGCCCGATCCTCAGCCGAGGACCGGGCCACGCGCAGTGCGGAAACTAGGAGATCTTGGCCGTCATCGTCAGGGTGGACTGGTCGATATCGCTGGTCCGGACGGTGAACGTGAATGTCCAGTCGCCGGACTGGGGCAGCGCGATGTCACCGATCGCGTGGAAGTCGGTGATCCGCAGCAGCGGCACGTCGATCGGCTGGATCCCCTTCGCCGGCAGCGCGGCGGTCGCCCTCCACTCGACCACCGGCAGCGGCTTGTTCTGCGGGGTGTAGGCGTACAGATGGATCGAATTGTTGCCGACCGTGGCCGGGAAGATGTAGACCTGCAGGGCCGTCGACTCGTTGGTGATCGTCTGGGTGATCGTCGTGTCGGTGGTGGTCGTGCCGGCCGCCAGTGCGGTACGCGGCGGCGGGACCTGGACCAGCGCCGCGGTCACCCCGAGGATCACGGCGGCGACGCCGAGCTCGGCGAAGACCGTCCGGCGCAGCACCCGGGGACCGGACTCGGCGCTGCGGTTGCGCACCAGTCGCCGGGACACCGCCGCCACGGCGATCACCCCGGCCGCCAGCGCCACCTTGACCAGGATCAGTTGCCCGTACGCGGAAGAGACCAGGCCTTTGAACGTCGCCACCTCGATCAGGGCCGAGACCGTGCCGGCGAGCACCAGCGAGGCGACCGCCGTGGCCGCCCAGCGGGACCAGATCGGCAGGATCGCGCCCAGCTCGCGCTCGTCGGCCTGCGGTAGCAGGAACGCCACCAGCATCACCAGCCCGCCCAGCCACACCGACATCGAGGCGAGGTGGATCGCGTCGACCACCACCGAGACGCCGGCCACCGGAGAGGCGGTCGGGTGCCCGGTCAGCGGCCAGGTCGCCAGCGCGGCCACACCGAGCACCCCGAGCAGCGCCAGGTCGGCCTTCGAGTCGCCACCGGAGCCTTTCAGTACCGGTCGCAGCAGCACCGCCGCCGCGCAGATCACGCCGAGCCGGACCAGCATCACCGCGCCGTACGGGCTGCCGAGCACGTCCCGGAAGTCGCTGAGGTCGGCGCCGAACAGGCCCGTACCCTCCGCATACGGCCCTTGCAGCCAGAGGCCGAGCAGGGTGCTGCCGAGGATCAGGCCGATGCCCGTGTGTACCAGCCGGGACGGCCCGCGCCGGGACAGCCGGTGCGGCCACAGTAGGGCCAGGACCAGCACGGGGCCGACCAGCAGGACCAGGCCCGCGTACCCGAGGTATTTGCCGATCGGGATCAACGCCCGGACCACCGGGTCGACCCTCTGCGCGGTGCCGGCGCCGGTCGGTGCGGTCGAGGCCGCGCCGACCGAGTAGGTGACCGTGCCGGCGACCGGGTGGCTGTCCGCCGAGATCACCCGGTAACTGACCAGATAGGTGCCCCGGCCACCGCCGGAACGCAACGCGATGGTGACCGTGTCGCCCGCCGACTGCGGTTCGCCCTGGTCGGCGCGCTTGTTGTCCGGCCCGAGCACCTGGATCTTGCCCGCGACCAGCTGCACCGACTCGGTGAAAGTCAACGTGATCCGGTTGGGCGCGTCGGGCACCACCGAGCCGTTCTGCGGGTCGCTGGCGACCAGCGCCGCGTGCGCGCTGGCCGGCGATGCGGGGCCGAGGAGCACGCCGAACAGCCCGAAGAGCAGGCCCGCACAGGCCGCGAAGACGCGACGACGATCAATGGTCATGCGGGCCATGCTCCCCGATGCGCGCGCACGGGTGTCATGTCGGGGGGACACACGACAGTGGTCGTCTGCGCACCGGCCATAGTTCCGCACCCCACCGACATTCTCCGCCCGCGTACGATTCCCCGCGTGACAGCGGCCGACGACGCCACCGCACTCGCCCTCGCGGCCCGTTCCGGCGACGCCGGAGCCCAGGCTGCCTTCGTGCGCCGCACCCAGGCCGAGGTGTGGCGGTTCTGCGCCGCGCTGGTCGACCCGGGCGCCGCCGACGATCTCACCCAGGAAACGTACCTGCGGGCCTTCAAGTCGCTGCCCGCTTTCGAGGGACGTTCGACGGTACGCACCTGGCTGCTCGGCATCGCCCGACGGGCCTGCGCCGACCATCTGCGCGCGGTGGTCCGCCGCCGCCGGCTGGACGCCCGGCTCGCCGCCCAGGCCTGGACCGACGTACCGCAGCCCGATCCGGCCGGCCGGATCGGGACCGCCGACCTGCTGCGCGCCCTGAGCGAGGAACGGCGTACGGCCTTCGTGCTCACCCAGGTGGTAGGACTCTCGTATGCGGAGGCCGCCGTCGTCGAGGAGGTCCCCGTCGGCACGATCCGGTCTCGGGTCGCGCGGGCCCGCGCGGAGCTGGTGGCGGCCGTCGCGCAGGCTCGGGCCGGCTAAGGACCTTTCGGCCTGGTGGGGGCGTTCAGCCCGTTCTCTACCGTTTGCCAGCCGAACCCCAGCGACATGGGGGAACCTTGCGCAGACCGCGGCCGACCAATGGGGCGTGACCATGAGTACGGGGCTTTACCAGCGTGCCCGCGACGCGGCCGGCTGGCCGTGGATCTCGACGGCGGCCCGGATCGGCCTCGCCATCGCCTTCCTGTGGGCGGGCAGCACCAAGGTGGGTGACCTCGCCGGGTCCGCCCGGGCGGTCAACGCGTACCAGCTGATGTCGTACGACTCGGCGAAGATCGTCGGAGCGGTCCAGCCGTTCCTGGAGATCGCGCTCGGCCTGCTGCTGCTCGCCGGCCTGGCCGTACGGCTCGGCGCGGCGATCGGGGCGGTGCTGGTGGTGGTCTTCATCGCCGGCGTCGCCTCGGCCTGGGCCCGGGGGTTGCAGATCGACTGCGGTTGCTTCAGCAAGGGTGGTGAACTAGGCGCCGGGCAGGTCCCCACCTACGGCCGGGAGATCCTGCGCGACCTCGCATTCCTGGTGCTGGCCGGGATCCTGCTGGTCAAGCCCCGGACCCGGTTCTCGATGGACGGCCTTCTGATGGGGGAACGATGAGTAAGCAGGGCCGGGACCGCGGCAGGGCACGCCGGATCGTCGAGCAGCAGAAAGCCGCGGAGCGCCGCCGCCGGATCACCGTCTGGACGTCGGTCGGCGTGGTGCTGGTGCTGATTCTCGCGGGTCTGGTCGGCTTCGTCGCCCTGCGCGGCCAGAGCGCTGGCGCCGTCATCGTCCCGTCGAACTCGGTGGACAGCGGCACGGCGTTCGCGGTCGGGGACGGCCCGGTGGTCGTCGACATCTACGAAGACTTCATGTGCCCGATCTGCAACGAGTTCGAGAAGCAGTCCGGCGCCACGATCAAGACGCTGGTCAGCGGGCACAAGGTTACCGTACGTTACCATCCGGTCGCGATTCTGGACCGGGCCTCGAACGGCACGCTGTATTCGACCCGTGCGGCCGGTGCCGCCGCGGCCGCCGCCGAGGGTGGCAAATTCATCGAATTCCACGACGTTCTCTACGCCAACCAGCCCGCGGAGAACAGCGACGGGCTGACCAACGCGAAACTCATCGCACTCGGCACGCCGGTCGGCCTGACCAGCACCGCCTTCGCGAACGCGGTGAACGACAAGACCTACGACGGGTGGGCCGGGCAGGTCACCGAGACGTTCTCCAAGCGTGGCTTCACCGGCACGCCGACCATCGTCGTAGCCGGAAAACAGGTCACCGGGCCCAACCAGGGCCTGCCGTCCGGCGCCGTGTTCAGCCAGGCCGTCGCGGCGGCCGCCGGTTGAGACGGTTCGCTCTGATCGTGGCCGTGGGGGGGGGGGGGGGGG
>JAVHVY010000141.1:0-6354 GCA_032160305.1 Actinoplanes sp.
CCCGGGTGGTTGATCGTCGCCATCGTGCGGGCCTCGCCGCGGAACCGCTCGGCGAAACCGGGCTCGTCCAGCAGGGCCGGGAGCAGGATCTTGACGGCGACCGTCCGGCCCAGCACCTCGTCGGTGCCGCGCCACACGTCGCCCATCCCGCCGCCGGCGATCCGCTCGTCGAGCCGGTACCGGCCGCCGAGGGTCACCCCAGGGCTGATCACGTCAGTCCCCTCCCCGACCCGGCTGTGGCCGTCATGATGCCGCCGCCTTCATGATGAGCCCGGAGATCCGGGCCGCCTCGGCGCTGGCGTGGCCGCCGGACACATTCTCCAGCATGACGCAGGAGGCCGAGACCGCCTCACCCTTGCTGTTGAATGCGAAGCCGATGAACCAGCCGTGCGGGTCGAGCGGGTTGCCGTTCGCGTCCGCGCCGTTCTGCGCCGTGCCCGTCTTGCCGCCGACCTTGAAGCCGCTGATCGCGGCGCGCTGTCCGGTGCCGCTCTCGACGACGCCCTCCATCATGTCCTGCATCGTGCTGGCCACCGAACCGCTGATCGGCGTCCGCAGGGTCTGCGGGTTGGCCGTGTAGATCGAGCCGCGGTCCGGGCCCAGCAGCTGCGAGACCAGATACGGCCGCATCTGCTTGCCGCCGTTGGCGACGGTGGCGGCGATCAGCGCGCCCTGCAGCGCCGTCATCCGCACGTCCCGCTGGCCGATCGAGGACTGCGCGAGCGCACCCTCGTCGGTGCTGCCGTTCGGGTTGGCGATCGCGCCGGTGTGGCTGGCCGCGACGGCCAGCCCGCCGTCCGCGAGATCGCCCACGGTCAGGTCGGCCTGTTCGAAGCCGAACGCCTGCGCGGTCTTCTTCACCCTGTCGGCGCCGAGCTTCACGCCGAGCTGGGCGAACCCGGTGTTGCAGCTCTCGACCAGAGCGTCCTTCAGGCTGATCTGCGCGCCGGGGCAGACCTCGTCCTCGGAGTTGCGGATCACCGCGCCGGCGTGCGAGTAGCTGGAGCCCGCCGGGATCGAGGTGCTCTCGGCGTAGCCGTTCTGCAGGGCCGCGGCCGTGATGATCGTCTTGAACGTCGAGCCGGGCGGCAAGGTCTCGGCGACCGCCCGGTTGAGCAGCGGCTGGTCCTTGTCCCTGTTCAGCTTCGTGTACGCCGCCGCGGCCGTCGGCTTGTCGTGGCTGACCAGCGGATTCGGGTCGAACGACGGCATCGACACCATCGCCTGGACGGCCCCGGTACGCGGGTCGATCGCGATGGCGGCGCCCTTGACGACCCCACGCTCGTTGTGGATGAGCTGGTCGTACGCGACCTCTTGGGCCTTGGTCTTGATCGACAGCACGACGTTGCCGCCGCTGCTGTTGTTGCCGGTGAACATGTCACTGATCCGGTTGGCGAAGAGCTTGTCGCTGGTGCCGGCGAGGAACTCGTCCTCACTCTTCTCGATCCCGGTGGCAGCGCCGATGACCGGCTTGAAGCCGAGCACCGGCGCGTACGCCTGCTTCACCGGATAGACCCGCAGGTATTTGAGGGGGTCGTCAGTGGCCTTGCTCTCGGCCAGCGGCTGGCCGTCGGCCTCGATCACGCCGCGGGCATGCTCGTACTCGGCGACCTGGACCCGGGCGTTGTGGTCACTCGTCCGGTACTGGTCGGCCTTGTAGGCCTGCACCCAGTTCAGGTTGGCGAAGAGCAGGCCGAACAGGACCAGGATGACCACGCCGGCCTTCCGCAGGGGTGGATTCACGGCTTGATCACCTCCGTCATGGCGCCGTGCAGTTGGGCGGGCGGTTGTTTGCCCCCGCCACCGGCCGCCGGAACGCCCGGGTTACCGCTCGCCGGCTTGCGGGCCGCGTCGGAGATCCGCAAGAGCATCGCCACCAGCAGCCAGTTGGCCATCAGTGACGACCCGCCGGCGGACATGAACGGGGTGGTCTGCCCGGTCAGCGGGATCAGCCCGGTGATACCTCCCACGATCACAAAGACCTGCAAGCCCAGAGTGAACGCGAGCCCGCCGGCGACCAGTTTGCCGAACGAGTCCCGCACCGCCAGGCCGGCGCGCAGTCCCCGCTCGACGATCAGCAGGTAGACCACCAGCAGCGCGGAGAGTCCGAAGAGGCCGATCTCCTCGCCCATGCCGGCGAAGATGAAGTCGGTACGCACCTCCGGGACCAGGCCGGGCGAGCCCGCTCCCGGCCCGGTGCCGAAGAGGCCGCCGGTACCCAGGCCGAGCAGACCCTGAACCAACTGATAGCCCTGGTTCGTCACATATTTCGGCGCGAACGGGTCGAGCCAGATCGAGGCGCGGTCGTAGAAGTTGGCGAACGGGCCGCCGACCGCGGCGCCCAGCAGATAGGCCACATAGACGCCGCCGAAGAACATCATCAGGCCGATGATCAGCCAGCTGGCCCGCTCGGTGGCGACGTAGAGCGTCACCACGAAGAGACCGAAGTAGAGCAGCGCCGTGCCCAGATCCTTCTCGAAGACCAGGACCAGGAGGCTGAGCAGCCAGACGGTGACGACCGGGCCCAGGTCCCGGCCCCGGGGTAGGTCGATGCCCAGCACCCGGCGGCTGGCCAGGGAGAGCACCTCGCGCTTGCGGACCAGGTAGTACGCGAAGAAGGAGACCAGGGCCAACTTGGCGAACTCACCGGGCTGGATCTGGAAGCCGCCGAGTTTGATCCACAGCTTCGCGCCGTTGACCTCGGAGAACCTGGCCGGCAGGACGGCCGGGACCATCACCAGCACGATGCCGACCAGGCCCAGCGTGTACGCATACCGGGAGACGACTTTGTGGTCGCGGACGACGAGCAGCAGGATCGCGGCCAGGGCCAGCGCGATCAGAGTCCAGGCCAGCTGCTTGCCACCGGTACCGGCGAAGATGCCCGGCTCGGGCTGCTTGTTGGCGATCGCCCGGGCGATGTCAAGCCGGCGCAGGAAACCGACGCCGAGCCCGTTGACCAGCGCGACCGCCGGGATCAGCACCGGATCGGCATACGGCGCGACGAAACGGACCACCAGGTGTAGGCCCAGGAAGAGCAGGCTGAGCAGGGCGGCGGGCACCCAGAAGGTCGGCGTCAGCGTCTGGAGCTGGTTGGCCTCCACGGTCGCGCCGTACGCGGCCACCAGCACCATCGCGAACGCGAGCAGCCCCAGCTCGGCGTTCCGGTGGGTTTTCGTTCCCGGGATACGCGACAGCTCACCCGTGCTGGCGGGAGTGGGAGCCGGTACGGCGGGCGCGGTCAAGAAAGAGTCCCCAGACGGTCGGTGTGCGGGTGCTCAGTCGACTTGCCGGCATCCGACCGGATCGACAGGCGGGGCGGAAGGATCGGTGGGTTCAGCGTCCGCCGAGGTGACGGGCGTGGTGGCGACGGGAGTTCGGGGCGGGGCGGAGGCGCTCAGCGGAGCCGGGGCCGACGGGAGGGCTGACGCGGCAGAGCCCGACGGCACCGCCCGGGTCGTTCCGCAGATCGGCTTCAGGTTGGGGTTGGACGGCATGTCGAGGGTCAGGCCGTCCAGGCGCTCCTTGGCGTCGGCCCGGCTCCGGGCCTGGATGCCCTGCTTGACGCGCTCCTGCGCGACCGGGGTCAGATCGTTGAGCTTGCTCTGGAACTCCTCGTTCACGCTGGAGAGGTCGAGACCGGCGATCTGGCCGGGCACCCCGCGGAAGATCGCGAGCTGGCCCGCCTCGGTCGCACCGACGTAGTACTGGTCCTGGGTGTAGCGCCAGCCCGTGTACAGGCCGCCGCCGAGGACGGCCAGCAGCACCAGCACGAGCAGACTGGTGCGGACCGGGTGCCGCTTCGGCTCCGGCTCCTCGCGCTCGTAGGGCGCGCCGTCACTCGGCTGCGGGCGGGTCGGCTCGCGCAGCGCGGCAGCACGGGCGGCGGCGCTGGAACTGTCGGCGACAGTGGTGTTGCCCCGGTCGCGGGCGGCGGCACCGCCGACGATCGGCGCCTGCTCGACGATGTCCGCATCCGTCGCGTCGGCGACCACCACGGTGACGTTGTCCGGGCCGCCGCCGCGCAGCGCGAGCTGGACGAGGCGCTCGGTGCACTCCTGCGGGTCGGTGATGCCGCGCATGCACTCGCCGATGGTGTCGGAGCTGACCACGCCCGAGAGACCGTCGCTGCAGATCAGATACCGGTCGCCCTTGAGCACCTGGCGGACCGAATACTCGGGGTCGATGTCGCGGCCGTCCAGCGCCCGGGTGAGCAGGGAGCGCTGCGGGTGGCTGCTCGCCTCCTCGGGGCTGATCCGGCCCTCGTCGACGAGCATCTGTACGTACGTGTCGTCCTTGGTGATCTGGGCGAACTCGCCGTTGCGCACCATGTACGCCCGCGAGTCACCGATGTGCACCATGCCGATCTTGCTGCCGGAGAACAGCACCGCGGTCAACGTCGTACCCATGCCCTCGAGCTCAGGATTGGCGTCGACGGTGTCGCGGAGCTGCTGGTTGGCCGTGCCAACCGCGTGTCGGAGGGCGTCCACCAGGGCATCACCGGGGACGTCCTCATCGAGCGGCGCCATGGCCGCTATGACGATGTTGCTCGCGACGTCACCGGCGGCCATGCCGCCCATGCCGTCGGCCACAGCAAGGAGCCGCGGTCCGGCGTAGACGGAGTCTTGATTTCCGTCTCGGATCAGACCGCGGTCGCTCTGGGCGGCGTAGCGCAGGGTCAGGGTCATGGCCGTAACTCGAGAGAAGTGCGGCCGATGCGGATCGGCACGCCAAGGGGAACGGGAGCGGGTCCGGAGACCTTACCGCGATCGAGATAGGTGCCGTTCGTCGAGCCGAGATCCTCGACGAACCACTGACCGTCCCGCGGAACGAGCCGGGCATGCCGGGCCGAGGCGAAGTCATCCGTGATCACCAACGTCGAATCCTCGGCCCGACCGATAGTGATCTGAGCCTCGCCCAGCGTGATTCGGGTGCCGGCCAGCTGACCGGCGGTCACGACCAGTTGTCGGGCCGCCTTACCCCGCTTGGCCTTCGCCGGCCGGCCTGCCGGCAAGGTGCCACCCACCCCCCGCGGGCTGGCGACGATGCTCTTGGACCGGACCCCGGCGAAGAGGTCCCGGCGGATCACCCCGACCACCGTGAACACGAAGATCCACAGCAGGATGAGGAAACCGAACCGGGCGACGGTAAGGACGAATTCGGGCAAGGTGCTTAGCCGTCCACTCGGAACGTCAGGGTGGTGGTGCCCAGCTGGATCATGTCGCCCGGGTTCAGAGCGACGGCGGAGACCCGCTGACCGTTCACCATCGTGCCGTTGGTCGAACCGAGGTCGGTGAGCACGACCTGGCTGCCGTCATAGTCCAGCCGGGCATGCCGGCGGGAAATGCCGACGTCCGGCAGGCGCAGGTTGGCCTGATCGCCCCGGCCGATCACCGTCGAACCCATCTGCAGCGGGTAGGTGCGCCCGTCGCCGGATACCAGGCCTACATTGCGGCCGTTGTGCCCGCCGGGCGGCTGGTAGCCACCTTGCTGCTGCTCGTACGGAGAGTAGGCGGGCGCCGCGTCGTACGCGGGCTGTTGCACCGGGGCGACCTCGCCGCCGGTGTATACCTCCGCGGTCACCCGGAACATGCCGGTGTCGAGCCCGTCGCCTCGCTCGATCTCGACGATGACGTCGCCGTACACGGTCCAGGCCTGCTCACCGATGAACTCGGCCTGGGACTGTGCCAGCTCTTGGGCCAGCGCTGCCGCGTACGGCGCGAGCCGACTGTGGTCGTATGGCGAGAGATCGATCACGTAGCGGTTGGGCACGAGGGTACGCCCACCAGCGAGAATGGCCTTGTGTGCCTCGGCCTCCCGCTGCATGGCGTTCAGGATCTCGACCGGATGGACGACACCCTTGAATACCTTCGCGAAGGCCCCCTCGACCAGGCCTTCCAACCGCTTCTCAAAGCGCTGCAGCACGCTCACCGGCTCCTCCTCGGGTTCCGAGGACATGATGGTATCCGGCCGCCGCTTGTGCATCTCTGCACCGGACGGCCGACTGCCCGTAACCCTCGTATAGCCGCCCATGACACCGTGCTATTCTTCCCAGGCGTCACGGGCGGTGATTTGCACGCGATGTGACCAGGGACAGCGTAGTCTGTCCCGGCATTCACGGGAGAGTGGGGCGTCCGTCGAGCAGTGGGGCGGCCCGCAGACAGGCCTCGACACCGAGCGGAGTAATCTGCTCGAGCGTCACCGTGACATAGCCGCAGGTGACACAGCCACGGGGATGTGGCGGAATGGCAGACGCGCACGGTTCAGGTCCGTGTGTCCGAAAGGACGTGGGGGTTCAACTCCCCCCATCCCCACGAGACGCCTAGGCGCCCTCTTGTCCGCAGAAAGCGCGGGCAT
>JAVHVY010000201.1:0-11001 GCA_032160305.1 Actinoplanes sp.
TGGTGTTCCCGCCACCTCTGGGTCGCAATTAGAAGACGACCTCCGAAACCAGCACCGCGGGGCCATCGAGCAGCTCCTTGACCAGGTCCTTAACCATGAGTAACACCTCCCGTCGTTCCGGTGGGACACGGCAGCGGGTTGCGGCCGCGTGGTCTACGTCCATCCGGATAGCCGCGCGAAAGTCCCGCCCGGACGCAGCGAACCAGGCCGCTCATGCGATCCGCCACGGACATCACCCATTCCCGCAGGTCCGAAGTGGAACGCGCCTACCGTACGACAGATCGCTTTCACCGGGCTTGCCCTAAAGGGCGTGCTTACGTGCGACGATTCGGGCGGTGCCGGCACCATTCGCGGGCGACCGGGCGGTGGACTTCCCGGTCTCGCTACAGCGGGCCCGACCTCAGACAGGTACGCCGACGCCGGGGTGTTTCTCGCTCTCGGCCAGCAGCTTCTTGCGCTTCTTCGCCGGCAGCCGGTCGACGTAGAGCAGGCCGTCGAGGTGGTCGGTCTCGTGTTGCAGGCAGCGGGCGAGCCGGCCGGTCCCCTGGAGCTGGACCGGCTCGCCGAACATGTCGACGCCGGTCACCGACGACGTCGCCGGGCGGCCCACCTCGGCCTGCGGGCCCGGCACCGAGAGGCAGCCCTCGTCGTCGACATCCAGCTCGCGGCTCTGCGGCAGGTACAGGACCGGGTTGACCACGTGGGCGACGACGTTGCGGCCCGAGGCGTCCGGGCAGTCGACCACGAACACCCGGGCGTCGACGCCAATCTGGTTGGCCGCCAGGCCCACCCCGTTCGCCGCCGCCATGCTCGCGAACATGTCGGCGACGAGCTGCGCCAGGTCGTCGTCGAAGGCGGTGACCTCGGCACACGGGTGGTGCAGGATCGGATTGCCGTACCGGGTGATCGGCCGTGGGGTGCCGGAACGCGTTTGCACGGCGTCAATCCTAGGGCCACCGGGCCCAACAGGAGCGCCGGCGTTGACCGCTGGGCTATGGTGGACTGGCCTCGGCCGAGAGGCGCTGCGACGGGCGTGACGCCCGCCACGCTCGGCCTTGGTCCTTGTCTCAAGGGCGCCTCCTGCATAAGGGGGTGCCCTTCTTCATGTCACACGACTTCATGTCACACGAATCGCAGAACCGCAACGGCGTCGAGTTCGCCGTCGCCGACCTGTCGCTGGCCGAGGCCGGCCGCCATCAGCTCCGGCTCGCGGAGCACGAGATGCCCGGTCTGATGTCGATCCGGGCCGAGTTCGCCGATTCCCAGCCGCTCGCCGGCGCGCGGATCGTCGGCTCGCTGCACATGACCGTGCAGACGGGGGTGCTGATCGAGACCCTGGTCGCGCTCGGTGCCGACGTGCGCTGGGTGTCCTGCAACATCTTCTCCACCCAGGACGAGGCGGCCGCCGCGGTCGTGGTCGGCAGCGGCACCGCCGAGGCCCCCACCGGCACCCCGGTCTTCGCCTGGAAGGGCGAGACGCTGGCGGAGTACTGGTGGTGCACGATGCGCCTGTTCGACTTCGCCGGCGGCCAGGGCCCCAACATGATCCTCGACGACGGCGGTGACGCCACCCTGCTGGTGCACAAGGGCGTCGAGTTCGAGGCGGCCGGCGCCGTCCCCGCGGTCACCGAGGACGACAACCACGAGTACTCGATCATCCTGGAGACCCTGCGCGCCAGCCTCGCGGCCGACCCGCAGCGGTTCACCCGGATGGCCGCCGAGATCCGCGGCGTGACCGAGGAGACCACCACCGGCGTGGCCCGCCTCTACAAGCTCGCCAAGGAAGGCCAGCTGCTCTTCCCGGCGATCAACGTCAACGACGCGGTCACCAAGAGCAAGTTCGACAACAAGTACGGCATCCGGCACTCCCTGGTCGACGGCCTGAACCGGGCCACCGATGTGATGCTGGGCGGCAAGCTGGTCGTGGTCTGCGGCTACGGCGACGTCGGCAAGGGCTCCGCGGAGACGCTGCGCGGCCAGGGCGCCCGGGTCGTCGTCACCGAGATCGACCCGATCTGCGCGCTGCAGGCGGCGATGGACGGCATGCAGGTCGTCCGCCTCTCCGACGTCGTCGCCACCGCCGACATCTTCATCACCACCACCGGCGGCACCGACATCATCACCGCCGCCGACCTCGCCAAGATGAAGCACAACGCGATCGTCGGCAACGTCGGACACTTCGACGACGAGATCGACATGGCCGGGCTCGCCAAGGTCCCGGGCATCGAGAAGGTCGAGATCAAGCCGCAGGTGCACGAGTGGCGCTTCGACGACGGCCACTCGGTGATCGTGCTGTCCGAAGGCCGGCTGATGAACCTGGGCAACGCCACCGGGCACCCCAGCTTCGTGATGTCGAACTCGTTCACCAACCAGGTGATGGCCCAGATCGAGCTGTGGACCAAGCCCGGCGAGTACGACAAACAGGTCTACGTGCTGCCGAAGCACCTCGACGAGAAGGTGGCCCGGCTGCACCTGGACGCGCTCGGCGTCCGGCTGACCACGCTGACCAAGAAGCAGGCCGAGTATCTCGGCGTGGACGTGGCCGGCCCGTTCAAGCCGGACCACTACCGCTACTGATCCGCAGGCTGATCCTGATCCTGGTCCGGCTTCGGGCCCGCACGCCGGGCACGAAGCCGGACAGGACGATCAGGCCACCGCGGGCGGCGGTTCGGCCGCACCCGTCATGATGGCGACCGCTTCCGACATCGAGTGCGACTTCGGCGTGATCACCGTGGCCCGGCGGCCGAGCCGCTGGATGTGGATCCGGTCGGCCACCTCGAAGACGTGCGGCATGTTGTGGCTGATCAGGATCACCGGCAGTCCCTTGTCGCGGACGTCGCGGATCAATTGCAGCACCCGGTTGCCCTCCTTGACGCCCAGCGCGGCGGTCGGCTCGTCCAGAATCACCACTTTACTGCCGAAGGCCGCCGACCGGGCCACCGCGACCGCCTGCCGCTGGCCGCCGGAGAGCGACTCGACGGCCTGCCCGATGTTCTGCAGCGTGCCGATGCCGAGCTCGGACATGTGCCGCCGGGCCTCGGTGCGCATGTGCGCGCGGTCGAGCATCCGGAAGACCGACCCGAGTACGCCGGGCTTACGCTCTTCCCGACCGAGGAACAGGTTGTCGGCGATGTCGAGACCGGGCGAGACCGCGAGGGTCTGGTACACGGTCTCGATGCCGGCGTCCCGGGCCTCCATCGGATTGCGGAAGTGGACCTTCTGCCCGTCCAGGAAGATCTCCCCGCTGTCCGGTATGAGGGCCCCGGAGAGCGCCTTGATCAGGCTGGACTTGCCGGCCCCGTTGTCGCCGATCACGCCCAGGATCTCGCCCGGATACAGTTCGAGGTCGCCGCTCTCGATCGCGGTCACCCGGCCGTACCGCTTGGTCAGGCCCTTTGCCTGTAGGACGGGAGTGAGCGTACTGGTCGTCACGTTTTCACCTTCCTGATCCACTGGTCGAGCGACACCGCCACCAGGACGAGCAAGCCGATCGCGAAGCCCTGCCAGACGACCTCGACGCCGCCCAGTTGCAGGCCGTTGCGGAAGACGCCGACGATCAGGGCGCCGATCAACGTGCCGATCACGCTGCCCCGGCCGCCGAAGAGGCTGGTGCCGCCGAGCACGACCGCGGTGATCGAGTCGAGGTTGTAGTCGGTGCCGACGTTCGGGCTGGCGGAGGCGAGGCGTCCGATCAGGATCCAGCCGCCGACGGCGTAGAGCAGGCCAGCCACGGTGTAGACGGAGAACAGCACCCGATTGGTCCGGATACCGGCCAGCCGGGCCGATTCGATGTCGTCGCCGGTCGCGTACACATGCTTGCCCCAGGCTGTTGATCGCAGCGCGTAGAAGAAGTAGCCGAAGAGCAGCAGCATGATCAGCGACCCGTAGGTGAGCCGGAACCCGCCGATCGGGATCGTGGTGCCGGTCCAGGTCATCAGCGACGGCATGTCCGACCCGCGGACCGTCTCGCTCTTGCTGACGACCGAGTTCAGCGAGAAGAAGATGGTCAGCGTGCCCAGGGTGACGATGAACGGGGGCAGCATGAACCGGGTGACCAGGAAGCCGTTCAGCGCTCCCATCGCCGTGCCGCAGATCAGCCCCAGTACCAGGGCAAGGAAGCCGGGCAGGCCCACCTTGGTGGCGAAACTCGCCATCAGGATGGACGAGAAGATCGCGATCGCACCCACCGACAGGTCGATACCGGCGGTCAGGATGATCAGGGTCTGCCCGAGCGCGAGCACCGCGATGACGGTGACCTGCGCGAGCACCAGCGAGAGGTTCGGCGCGGAGAAGAAGCGCACGTTGACGACCGAGAAGGCGATGACCGCGACGATCAGCACGGCCAAGGGCCCGAGTACGGGATTGCCGTGCAGGACGTGCTGTAGGCGTAGGCCGAACGACTCGTGCCGGTTGACGTCGAAGTCCGGCGTGGGTTCCGGGTCCTTGACCGCGGACCCGGCGCGGTGCGCGCCGGTGGGGGGATCAGCAGTCATGGTCAGCCCCAGCAGTTCTGCTTGCCCCACGTGGAGTCCTTGGCATCCACGCCGGTCTGCGGGTCGTCGGTGATCAGCTGCGCGCCTGTGTCCACGAAGTCCTTGCCCGCGGTGGCCTGCGGCTTCGTACCGTCCTTGGCGAACTTGGCGATGGCCTCGATGCCGAGCGACGCCATCTTCAGGGGGAACTGCATCGATGTCGCGCCGATCACGCCGGCCTTGACGTTGTCGACGCCCGGGCAGCCGCCGTCGATCGAGACGATGGTGACGGCCTTGTCCTTGCCGGCCGACTTCAGTGCCTGGTAGGCGCCGGCGGCGGCGGGCTCGTTGATCGTGTAGACCAGGTTGATCGACGGGTCCTTCTGGAGCAGGTTCTCCATGGCTGTACGGCCAAGGTCTTCGTTGCCGTTGGTGACGTCGTGGCCGACGATCATCGGGCTGCTCTCGTCACCGATCTTGTTGGCGTCGCCGACCGGGATACCGAAGCCGTCCAGGAAGCCCTGGTCGCGTTTGACGTCGACCGAGACCTGGTTGGCGTTCAGGTCCAGCATGGCGATCTTCGCCTGCTTGCCGGTCTTCGCGAACTTCGCCTTCGCCCACTGCCCGACCAGCTTGCCGGCCTGGTAGTTGTCGGTCGCGAAGGTGGCGTCCACGGCGCTCGGCGGGTCGGTCGGGGTGTCCAGCGCGATGACCAGCATCCCGGACTGGTGCGCCTTGTCGATCGACGGGACAATCGCCTTCGAGTCGTTCGGGGTGATCAGGAAGCCCTTGGCCCCGGCCGAGATCAGGTTCTCGATCGCCGAGACCTGGGACTCGTTGTCCCCGTCCACTTTGCCGGCGAAGGTCTGCAGTTTCACGCCCTGCTGGCCGGCTGCTTGCTGTGCGCCCTCCTTCATCTTGACGAAGAAGGGGTTGGTATCGGTCTTGGTGATCAGTCCGACGGTGGCTTCGCCGCCCGAACCGGAGCCACCGCCGCCGCAGGCGGCGGTGGCCAAGACCAGGGCGGCGGCGCACCCGGCGGCCACCCATCGCCTTCCGCTGGACATGGCAAGATCGCGCATGTCTCCTCCAAATCGATTTAGCATAAATCGAGAGACAACGTTGTCCTGAAGTAGACGCGCCTGGTCATCCACTGTCAACAATGAGTTCCCAACATGTTACGACCAGTGCTCAGCGCGTTCTGGATCCCCACCATTGATTCCGCGCGGCTCCGGGGAGCTGCGAAACGCGTGGGCCGCGATCTTTCGACCGCGGCCCACGCTCAGTTCACCCGCATCGGCGTACGGATCAGGGGAAGTTGACCAGCGGCTGCGGCACTACCGCGCTGGCCGTCGCCGCCGGACCGGTGTTGTTGACGATGTGGTCGATGGTCCCCGAGGAGAGCGAGATGGTGAAGATGTTGTGCAGCTTCACGCCGCCGTTGACCGGTACCTCGAAACCGTTGTTCGAGTGCACCGCCGGGTTGACCTGGAAGAAGCAGTAGCTGCCCAGGCCCCAGGCCTCGTGGCTGGTGACGCTGTCCGCCACCTTGTACGCCGAGTACCCGTTGGCGCCGGTACGCCACGTCGCGTTGTTCGGCGGGTCGTACGGCTGCTCGTTCTGCAGGAAGTAGGTCCGCCCGCCGTTGCCGTTCCAGACCACCTCGTACTTCTGGTAATGCTCGACGAACAGGCCGTACGCGGTGACGTTGGCGCCGTTGACGATCAGGCCGCTGTCCGCGGTGTTGACGGTCCAGCCGAACGTGCCGGCATTGCCGTGGTCGGCACGCCACGCCCAGATGTGGTCGATGATCGTGTTCGGGCTGTTCACCAGCAGGCTGTTGGTGGCCTTACCGGCGATCGAGCCGCCGATCCGGAAGAACACGTCCTGGATCGTCGTCGGGTTCCCCGCGTGGTTCGCCGAGGAGCCGTTCGGGCCGACCACCAGCAGGTTCGCCGAGTTGGTCGGACCGGCGTCGAAGAGCACGCCGGCGATCTTCACCCCGTCCACGTCGGCCACCTGCATCGGTGTGACGCCGTTGTCCGGGATGATCGTCGCGTAGCCGAGACCCAGCACGACCGTGTTGGCGCGGGTCACGTTGATCGTCTGGCTGACGTGGTAGACGCCCGGCTGGAAGATCAGGTTGAGGCCCTGCGTCAGCGCCTGGTTGATCGTCGCCGCGCTGTCGCCCGGCTTCGCCACATAGAACTGGCTCAGCGGGATGCTCGTGCCCGGCGTGTTCGGCCACGACGTACCGGCCGAGTTGGTCCGCAGGTTCGGCACGAAGACCGCGTAGTTACCGCCGGTCTGGTACAGGTACGGCTTCTCCCGGACGGTCGGCGTCTGGCCGATCGTGGTGTACGCCGGGTTCGGGAAGCTGGTCGCCGGAGCGCCCGGCGTGCCCATGAACACCTGGTTCCAGACCGCGTTCGAGTTCGAGGCGATGTTGCTGTTGCGGGTGAACCACTGCTGCTGCGAGTACTGCTGCTCGACGCCGCTGATCTTCGAGTCGGCGATGTAACCACCGGACGCCCAGCCGTATCCGTTCGGCGCCAGGTTGAGGTCGCCGTGCACGTCCATCCGCCGGAACGGCGCGGCCTGCGAGACGGCCCAGCGGTCGGCGCCGGAGACCGGGTAGAGCGCGATGTTCTCGACCGACCGCCAGAAGTTCTGGGTGGCGTTGCCGGCCATCCAGCCCGCGTCGACCGTGATGTCGCCGTTGATCCGGACGTCGCCCGGGTTCTGCCCGAGGCCCAGCACCGAGGTATAGAAGCCGACCTGGATGTTCAGGCCGTTGTAGGTGCCCGGCTTGAAGGCGAGCACGTAGCGCTGCGGGCCGAACTGGTTCGACTCCTGCTGCTTGAAGATCGTGTCGGCCTTACCCTGGATCGACGCTGCCGACATGGTCGGGTCGAAGACGATCACGTTGGCGCCGAGGCTGCCACCGGCCGGCTGGGTCGGGCCGGTGGTCGGCGGCGTGGTGGTCGGCGGGGTCGTGGTGCCGCCGCCGAAGACCTGGAACTCCCACAGTGAGTAGCCGTAGCCGGTGGTGCGCTGGGTGCCGTTCATCCGCACGTATCGACCGGAGCCGGAGACGGTCAGCGACTGGTTGCCGCCGGTGCTCGTCGTGGTCGAGTAGATCGAGGTCCAGGTGGTGGCGTTGTTGGACACCTGGATCTGGTAGGCCTTGCCGGCGGCGGCCTCCCAGTTCAGCGCGACCCGGGTGATCGCCGAGGTGGCGCCCAGATCGACCTGCAGCCACTGCGGGTCACTGAACGCGCTCGACCAGCGGGTGCCGGTGTTGCCGTCCGTCGCGGCGCTCGCCGGGTAGACGCCCGGGTTCTCACTGGACGAGGCGGTCGTCGGCTTGCCCTGCGAGAGCAGGGTTTCCGCGGCCTCGGCCTGGATGGCGGCGACAGCGCCGCCGGCGACCAGGACAGCGACCACGCTACCCATGGCGCCGAGCCGCCAGCGACGACGCTTGCGGCCGGGGATCGGAGGTTGCTCCGGCGAAGGACTCCGCGGTGCGGCGGGGGGAGCGGGGATGCTCATGGCGTCTCCTTGGTGCACGGGGGGATGCAAGGGGGACTGCTTGCACCGTGAAGGGAGCCTTCTCCATATCGCTGGGAGAGCGCTCCCCGGGGTGACCGTAGATTTGGTGTAACACCGATGTCAAAGTCTTGCGGGATCTTTAAGGACCCTTTAATGACACTTTTCTTGCCTACGCACAGTCGCTGAGCAGGGATTGTCACGCTACGTCGAAGCGCCAGCCCTGTCCGCAATTGCACCTGCAACGCAGAATCAGAAACCTGCCCGTAACAGACAAATGGCCAAGATGTAATCGAACGCCGGGAAGCGCTTCCCCGAACCCGCCGCACCGTCGGGAATGGCCAGCTTGTCGACGTTGAACCGCACCGGCTTCCGCGCCGCAGCTGACGCTTCGGGCGCGGCTGCGGCACGGCCACGGGTTGCACTACAGATCGACCGACGGGTAGAGCGGGTAGTCGGCCAGTAGTTCCGTGGCCTGCTTGGCGATCCGGTCGGACAGAGCCGGGTCCAGCTCGAACTTGGCCTTGGACGCGCCGGGCCTGGTCTGGGACAGGACCGTGTGCATCAGGTCGGCGATCTGGTCCATCTCGGCCGCGCCGAGGCCGCGGGTGGTCAGCGCCGGCGTCCCGATCCGGATACCCGAGGTGTACCAGGCGCCGTTGGGGTCGTTCGGGATCGCGTTGCGGTTGGTGACGATGCCCGAATCGAGCAGGGCCTGCTCCGCCTGGCGCCCGGTCAGGCCGAACGGGTGCACGTCGAGCAGGACCAGGTGGTTGTCGGTACCGCCGCTGACCAGTTGGACGCCGCGCTTGAGCAGGCCGGCCGCCAGTGCCTGACTGTTGTCGACGATGCGCTGCGCATAGTCGGCGAACTCGGGACGGCGGGCCTCGGCGAAAGCGACCGCCTTGGCCGCCATCACGTGCGCGAGCGGGCCGCCGAGCACCATCGGGCAGCCGCGGTCGACCTGGTCGGACAGCTCCGGCTGACAGAAGACCGCTCCGCCGCGGGGGCCGCGCAGGCTCTTGTGGGTGGTCGTTGTCACGATCTGCGCGTGCTCGATCGGGTTGAAGTCGCCCGTGAAGACCTTGCCCGCGACCAGGCCGGCGAAGTGCGCCATGTCGACCATGAAGGTGGCGCCGACCTCGTCGGCGATCTCCCGCATGATCCGGAAGTTCACCTTGCGGGGGTACGCCGAGTAGCCGCCCACGATCACCAGCGGCTTGAAGTCTTTCGCGGTCGCCCGCAGCGCCGCGTAGTCGATCTGGCCGGTGGTCGGGTCCACGCCGTAGCTGCGCTGGTCGAACATCTTGCCGGAGATGTTCGGCCGGAAGCCGTGGGTCAGGTGGCCGCCCGCGTCGAGGCTCATGCCGAGCATCCGCTGGTTGCCCAGGGCCGCGCGCAGCGAAGCCCACTCCTCGTCGGTCAGGTCGTTGACGTTGCGCTTCGACGCCAGCTTCAGCGCGGGCGCCTCGACCCGGTCGGCCAGGATCGCCCAGTACGCCACCAGGTTGGCGTCGATGCCGGAGTGCGGCTGAACATACGCGTGCGGCGCGTCGAAGAGGGCTGTGGCGTGCTCGACGGCGATGGCCTCGACCGCGTCCACGTTCTGGCAGCCGGCGTAGAAGCGGCGGCCGATCGTGCCCTCCGCATACTTGTCGCTCAGCCAGTTGCCCATGGCCAGCAACACCGCCGGGGAGGCGTAATTCTCACTGGCGATGAGTTTGAGGGATTCGCGCTGGTCGTGCAGTTCTTGGGCGATGGCGTCGGCGATCCGGGGCTCGACGGCCCGGACGACGTCCAGGGCGGCGCGGAAGGCGGTCGTTTCGGCGTTCAGCTCAGGCATGGGGACCTCCCTAGCACAGGTTGGCAGAGGCCCAGGCGCACGGCAGGTCACCATCGACGGCGGGGCCGCTCCCCGATGGTTGGCCCATCCGAACGCGCCAGTCACGGCCCGCCGATGAGCATACCGGCGACCCGGTACCGCCGTGCTTCGGCGGTCAGCTCGCCGGCGAAGAACTGGGGAAAGCGGCGACTTCGATCAACTCGGCGTCGCCGGCGTGCCAGTCCTCGACCGTGAGCATGAGGTAGCGGGCCGGGACCGGGGTCGCCGCCGAGTAGGGGAAGTAGTCGAGGCCGTCCAGGGACAATGCCAGGCGCACCGGGCGGACCGGACCCGACGTCCAGGTCAGGCACACGTCCCCGACCGTGACCGGTACGCCCAGGTCGACGACCATCCGGCCGCTCGGTCCGGGCCGCCAGCTCGTGGCCGGATCGCCGTCGACCGCGCGACCCGGCGAGGTCATGCCGGCCGGCAGCGGCGACGTCGGGAACGTCGTACGCCCCCGGGCCCGGTCCGCGGTCGGGGTGACCGGCGAGCCGGGGACGGTCAAGGTGCGGGCCGCGCCGGGCTTGAGGCGTACCGGGGCCGACCGGCCAGCGGTTCGCACGGTCAGGCGGAGACCCTCGCCGGGCGGCGCGGTGACGGTGACGGTTCGCGAGTCGGCGACGTCGAAGCAGGTGCCGGGCGGCACCGGGCCGTCGATCGTGAAGCGTGGCGGCTCGACCAGGGCCGTGCCGCCGGCCAGCGTGACCGTCCACTGCAGGCCGTTGGCCGTGGCGGTCTGCACCCCGCGGTAGATCCGGCCGGTCCACGGCGTCGTCACGGTCGAGGTGACGCCACCGGCGGCCAGGTTGAAGACGGTCAGGTAGCCGTCGGCGTCGCTGACCTGCAGGCCTTCGGCCGCCGGCAGGGTCCGCCGGGCGGCGGCGGCCAGGTCCGCGTCGACGTAGCCCTCGATCAGCCGGGCCGGCGCCGAGACGCCGTTGGCGGTGACCGTGATGGGGCCCCGGGAGACCAGCCCGGCCCGCCCGTCGATGCCGACCCAGCCGCCGGTGATCTTGTGCGCCTTGGGTACGACTACGGCGTCTTCCCAGGTCACCGTGTCGCTGGAGGTCTGGATCACGTACCTGGTGGCGTAGG
>JAVHVY010000233.1:0-4228 GCA_032160305.1 Actinoplanes sp.
ACCAGGACGGTCGCGACGGCGCCGCGGCCCTTGTCGAGGTGGGCTTCCACCGCGACACCCTGGGCCGGCCCGTCGATCGGAGCGGTCAGCTCCAGCGACGCGTCGGCGGTCAGCAGGACGGCCTCGAGTAGCTCGTCGATGCCGATGCCCGGCTTGGCGGCCACGTTGACGAACATCGTGTCGCCGCCGTACTCCTCGGCGAGCAGGCCGTAGTCCGTCAGCTGCTGGCGGACCTTGTCCGGGTTCGCGTCCGGCTTGTCGACCTTGTTGACCGCGACCACGATCGGCACCTCGGCCGCCTTGGCGTGGTTCAACGCCTCGACCGTCTGCGGCATGACGCCGTCGTCGGCCGCGACCACGAGGATCACGATGTCGGTCACCTGGGCGCCTCGGGCCCGCATGGCGGTGAACGCCTCGTGGCCCGGGGTGTCCAGGAAGGTGATCGCGCGTTCCTCGCCCTGGTGCGGGACGATGACCTGGTAGGCGCCGATGTGCTGGGTGATGCCACCCGCCTCGCCGCCCATCACGTTGGTCTTGCGGATCGCGTCGAGCAGCTTCGTCTTGCCGTGGTCGACGTGACCCATGACGGTCACGACCGGCGGACGGGTGACCAGACGGTCCAGCGCCACCTCGGCGTCGAGGTCGATGTTGAACCGCGACAACAGCTCGCGGTCCTCGTCCTCGGGGCTGACGATCTGCACGACGAAGCCCAGATGCTCGCCCAGCAGCAGCAACGTGTCGTCAGAGCACGACTGCGTCGCCGTCACCATCTCGCCCAGGTTGAACATCTCCTGGACGAGCGAGCCCGGGTTGGCGTTGATCTTGTCGGCGAAGTCGGAGAGCGAGGCGCCACGCGACAGCCGGACCTCCTGGCCCGAACCGCGCGGAGCACCCGACGACATCTGCGGAGCCGACAGGTTGTCGAACTCCTGACGCCGCTGCTTCTTCGACTTGCGACCACGGGTCGGCCGGCCGCCGGGACGCCCGAAGGCACCCGCGGCACCGCCGCCACGACCGCGACCGCCACCACCGGGACGACCGGGAGCACCGGCGCCCGCGGGGGCGCCGGTACCGCCACCGGGACCGCCGCGATAGCCACCGCCACCGCCCGCGCCCCCACCGGGACCGCCGCGGTAACCGCCGCCACCACCACCAGCGCCACCACCGGCACCGCCGGGACGGAAGCCACCGCCACCGCCACCACCGCCGGCTCCGGCGCCGCCGCCGGCACCGCCGGGACGGAAGCCACCGCCACCGCCGCCGCCGCCGGGACCGCCACGACCGGCGCCCGGACCGGCGGGGCGACCGGCGCCGCCGCCGGGACCGCCACGACCGGCGCCGGGACCGGCGGGGCGCTGCGTAGGCATCGACGCGGGACTGGGCCGCGGGGGCATCGACGCGGGACTGGGCCGCGGCGGCATGCCGGCCTGGTTGGGCCGGGGCATCCCCGAGGGACTCGGACGTGCGGACCCACCGGAAACACCGAACGGGTTGTTGCCCGGGCCACGCGGGGCCGGACGCGGAGCGCCACCGGCAGGACCGGGCCGACTGGCGCCGGGAGCGCCCGGCGCACCGGGACGACCGGCGGCCGGCGAACCGGGCCGCGGCGGGACCGTGCCGGGGCCCGGGGGCCGCGGACGGGTCGCGTTGGGGTCGGCGACAGGCTGCTGGGCCCGGCGCTCGGCGTCGCGCGCACGCGCCGCCTGAGCGTTGCGGACTGCTGCTTCCTGCTCCGCCTTCAGCGCGGAGGCGCGCGCCTCGGCGGCCGCTACCTCGATGTCATGGGCACTCGCCGGCTTGGCCACGGGGCCGGGCACGGGGCCCGGACGGCCGGGGACCGTCGGCTTGGGGCGAGCGGTCGGGCCCGGCGTGGGCGCCGGCGAAGCGGGCGCGCTGGGCGTTCCGCTCGGTGCCGGGGGGCCCGGACGGCGCGGCGGCGCAGGCCGGGCGCTGGTCGGTGCCGGGGCGTTGGTTGCGCTCGGGGCGCTGGGTGCCGCAGCGGCGGGCGCCGCGGAAGCGGAACCGTTCGCTTCGAGGGCACCACGCAGTCGTCGGGCCACCGGGGCCTCGACGGTGCTGGATGCGGATTTGACGAACTCGCCCATCTCTTTGAGCTTGGCGAGAACTGTCTTGCTGTCGACCCCGAACTCTTTGGCGAGCTCGTGTACGCGGGCCTTCCCTGCCACTGCACTCCTCACTTTTGAGGTCGTGCGGGCAGCACCCGCAGCAACCTCACTCGTGCACTAGAAGCCTGGTCATTTCAGGGACTTCATCGTGTGCTCATGTCGGTCGTCCTACCCTGCAGACGGGTGGGGCTCCAACGCCCCACCATCGGTGGCTCCCTGCGGCGATAAGGTCGCATGGAGGTGCTCTGCCAGCGGACCGGTGTCAGGAACACCGGTGAGTCGCAGCGCGCGCCCGAAAGCGCGACGCCGCTCCGCCAACGCGAAGCAAGCCGGATCGGGATGCAGATGCCCTCCACGGCCCGGCAGTCGGCGGCTCGGATCAGGCTGAAGCCGGAGATCATCTCCTGCTCCCGCCGCCACGAACCGCAGCAAATCGAAGGCCGGCGCGCGTTTTCGGCATCCGACACAGGTGCGTATCGGGCCGGCCTCCAGCAAGTCTACCCCTCGTGCCCGCTGCACGCGTATCCGGTCAGCTTCCCGCTTCCGCCGTCTCCCCGGTGGGGAGCGGCGCCGTGTCTTTACCCAAGCCTGGACTGTCAGTCGGCGGAGCTGTGTCTTTACCCAAGCCTGGACTATCAGTCGGCGGAGCTGGTTCGTTGTCCGGCCGGATGTCGATCCGCCAGCCGGTCAGCCGGGCGGCGAGGCGGGCGTTCTGGCCCTCCCGGCCGATCGCGAGGGAGAGCTGGAAGTCGGGAACGGTCACCCGGGCGGTCCGGGTGGCCGCGTCGACCACCTCGACTCGCAGGGCCTTCGCCGGCGAGAGGGCGTTGCCGACGAAATGCGCCGGATCATCCGACCAGTCGATGATGTCGATCTTCTCGCCGTGCAGCTCACTCATCACGGCCCGGACCCGCTGGCCCATCGGGCCGATACAGGCGCCCTTGGCGTTGACCCCGGGCACCTTCGAGTGCACCGCGATCTTCGTCCGGTGACCTGCCTCGCGGGCGATGGCCGCGATCTCGACCGTCCCGTCGGCGATCTCCGGCACCTCCAGCGCGAACATCTTCTTCACCAGCGCCGGGTGGGTGCGCGACAGGGTGATCTGCGGACCGCGGAAACCCTTGGCCACGTGCACCACGACGCAGCGGATCCGCGAGCCGTGCTCGTAGCGCTCGCCCGGGACCTGCTCGGACTGCGGCAGGACCGCCTCCAGCTTGCCCAGGTCGACGATCACGATGCCCTTCTCGGCGCGTGCCGCGTCGGCCTGCACGATGCCGGTGACCAGGTCACCGTCGCGGCCCGCGTACTCGCCGAAGTGCACCTCGTCGGTCGCCTCGCGCAGCCGCTGCAGGATGACCTGCTTGGCGGTCATCGCGGCGATCCGGCCGAAGTCGTGCGGGGTGTCGTCCCACTCGCGCACGACCGTGCCGTCCGCGTCCAACTCCTGGGCGAAGACCAGGGCCGCCCCGTGCTTGCGGTCGATCTGCACCCGCGCGTGCGACTCGGCGCCCTCGGTGTGCCGGTACGCGGTCAGCAGCGCGGTCTCGATCGCCGCGAGGATCGTGTCGAACGGGATCTCCCGCTCGCGCTCCAGGGCGCGCAGTGTCGCGAGGTCGATATTCACCTCTCCTCGCCCTCCCCATCCTCGTCGTCTTCGTCGTCTTCGGATTCGTCGTCATCGGATTCGTCGTCGTCGAACTCGGCCTCGTCCAGCCGTTTGAATTCGATCTGGACCCGGCCGGGGCCGAGCTCCGCGTAGGTCAGCCGCCGCTCGTCCAGCACGATGCCGTCCTCGTCGGCGGCGGTCAGCCGGCCGGTCAGGCTCTTGCCCGCCACGGTCACCGCGACCAGCCGGCCCACATTGCGCCGCCAGTGCCGGGGCGCGGTCAGTGGCCGGTCCACGCCCGGCGAGCTCACTTCCAGCTGGTATTCGCCCGCCAGCACTTCGCCACCGCTCTCCTCGGCCGCGTCCAGCGCGGCGGAGATCTCCCGAGACACAACGGCGACGCCGTCGAGATTGATTCCCCCGTCCGCGTCGACCAACACGCGCAACACGTGCCGCCGGCCGGCCCGGGACAGGCTCACATCCTCGAGGTCGTAGC
>JAVHVY010000236.1:0-9951 GCA_032160305.1 Actinoplanes sp.
AGGACGACTTTGTCCCGGCCAACGCTGTCGAGCGGGATCTTTTCGATGCGGCGGGCGACCGCAGCACAGACGCTTTCCTGTCCACCTTGTTGCTGGCCACGGTGCTGCTGCCGGTCGCGCCCGACTCGCAGCCGGGCAGTGCTCCCGGTGAGTCCGGGTTCGTGTTCCGGACCGAGGAGATCGACGGCGATAGCTTTCTGGTCGTCTTCACCAGCCGGGACCGGCTGGCCGAGTACTTCGCCGAGCCGACCCCCACCGTCGGCGTTCGCTTCGTCGACCTGATCCGGAACTGGCCCGATCCGGCCTGGTCGTTCGCGGTCAATCCGGATACGGCGGTGGGCGCCAAGTATCCGGGTCCGCAGGTCATCGCGCTGGCCAGCTGGGCGGCCGAGTCGGGGCTGGGGCTCGACCCGGCGGACGGGCCCGCGGCCATCGAGTCGACTCCGGCCGCGGTGCCGCCGCCACAACCGACCACCGACTCCACTCAGCACGCGACCGTGATGCAGAAGACGGTGTCCGCCGAGCAGGTCGACTACTTCCTCGACCGGGGCTACGACCGGGTTGCCGGGTTCGTGCACCGGGCCGGCGAGGTCGAGCACCTGCGTACGCCCGCGGAGCTTGTCGGGGCCCTCGGCCTGGGCTATGACGGTTCGCCCTATCAGTCGGACGCCAAGGAGTCCTTCGTGCTGCGCTGGCCGGCGTTTCGGCCCAGCCTCTACCGCATTCCGTACGGTGGACAGAGCGAGCAGGCGTTGCGGGCGATGGACGGCTGGGTGATCGAGCGGGCGCCGTTCCGGGGCAACGGGTTCGCCCCTGGCGAGGGCCGGGACGTGATCGCGGAGTTCAAGGTGGACAGTGTGCGGCTGCCGCACGGCGCGCAGTTGTGGCGGCTCGACGCGGACGGCACCGAGAAGATGATCGCGGTGCTGGATTGTGACGCGCCGGTCTGGCGCAAGGTCGGTGAGCAGTGATGCGCGACGGATATGTGGTGACCTGGCGCGGCCGCGAATACGACGCCGCGCCCGACGGCGACAAGGTGCGGATCTACTCGCCGGAGCCGGCCGAGGGTTTCGAGGAGGTCAAGCCCGGGCGGCACGTCCGGGTCGCCGACCCCGGCGACTTCACCGGCCTGGTGTACGTGCGGACGACCTGCTCGTGGCGCGGCCAGCCCTTCATCGTGCTCGCCGAGGCCGACTCGTGGATGCGTCTGGAGTATGCCGGTGGACGCGCCCCGGTGGCCCGGTCGCTCGGCCTGGAGGAGTTCGACTTCGGCGTCTACCAGGCCTGGGCCCCCGCCCATGAGGTCGTCGACATCTACGAACACCGGATCTGATGAGGGGTCAGGGCGCTTTCAGCCAGCGCAGGATCTCGCCCGTGATCAGTTCCGGTTTCTCCCGGTGCAGGAAGTGCCCGGCGTCCTCGATCAGGCGCCACTCGTACGGGGCGACCACGTAGCGGCCCGAGCCCTGGGCGGTGCGGGGAAGCGTGGCCGTGTCCAGCGCTCCGTGCAGGTGCAGCGTCGGGGTGCTCAGCGGGCTCTGCATCAGCTTCACGAAGCGGTAGCCCTGCAGCCGCATCGCCGAGCGGAAGACCCACCGGTACGCCTCCAGCGCGCAGAAGGCCGCCTGCGGGATCTGCATCGCCGCACGGCAGCGGGCCGCGTACTCCTCGAACTCCGGTGTCGCCGTCCAGGCCGGGCCGCCCCACTTCGCCATCAGCTCGCCGACCAGGGCACCGTCGTTGCGGGTCAGGACGTGCTCGTAGCGTGGCACCTGGAAGCGCAGGATCGTAGCCGACGCGGCGAGCTGCCCGCGCGGGTCGGCGAACAGGGCCGCCCGCAGCCGCAGGGGATGGGCCGCGCCCAGCACGACCATCCGGCTGACCATCTTCGGGTGGAAGGCCGCCGCGGTCCAGCCGATCATGCCGCCCGCGCCGGCGCCCACGATCATCGCGCTGCGTTCGCCCAGGGCCCGGATCAGGCCGGTCACGTCGGCGGCCATCGTGTAGCCGTCGTAGCCCCGGGGCGGCTTGTCGCTCGCCCCGTAGCCGCGCAGGTCGATCGCCACGGCCCGGAAGCCCGCGTCGGCGACCTCGGTCATGATGTCGTGCCACGCCCACCAGTACTCGGGGAAGCCGTGCAGGAAGAGCACGAGCGGGCCGGCGCCCGCCTCGACGACGTGGAACCGGCTGCCGTTGGCCCCGACGAACCGGTGCGCCCAGGGTCCTTCGGCGAGCACTCGGGACTCGTCCATCTGACCAGTCATGCCGGACAGCCTAGGCGCAACGGCGAACGGGAGCGGTCCCGGCCAGGACATACCCGCCGGAATCGGCGTACCGAAAGGGCGTCCGGAGGCCGCAGCCCCGGACGCCCTCGGGCGGCACGGAAGGTCAGGAAATCGCGATCTTCATGTTCGGGCCGTTCTGGGTGAGCACCCGGATCTTCACACCGACCGCCGGCAGTCGCACGGTCGTCGGATTCTCCGGGTAGTAGTACTGCCGGGTGTCGTCGAAGAGCGGCTGCGCCGGCAGGCCCTTGATGGTGTCGGGCGTGCCGTCGGTGTGCAGGACCATCGAGTCGGCCGTCCGGAGGCCGAACGGCGCGTCATAGCCCATGATCCGCGACCGGTAGAGCGTGCCGTCCGGCTTGGCGAACGGCTCCGGATGCGCGTCGACGACGAGATTCTCGCCGCCTCCAGGGTGGGTGGCGGTGTTGTTGTCGTGGTATGAGTCGTCCTTGTACGAGATCAGCAGACCCTGCTGGTAGGCGAAGTGTTCCACCCAGTCGGGCTTGGTGGAGGCCCAGCCGAAGTTGTACGGGCCGGTCTGCAGGTACTTGTCGTAGGTGATGTAGCTCCGGCTGCCTGCGATGTAGAAGTTCGGGTAGGTGGCCGTCGAGGTGGCGCCGACGACGCTGAAGCCGGTCCAGGTCGGGGTGCCCTCGGCGCCGTCGACCGGGCCGGCCCTGCCGTCGGTGACGACCGAGATGTCATCGCCGAAGAAGCCCCCGGCGGAGACGCCCCCGTCGGTGACGTAGTGCAGGCGGACGGTCGGCTTCCTGCCCGCGTACCCGTCCAGGGGCACGACGATGTCGGACCAGACCGCCTCCTCGCCGGTCAGGGCCGGGGTGCCGGCGCTGGTCCGGGGGAACGCCGCGCCGCCCACGGTACCGTCGAGGGTGGCCCAGGTGGTGCCGCCGTCGGTGGACGCCTCGAAGGTCAGAAAGTCGTAGCCCTCCTCGATGTTGTAGTGGCCCTTCAGGGTCAGTGCCGCCGTGCTCGCCGTGGACAGGTCGATCGTCCTGCTCAGCGAGGTGTCCAGGCTGTCCCGGTTGCCGGAGAAATACTGTTTCTGACCCGCGAACGGTGCACCGAGGTCGGTGATCACCTTCTTGTCCGGCAGCGTGACGATCGCCGCCTGCCAGTTGCGGGTGTTGTACTCCTCCGGGCCGAGGTTGACGATCTTCTTGTCGCCCGCCTGGACGTTGACGTAGCTCAGCCAGCCGAGCTGCAGCTTGTTCCACGAGGCCAGGTCGCCGGGCCGGGTGCCGATCGGCTCGCCCGCGGCGCTGAGCCGGCTCTGCGACATCAGCGTCCAGTACTCGTTGTTGTTGTTCAGGGCGCCGGAGGTGTCGTAGTTGTCGGGCAGGCCGAGGTCGTGGCCGTACTCGTGGGCGAAGACGCTCAGGCCGCCGTTCTCGGGCTGCATCGTGTAGTCGCCGATCCACAGGCCGGTGTCGCCGATCTCGGTGCCACCGGCCAGGTTGCCGGCCGGGCCGCTGTGCCCGGAGTCGCCGTAGGCGTACCAGCGGTGCGCCCAGATGGCGTCCTCACCCTGCTGCGGGTCACCGTCGGACTCGTCGCCGCCGGCGTGGACGATCTGGAAGTGGTCGATGTAGCCGTCCGGCTCGTTGAAGTCGCCGTCGTTGTCGTAGTCGTAGCGGTCGTATTGGTCGAAACTCGCCATGTCGGTCTTGATCTGGGCGTCGGTGCGCCCGGCGGCCTTCTGGTCGGCGACCCACTGGTTGGCCGCGTCCTTGACCAGGGCCCAGGCGTTCTGCCCGGAGCAGTCGCCGCTGGCCGAGCAGTTCCGGCCGTACCGGGCCTCGTTGTAGTTGACCTTGACCCAGTCGGCGACCTCGCCGTCGACGCTGTAGCGCCCGGAGGACTGGGTCTGGTAGTAGGTCCGCAGCGACTCGTCGCCCGACTCCGCGCCGAAGTACAGCTGGCGGTAGTGGGCCTGGTTGTAGTCGGCCTGCCAGATCGTCGTGTTGTCCCTGGTGCGGTCCGGCTCCGGGATCTTGTTGTGCAGCGGGCCCTCGAAGGTGGTGGGGCCGGGGGTGTCCGGGTCACTGTCCACATCGGGGTAGTCCGGCGAGCGGTCGTTGCCGAACTCGGCCAGGATGACGAAGATCCGGTCGGTCTTCTCCCGGCTCAGCTCCACGTACTGGTCTCTGCCGCCGGCGCGACCCAAATTCGCGACGGTGCTGCCGTTACGGGTCTGCGTCTGGACGGTTCCCTTGAGAACGCCGTTGACGGCCTGCTGGCGCAGCTCGCGACGCCTTGCCTCGAGAGAGCCGGGCCGGTCGTCGAGTTGCGGCCGGTGACCGCTCTGCGCCGTGCCGGGCTCGGTTGGGGGCGCCGCCGAGGCCACGGCCGGGACACTGATCCCGAAGCTGGTGACCATCGCGGCGCCAAGTAGTCCAACGACCACTGTGCGCACTACGTACCTCCGTCAGCTAACCGGCGCTGGGTGCAGCCTGCCGGCGTGGAACAGCCCCGGGGGTTCGGGGTTTGGAGGTGAACGTATGCAAATTTCCCGATGCGGGGAAGTGGCACCCGGGGATTGATGGCCGATGGTTACGCGTATGGCCCGGACATACCGTCAGCACCGGCACACCCGAAAAAAGGGGGCCGTCCTGTCGGAACGGCCCCGGCGTACGAGAAATGTCAGTCCTCGGATTTTTTCGATTGCATGCCGGACGAGATCAGGTCCATCACCGCCGAGTCCTGCAGGGTCGTCACGTCACCCAGCGACCGGTGCTCGGCCACGTCCTTGAGCAGCCGTCGCATGATCTTTCCGGAACGGGTTTTCGGCAGTTCCGCCACGAGCATGATCTGCCGCGGTTTCGCGATCGGCCCAAGCACTTTGGCTACGTGGGCGCGCAACTCCTGAATCAGCTTCTCGCCGGCGTCGCCGGAGGTGTCCACATTGCCGCGCGGAATGGTGAACGCGACGATCGCCTGCCCAGTGGTCGGGTCGGTCGCGCCGACCACGGCCGCCTCGGCCACCGCCGGGTGTGCGACCAGCGCCGACTCGACCTCGGTGGTGGAAATGTTGTGACCCGAGATCAGCATGACGTCGTCGACCCGGCCGAGCAGCCAGAGCGCGCCGTCGGAGTCCTTCTTCGCGCCGTCGCCGGCGAAGTAGATCCACTCGTCGCCGCTGCCCGCCCCGGCCCCGAAACGCGACCAGTACGTGTCGAGGAAGCGCTGGTCGTCGCCCCAGATCGTGCGCAGCATCGACGGCCACGGCTCGCGCAGCACCAGGAAGCCGCCGCCGCCGTCCGGCACCGACCGGGCCTGGTCGTCGACCACGTCGGCCGAGATGCCGGGCAGCGGGACCATCGCCGAGCCGGGCTTGCTGGCGGTCACCCCGGGTAGCGGGGAGATCATCATCGAGCCGGTCTCCGTCTGCCACCAGGTGTCCACCACCGGGCAGTTGTCGTGGCCGACGTTCTTGCGATACCACATCCAGGCCTCGGGATTGATCGGCTCGCCGACGCTGCCGAGAATGCGCAGCGACGACAGATCATATTTCGCCGGGATGTCATCGCCCCACTTCATCATCGTGCGGATGAGGGTGGGCGCGGTGTAGAGCAGCGAAACCTTGTACTTGTCGACGACCTCCCAGAACCGGCCGCGGTGCGGAGTGTCCGGCGTGCCCTCGTACATGACCTGGGTGGCGCCGTTCGAGAGTGGGCCGTACACGATGTACGAGTGCCCGGTCACCCAGCCGATGTCGGCCGTGCACCAGTAGACGTCGGTCTCCGGCTTGATGTCGAAGACGGAGAAGTACGTATACGACGCCCCGGTCAGATACCCGCCGGTGGTGTGCAGGATGCCCTTCGGCTTACCGGTCGTGCCGGAGGTGTAGAGGATGAAGAGCGGGTGCTCGGCGTCGAACGCCTGCGGCTTGTGCTCGACACTGGCCTGCTCGACCGTTTCATGCCACCACAGATCCTTCTCGCCCCAGGTCACCTCTTCACCGGTGCGCCGGACGACCAGCACGTGCTCGATGCTCGGGCACTGGGCGACGGCCTCGTCCACGGTCGGCTTGAGCGCCGACGGCTTGCCGCGCCGGTAGCCGCCGTCCGCGGTGATCACCAGCTTGGCGTCCGAGTCGTTGATCCGGGTGGCGAGGGCGTCCACCGAGAAACCGCCGAAGACCACGTTGTGGGTCGCGCCGATCCGGGCGCAGGCCAGCATCGCGACCGCCGCCTCGGGGATAATCGGCAGGTAGATCGCCACCCGGTCGCCGGCGCCGACGCCGAGCTCGGACAGCGTGTTCGCCGCCTGGCTGACGGATCTGAGTAGGTCGGCGTAGGTGATCGTGCGGCTGTCGCCCGGCTCGCCCTCCCAATGGATCGCGACCCGGTCGCCGTTGCCGGCCTCGACGTGCCGGTCCACGCAGTTGTAGGCGACGTTCAGCTCGCCGCCGAGGAACCATTTCGCGAACGGCGGATTCGACCAGTCGAGGGTCTGCTCCCACTGTTTCGCCCAGGTCAGCCTGCGGGCCTGCTGCTCCCAGAAGCCGAGCCGGTCGGCTGCCGCCTGCTGGTAGGCGTCCGCCGTGACATTGGCGGCGGACGCAAGCGCCTCGGGGGGCGGAAACGTCCGCGACTCGGACGACAGGTTTTCCAATGTCTCGCTCATGAGGGCGGCTCCCTTGCCGGGCGGGTTTCCTACCTGTGAACCATAGTTGCGCCTGTGAACCATAGTTGCGCCAGGATCGCCGAGCGAGGGTTGCCCAGACGCAGCGTGTACGTTTTCTGCTCGGTCCTGCGCGGAAATAGCCACTTCCGATCCGCTTCGCGCAGCTGAGCGTCCCGTTACGGTTGGGCCGTGGATCCTCTCGCCCCATTGCTCGACCTCGCCGACGTCGCGCCCGCCCTGACCACCGCCCGCGACCACGTCGACGCGGCGCTGCGGCACCGCGCCCTGCGGCGCCAGGGCGGCCAGGTCGCGGCCGAGATCAGCTTGCGCGCCGCGGTGGCCAGCGCCGCGTTGGAGGGACATGCGTACGAGCTGGAGGAGATCCGTGCCGGGACGGTGACCGATCCGGTGGTGCAGGGTGCGCTGCGGGTCGCCGAGGGCCTGGGCGCGCTGGTGGACCTGTGGCCGCGCGCGCCCCGGCAGGTGCTGGCCCGGCTGCACGTGCTGGCCGCCCGAGGCGCGGTGAGTGACGCGGAACTGGGCGTGCTCGCCGCCACGCCGGGTCTGGCCGCACGGCTGGACGGCCTGGCCGCCCTGGTCGCCGGCAACGACCGCACGCCGCCGCTGCTGCTCGCCGCCGTCGTGCACGCCGAGTTGCTGACCCTGAGTCCGTTCGCCGGCCCGGCCGGGATCGTGGCCCGCGCCGCCGCCCGGATCACGCTGATCGGCCGGGGCCTCGATCCGCGCGGCCTGGTCGCCGTCGAGGAGGGCCACCGCGAGCGGGAGCCCGAATACGTCGGGGCGGCCGGTGCCTACGCCACCGGCACGCCGGACGGGGTCCGCTCCTGGTTGCGGCACTACGCCAGCGCGGTGGAGATCGGGGCGGCCCGGATCGCCGAGGTAGGCGACGAGACCCTGCAGCCGACCCGCAGCACCCGGCGGACCTGAGGCCGGCGGATTTAAGGCCGGCGGATTTAAGGCCGGCGCCCCGCTTGGAGGCGGGCGCCGGCCGTTGGCGCGTCCGACCGGGTTATCAAGCGTGCACCTTGGGTCGTTGTCGACAGTCCTGCCTGGCCTGCGTAATGCCTGGCCGGAGGTGCCGCCGCAACGTGCCTGCCGTGGCTGATCGCGCGTGGGTTCCCGGTGGCCGTGCACGGGATCCGATCGTTGGCTCCCGCTAGTTCTTTCTACGCCGATCAGGGCTTGATCGCCAGGGGTAGTCGGGCAAAATCGTACTTACCTGGATCAGTCAGACCGTCTCCGGTCACACCATCTCCGCGCGGATCCGGCGATGCCGGCCGTAGATGGCGATGCCGATCGCGACCCCGACCCCGGCGGCCAGCGCGGCGGCGGCCACCGGCACGGCCGGGCGTTCGCGCAGCCGGCGACCGAGCGGAATGGGATGCCGGAAGGCGAGGATCGGCCATGAATTCTCGGTGGCCACCCGGCGCAACGTCCGGTCCGGGTTGACCGCGCTCGGGTGCCCGACCGACTCCAGCAACGGCAGATCGCTGCTCGAATCCGAATACGCATAACAGTCGGCCAGGTCGTAGCCGCGCTCGGCGGCCAGCGCGCGAACGCCCTCGACCTTGTGCTCGCCGGCCGCGTAGAACTCGACCTCACCGCTGTAGCGCCCGTCGACGATGCCCATCCGGGTGGCGATCACATCGGTGACCCCGAGTAGGCGGCCGATCGGGCGGACCATCTCGTCGCCCGAGGCCGAGACGAGTACGACGTCGCGGCCGGCCGCCTGGTGCTCCCCGATCAGCATGGCCGCTTCGGCGTACACGTACGGATTGATCAGCTCCTGCAGGGTTTCCGCGACGATCTGGTTGACCTGCTCGACCGCCCAGCCCTTGCACAGCGCGGCGAGATAGTCGCGGGTGCGGGCCATGGTCTGCTCGTCGGTGCCGCCGAGCCGGAACATCAGCTGAGCGTAGGCCGATTTCACCATGTCGCGGCGGCTGATCAGGCCGTCACGATAGAACGGCCGTCCGAAGGCCAGCGCGCTGGACTTGGCGATGACGGTCTTGTCGAGATCGAAGAAGGCGGCGCTGGGCCCCACGGGGCGGAATTGTAGCCGCTGCCGGGTGGGCCCGACCGCCGTTGACGCACCCGGCCGTCCGCCCGCTCGGAAAGGCGGATGTCGCACTGCGTCACCTGGGCACTCGACGGCCAGCCGGGACTGAGGCATGCTGGTGTTGCGGCGGAGATTCATGTTGAGCCTGTCGTCTCTCGTCGACACATGCTCTCGGCGGCTGCACCCCCCGTGGTCGCCGAGTGTGATTCGGCTCGACCCCCCTGAGCCGAATCATTGACGACCCCCGTCGCCCCCGACGGGGGTCGTCGTCTTACCCCAGACGACCCTCACGGCACCTCCCTACGCAGGTAGCGGCACAGCCGCCCCTCCCTCTTCGTCTTCGCCGGGCGGCTCGCTCGGCCGAAAAGTCAGCAGATCGTCAGCATGGGCCGCGAAGGCAGTCCGGACGCGGTCGGCGTAGTCGACCGGGGCATGGGTGTACCGGTTCAGCGTGGTCGACGCATTGGCGTGGCCCATGACCGTCTGAACAGCGTTGACGGGCACTCCGTCCGTGATCAGCCACGTCGCGTAGGAATGGCGCAAGTCATGGAATCGGAGACTGGCTGGCAGACCGGCCCGCGCCAGTACGAGATTCCAGACCTCACGGCGAAAGTTCGACCGCAACTGAGGCAACCCGAAGCGGTTCGGGAAGACCAGACCATCCGGCACTCTCCCAGCCCCGCCGAGGCGTTCCCGAGCTTCCTGCTGGGCGCACAGCGCGTTCAGCAGGAAGCCCGGCAACGGCACCGTGCGGACGCCTGCCCGCGACTTCGGGTAGGACCGCAGGGTCGCACCGCCCGGCGTCTCTACGGCTACCTGGACCACGCGCAGCTCGGCCGCCGCCAGGTCGACCGAGCCCCATGCGAGCCCTGCGCACTCGCCCCAGCGCAGACCCGCCCCGGCGGCAGCGCAGACGATCGCCCGATGCTGAGCAGGCAC
>JAVHVY010000237.1:0-7171 GCA_032160305.1 Actinoplanes sp.
TCTGGTCGCGTTGGGTGGGGTCGGCTAGCGCGGCGCCCAGGGCAACCATGCGGGTACCAGCGGCCAGGAACGCGGGGACGTCGGTGACCAAGAGTCCACCGGTGGCCACGAACTTGACGTCAGGGAACGGGCCGAGCAGTCCCGCGATCCATGCCGGCCCGAGCGCCTTGGCGGGGAACGCCTTCAGCCAGCGGCACCCTGCCAGCCACGCCCGTTGCACGTCGGTGGCGCTGCCCACCCCCGGCAGGTGTGGCATGCCTTCCGCGAGCGAGGCGGCCAGTACCGCGGGGTCGAAGCCGGGCGCGACGGTGTACTGCGCGCCCGCCGCGGCGGCCGCGCGTACCTGCTCGGCGGTGATCACCGTGCCCGCGCCGACTCGCAGCCCACGTTTGGCCGCGGCGCCGACCGCGGCTCGAAGGCTGTCGAGCTGCGCCGGAGTGGCGATGGGCACCTCGAGAACCGTGACCCCGTTGTCCCACAGGCGGTTCGCCATCGTGACCGTGTCGTCCGGCGGTAGGCCACGCAGGATCGCCATCAGCCTGCTCCCGTGGAAGATGTCGTCGAGGTTCACGGGTCTGCGTCCAGGGTCGCGACGTCGCCGACGATTCGCAGGGCCGCTCCGGCGATGCTGTGGCCGAGGGCCAGGCGGTCGCCCTCGGGCAGGTCCCGTAGGACACCGGCGAGATAGCCGGCCGCGTACGCGTCTCCGGCGCCGACCGGCTCGACCACGTCCACGGGCGGTGCCGGCACGAACGTAACGCCCTTCGGGGTGAACGACGTGGCGCCCACCTCGGCGTCCTTGACCACGATGACCGACGGGCCGGGCAGCAATGTGCGCAGGTCTGTCGGGCCGGACACGTTCCACAGCGTGGCCGCCTCGTCCAGCCCGACGAACACGATGGCCGCGCGATCGGCCAGCCTGCGCAGCACTGGCGCGGCGTCGGCGACCGACCAGAGGCGCGGGCGGTAATTGACGTCGAAGCTGCACCGGCGCGTGTCGAGCAGGTGGTCGATGAGCGCGGCGCACGAACCGGAGAGCGCGGGTGTGATGCCGGTGAGGTGCGTGATCCGCGCCTCGGGTACCGGGGTGTCGGGGCCGAGCCGCGACGCGGCCGAGCCGGTCCGGTAGTAGAAGACGCGGGTCGTGACGCCAGGATCTTTGAAGAACACGCCGGTGGGCGCGGACGGGTCGGACTCGACGGCGCGGACGTCGACGCCGAAACCACCGACTCGGTCGCGGATCAGGACGCCGAGTGGATCGTCGCCGACCCGGCTCACCCATGCGGCCGGCACACCGAGCTGGGCCAGGTAACAAGCTACCGTGGACTCAGCGCCGGCCATGTCGAGCCGCATGGGGCCGCCGTTCGACAACGGGTGCGGGGGATCCGGTGTGACCAGCGCCATCGTCTCGCCCACGCAGGCCACCTGGATCATGTCATCCCCGTCCCGTCTCGCCGGTGCTCCTATCTCATTGAAGGCGCAGGATGGTGAAGGAATGGGGTGGGACCTGATAGCTGAATGAGGAGCCGTTGAGGGTGAGGCTGGCGATCGTCGAGATTGGTGTTATCTGGGTGACGTTGCCGGCGTTGTTCTGATCGTTGAGGTTGCCGCGCAGCAGGCTGACCCGCATGGTTCGGGTTGTGGGGGTGAACCCGGTCAGGTTGATGGTGGGTGTCTGGTAGTCGCCGCTGGTGTTGACCAGTTGCAGGGAGAGTTGCCCGCCGCCGGTCTTGGCGGTGACGGTGAGCGCGGGGTTGCTCGTGTTCGCCTGTACGGCGGTCTGCAGGTACGAGTTCGCGATCATCTGGTTCACGTAGCCGGGCGGCTGCAACCAGCTTCGTTGCGTGTCGAAGAAGACCAGGCCCTGGTTCCAGCCGTCGTTGTTCTGCCCGTCCGGCTGCAGCGCGTTAGCCGAGGTCACCACGGATACCCGGTTGCCTTTGCTCTCGAACAGGCTGATCGCCACCGCGTTGGCCAGCGCCCTGCTCACGTCGTGCTGGTCGGCGTTCAACTCGAAGATGTTGATCCGGTAGTCGACCGAGGGTTGATACCGTTGGACCCACTTGTCGAAGCTGGCCACCACGTCGACCAGGTGCGGCACGAACAGCGGATCGCTGTTCCAGACGTGCAGGTCGATCGCGAGGTGTCCGTGCATCGCGGCGGCCGTGTCCAGGATGCTGCGGTACGCCGACAACGACGTCAGGCCACTGTAGGCGCCGGTCACCCGGTCCGGGTCGGCGATCACGTCGTGGTACTCGAAGTCGCCCACAGTCAGCGTCATCGCCGGGTCCTTGGCCCAGATCGCCCGGGCCAGCGCGTTGAACTTCGCCGCGAAACCGTCGTCGACACGCTGCTCGTTGCCCAGCTCGATGTGGTGCACGTTGTACGGCGCCGGATGCCCGTCCGCGGCCCGCTTAGCACCCCAGGTGTTCGTTGTCGGGGCGTTGAGGTAGTCGACGAAGTCCGCCATGTCGGCCGGTGTCTCGTCGATATTGAATGTCGGGACGCCCAGCACGCCGAGTGCCTCGGTGTAATTGAGGAAGTCGAGGATACCCCACCCGTGGGTGTCGAATTTGTTGCTCCAGAAGCCGGTCAGGATGGGCCGGAACTCGCGCGGTCCGATCATGTTCTTCCACCGGTAGCCGTTGGCCAGGACAGCCGAGCCGCCGAACCGCAGGACGGTGACGTGCTCGTCGACCATGGCGTCGGCGATGTCCTTACGCACAGGCAGGCCCTTGTAGCGGCCCGCCGGCCCGGGTTGCAGGAAAACGTATCCGATGTCGACCCGGCCTGCAGCGCCCAGCGTGATGGCGATCCGGCCGGTCTTGTCGTTCCCGGTCGCGGTGAACGCGAACGGGTACTTCGTCCACCCGGACGAGTTCGCGGTGAACGTCGTACCTCCGTAGGAAGTCCCCGTCGCGCTCTGCGCCGACACGGTCACCGGCACCGATCCGGACGTACGCAGATAGGCGTACCCCTCGTATCGCATCCCGGCGGTGATATTGATACCCCAACGGTTGAGGCCGGCGTTTTCCACACCGAGACTGCCGGAGCCGCTGGTGAAGGTGATGCGCTGACTCTGCTTACCCTGGAAAGGCTGGTCGGTGGTCAGCGACAGCGACCCGGCGGCAGAGCCGGTGGCGGTGCGGCGCCACTGGCCACTCACACCGGCGTCAACCGGCGACTCACCGAACACCTCACCGTAGATCATCTGGCTGTAGATACCGCCGTAGATCTCGTGGTTGACGTCTTCCATTCCGGAACCGGTCATATTCGCACTGATCGACGCGGCCTGCGTATCCAGGGCGTTGACCGATACCGTGTTACCGGCCGGCAGGATCTGCCAGGTCTGGTCACGCGCCCCCACGTCGTCCCAGAGCTGCGCCTGCGATTCCCGCGCGGTCGCCGCGTTCACGATCGACAGGATCCCGGACGGGCGGCGCTGGCTCGCGAACCGGTACAGACCGTCCGGCCCGGCGTTGATCGCCCACGCCTGATCGGTGGCATTCACATTGTCGAAGATCATTGCTCGGGTGCCGTTGCCCGTCTGCCCACCGAGTAACGACAACACCCGGCCACTCTTGTTATTCACCACATGGTAGTAGCCACCGCCCACGTCGACGATGTGCCAGAACTGGTCAGGCTGGTTGATGAACTCGAACAGATCAGCGACCGAGTTGTTCGCCGTATCACCGTGGAGAACCGACAGATCATGGCGACTGTTGGTGTTGACGATCCGGTACAGCTTGTTCGGATCGAACGCCTGCACCGGCACGATCCGCCAATCCTGATCGGCGGCACCGAGGGAGTCCCACGTCTGCACGAGTGAGTTGTTCGCGGTACCACCACCGACCACCGACAACGCCGCCGCCGCCCGCTTGCGGTTAGTGAGCTTCACGTAACCCGCGCTGCTCGGTGAGACCGTCCAGTCCTGATCAGGCGCGGTACTCAGGTAGTGCCACAGGTGGGCGAGCGTACCGTTGGCCGTGGAGCCGTCCGTCATCGACAACGCGCGCCCGCTACGTTTGTTGACGAACTTCTGGTAACCAAGATCGGCGTCCTCGATCGTCCACAGCTGATCAGAGGCATTCACATCGTCGTAAATAGCAAGGTTATCGCCATCGCCAGCGCCACCGTTCAGAACGGAGAGCAGGCGCCCGCTCGCTCGGTTGACGATCTTGTAATAGACCGTGTCACCAGCCAGCTCAGCCGCAGCAGCAGGCGTGGGGGGGATAACGGCCGCCGCGCTAGTAAGCAGCAGCATCAGCACGGAAACAACAGTGGCGAGGCGTTTCATGAAGAGCCTCCGGGAAAGGGGATACGAGACGGGGGATACGAGACGGGGGATACGAGACGGGGGTAACGAGACGGGGGTAACGAGACGGGGTTACGAGACGGGGGTTCGGGAGCGAGCCAACCGGCGAGAACGGATCCGGTCGGTGATAATAGCAACGGCGAGCACGAGACCCAACACTATCTGCTGGTAGTACGGCGATACGTGCAGAATGACCAAACCCGTATTGATGACTACAAGCAGGATCGACCCGAACGCGACACCGACCACCCGCCCGGCACCGCCGGACAGGCTGATACCGCCGATGACGGCGGCAGCGATGGCGGTCAGCTCCCAGCCTGATCCCACGCTGGGCTGACCGACCGACAGGCGACTGGTGATGAGTACGCCGACGACGCCGGCGCACAGTGAACTGATGACGTAGGTCTGCAGGATCCGGCGCTCAGTGCGGATGCCGGACAACCGGGCGGCCTCGCGGTTGCCGCCCACGGCGTAGATCTGCCGGCCCACGTGGGTGCGTTCCAGGAAGACCCAGGCGAGCAGGCAGAGCACGATGAAGATCACCGTGGGCATCGGCACGAGCAGCAGCCGGTACGCGTTGAGGTCTGTGAAGGTGCTGCTCACCCCGTCGATCGGGAAACCTTTGGTGATGGCCAGCGCGGTACCCCGGGCAGCAACGAGAGTGACCAGGGTGGTGACGAACGGTGGCACGCCGAGCCGGGTGACGAACAGCCCGTGGATCACGCCGACCAGCGCCGCGACCAGCAGGGTGAGCAGGATCGCGATCGGCGCGCCGAGTCCCGCGCGGGCGTTCAGCCAGGCGGACAGCACGGCGGTGAGTGCCACCATCGAGCCGACCGAGAGGTCGATGCCGCCGGTGAGGATGACGAAGCTGACGCCGAGCGCGAGGATTCCGTACTGGGCCAGGTCGCCGCCCATGGTCTGCAGGTTGGACACACCGGCGAAGTTGTCGCTGGCGAGCGAGAACGCGATGAGCAGCACGACAACCGCGGAGATGACGCCGATCTCCGGGGTGGCGGCCAGCCGGGTGGCCCATCGCTGCCGGACGGCCGGCGCGGCGGCGATCGCGGTCATCGGTCCGTCCCGGAGGGGGATGGGTTCTCCGCGCCGTCTGTTGGACCGGGCGTCGGCGGCGGCACCGCTCCCGAGGTCGCGGCGGTCATGATGGACTCCTTGCTGAACTGGTCCCGGTCGATGGTGCGGACGACGCGGCCCCGGGACATGACCGCGATGCGATGGGTCAGCTGCATGAGCTCCTCCAGTTCGGACGAGGCGACGACGACCGTCATCCCGTCCGCGGCCGCTGCCTCGATGAGCCGGTAGATCCCCGCCTTGGCGCCGATGTCGACGCCGCGGGTCGGCTCGTCCAGCAGCAGCAGCCGCGGCTTGACCGCGAACCACCGGCCGAAGATGGACTTCTGCTGGTTGCCGCCGGACAGGCCACGGACCGTCTGCTCGATGCTCTGGCATTTCACGTTGGCCGACTCGGCGACCTCGGTGGCGAAGGCCCGCTCACGGGCCGGGGACAGGAAGGGCCGAGCCAATCCACGCAGCGCGGCCAGGGAGAGGTTCCACCGCACGGGGGCGTCGAGCAGCAACGCCTGATGCTTGCGGTCCTCCGGCACCAGACCCACCCCGGCGGCCACCGCGTCGGCGGGACTGCGCGGCGCGTACGGTTCACCGCCGAGCGTCATCGTGCCCGCCGTACGGGTCATTGCGCCCATGATCGTGTGTAACAGACGGCTGCGCCCGGAGCCCATGAGCCCGGCGATACCGAGAATCTCGCCATCGTGGACGGTCAGGTCGACCGGGCCAAGGCCGGGGGCAGCGAGACCGGTGGCGCAAAAGGCGATCCGGTCGCCACTGGCCTCCGTCGGCTGCCCGACGAGGTCGCTCAGCTCGGCGCCGACCATCGCCCGGACGAGCCGCTGTTCGGTCGCCTCGTCCGGCGTGAGATCGGCGGCGAGCCGACCGTTGCGCAGCACGACGACCCGGTCGGCGACCTCTCGCACCTCGTCGAGCCGGTGACCGATGAAGACGACCACCGCGCCCTGCTCGGCCAGGTCACGCGCCGCGCCCAACACCGCGGCCGACTCGACCGGGCCGAGCGCCGACGTCGGCTCGTCGAGGACCAGCACGCTCGGCTTACGGCCCAGGGCCTTGGCTATCTCGATGAGCTGCTGCTGCGGCACGGTCAGCGTCTCCACCAGCCGGTCCGGCTCGATGACGACACCCAGGCGGTCCAGCAGGGCGGTCGCCTCGCGCCGGGTCGCGCCGCGGTTGACGAACAGCCGTGAGGTTCCCGCGGGCCGCTGCCCGAGCAGCAGGTTCTCGGCCACCGGGAGCTGGCCGACGAGCGGGAACTCCTGCGACACGAGAGCCACGCCGAGCTGTTGCGCGTGGCCGGGATCGCCGGCCCGCAACGCGGTGCCGGCGATCTCCACAGTCCCCTCGTCCGCCGTCACGATGCCGGAGAGAATGCCGGTCAGGGTTGACTTGCCGGCGCCGTTCTCCCCGACGAGGGCGACGATCTGCCCGCTGTGCAGCTCCAGCTCGTCCACCGCCAGGACGGTGGACGAGCCGTAACTTTTGCGCAGCCCGGTCAATCTGACGCCGGTCACTGGCTCGGAACACCCAGCTTCGTCAGGTCGGCCTGGAACGCATCAAGATTGTCCTTGGTGACCAGCCCGATGCCGGAGCTCAGGGTCTCGACGCCGTCAGCCTGCTTGATGTACGGGCTGACGATCTTCTCGGTGGCCGCGGCGCCGAGCACCTTCATCGCGGTGAGCAGGTAGATGCCCAGGTAGCCCTGCTGATACGGCCGTTGCAGGATCATCGCCTGGATCACGCCGTCCT
>JAVHVY010000248.1:0-11719 GCA_032160305.1 Actinoplanes sp.
CGACCGGCCTTAACAATTCCCTGCTGAGCACGCTGCACCGCACCGACAACGCCGACCAGCTCGTGTACGCCGGTTGGCCGCTCTACTACTACGCCGGTGACGTCGGCCCCGGCGACGTCGACGGCCAAGGCGTCGACAGCGTCTGGTGGGCGGTCGCGGCAAACGGCAAACTAGTCAAATGAACCGTGGCCTGATCAGGCCGCATCCTCCTCGGCCAGGTCGCGTTCGCCCAGCAGGGCCGGGACATCCTGCGGCCAGACCGGGCGGGAGAACAGGTAGCCCTGGCCGTACGGGCAGCCCATCCGGCTCAGCATGGAGCGCTGGGCGGCCTCCTCGATGCCTTCGGCGACCACCGCCAGGTCGAGGCTGCGAGCCAGCGTGACGATCGCGTTGACCAGGGCCCGCTGCTGCCGGCTGGCCAGGATGTCGTCGATGAAGGATTTGTCGATCTTCAGTACGTCGACGGGCATCTGCCGCAGGTAGCTCAGCGACGAGTAGCCGGTGCCGAAGTCGTCGATGGCGATCCGGACGCCGAGCTCGCGCAACTCCCGCAGGTCGGCCCAGACCTGCTCCGCGTCGCGCAGCACCAGGCTCTCGGTGATCTCCAGCAGCAGCCATTGCGGCTGGGCGCCGCTGTCGGCCAGGGCCCGGCGCACCTGGTCGACGTAGCCGGCGGTGCGGAACTGCCGGGCCGAGACGTTCACGCTGACGTATCGCATCGGAGTGTCCGGCGACGCGGCCTGCCAGCGGGCGAACTGGTGCAGCGATTCGCGTAGCACCCAGGCGCCGATCTCGACGATCGCGCCGCTCTCCTCGGCCAGCTCGATGAACAGGTGCGGGCCGACCAGCCCGCGGACCGGATGCTGCCAGCGCACCAGCGCCTCGAGGCCGACGATGTGCCCGCCGCTCATGTCCACGATCGGCTGGAACTGCAACCGGAACTGCTCGCTCTGGACCGCCTCGTGCAGGGCGGTACGTAGTTCGAGGCGTTCCACCATCGCGGTGTGCAGGTCGCTCTCGTAGCGCTGCCAGGTCGCCTTGCCGGCGCCTTTGGCCAGGTAGAGCGCGAGGTCGGCGTGCCGCAGCAGCTCGGTGGCGCTCTGCGCGTCGCGGCTGGTGGCGACGCCGACGCTGGCCGCGCCGCTGACGTGGTGCGAGCCGCCCAGGCCGTCGCTGAGCTCGACGGGCACGCTCAGCGCGGCGACGATCCGGGTGGCCACCGCACCGGCCGCGTCCGGGTCCGTCGTCGGCTCGATCAGGATGGCGAACTCGTCGCCGCCCATCCGGGCCGCCGTGTTGACCGTGCCGATCACGTGGTCGATCCGCTGGCCCACGGCGACCAGCAGCTGGTCGCCGACCGCGTGCCCGAGCGTGTCGTTGACGTCCTTGAAGTCGTCCAGGTCGACGAAGAGCACGCCCAGATCGTCGTCGTCGCGCCGGGCCAGCTCGAACGCGTGCTCCAGCCGGTTGCGGAACAACACCCGGTTGGCCAGCCCGGTCAGCCCGTCGTGGAACGCCTGGTGGGCGAGGTCGTTCTCGAGCCGCCGGCGTTCGGTCACGTCCCGCAGGGTCAGCACGATGCCGCCCACGGTCGGGTCGGCCCGCAGGTCGCGCGCCGAGCATTCGACCTGCAACTGGCGCCGGTCGGCGCAGACGGCGGTCAGGTCCACCGCGCCGAGCGGCTCCGGGCTCGACCGGATCAGCGTGAGCGTGTCCCGCAGCGCCTCGTGGTGGGTGTCGGCTATCAGGGCCGCCAGGTCGGTGCCGGTCAGGTCGGGGAAGCCGAGGACGACGGAGGCGGCCGGGCTCGCGTACCGGATGGTGGCCTCGTCGCCGATGATCAGGATGACGTCGGAGGCGCTCTGGATCAGGGTGCGGAAGTAGGCCTCGCCGTCGCGGCGGCCGATCTCGTGGCTGAGCGCGATCCGTTCCACCCCCATCGCGGCCTGCGCCAGTAGCGCGTTGAGGGTGGACCGCACCGACTGCAGGATCGGCGCCGAGGCGGCCAGGAACGCCACTCGGTGCACCAACTGCCCGCCGAGCGGCCCGGGCGTCACCTGCGAGGTCCGTAACGCGATCGGGAAATCCCGCAGCGCGCCGCGATAAGGCTCGGGCAGTTCGGCAACCCGCACGACCGTGCCGCCGACATCGGCGAGGCGTCCGTCGTCGGCCTCCCGGAAAACCGCGAATTCGTACGGCTCACCCGGCGGGATCAGCTGGGTGACCGCGTTGTACACGGCCCGCCGGGCGCCCTCCTCGTCGGTCACCCGGACCAGCTCCGCGCCCGCCTCGCGCAGGACCCGCTCCCGGGCGGCCGACTGCCGCTGCGCGCTGAGCAGCCCGCCGACCCGGCCCATCACGAGCAGGAACATCACCGCGGCCGCGGCGGCGATGATCAGGGCCGAGTTGCGGAGGTCATCGACTTCGGACTCGATGACCAGCACCGCCGGGGCGATCAGCACAGCCAGGGTCATCGCCACCAGCCGGCGCCCGCCGCCCGGCGCCACATCAGCGGTGGCGAGCTCCGCCGGTTCGGTCATCCGGGCCATCGACGGGTGCAGCGCGGCCGCCCCGGCGGCAAGGTAGAAGATCACCCAGCCCAGGTCGACCGGGCCGCCGATCGCCCAATCGCTGTTCAGGCGGGCCAGCCCGTAGACGACGTCGGAGACCAGGACACCGACGACGCTGGCGGTGAGCAAGCTCAGCGCCAGCGGCTTGCGGCCGGACGCCAGGATCAGCCGCAACAGCATGGCCAGGGCGAGCACGTCGCCCAGCGGGTAACTGACCGAGACGATCTTCTGCACCGCGGTCAGGTCGATCGCCCGGGTGTACGGCGCGACCAGGTAGATCCAGCTGAGCAGGCCGAGCCCGACGGTCGGGACCAGCGCGTCCAGCAGGGCGGCCCGGTTGTCGGCGCCCGAGCGGGCCCGGACGAAGAGCACCAGCCCGGCCGCGAGCAGCGGATAGACCAGCAGATACAACAGGTCGGCCAACCCGGGGAACGGAATCTCGCGGTGCAGCGCCACCAGCGTGTTGTAGTACGAGTCGCCGGTGATGAAGAAGAACAGGCCGCCGGCCAGCAGATACCAGGGCAGCCGCCGGGCCGGCTTGTTGATCTGCACGCCGACCACGATCGCCACGATCCCGGTCAGGCCGAGCAGGCCCCAGCTGAAGACGTGCGGGCCCGGCCAGGCGTAGTAGACCACCGCCAGGACCACGCAGAAGGCGGTGTACGCCAGGATGATGAGCCGCATCCGCATGGCGGGCTCCCCTCAGCGTCCGGGCAGACGACAGTCTCGCCAGAGACGGCGCCCCCTCAGCCCCAGGCTTGCACGCTGGTGGTGACCGTGGTGTCGGTTCCCGCGGACTCCTCGACGGCCAGGGCGATCAGATGGTCCTGCAGGCCGTCCGCCAGCGGATACGGCGGCGCTCCGGCGCCCCGCGCCCAGGCGGCGGTCGCCTCGATCAGGGTGGCGATGGCGATCTCCTCGTCGTTCCAGCGACGTCCCGGGTACGGGTTGCGGAAGAGCACCTCGCCGCCGAGCGTGATCGTGTCCGTCTCGAAGCCGTCCAGGTCCAGGTCGTAACCGGTCTGCCGGCGTACCAGCGGGGTCCGGACGATCGTCCGTGGGGCGGTCAGCCGGACCACCTCGTCGTCGCGCAGTTCGCCGTGCGTGCCGCGGATCAGGATCCGCCGGAAGCGCAGCTGGTTGTGCCACTGGTTGTCGGTGAAGTCGTACAGCCCGGACCGCCCGGCGCCGAAGTCGAGCGTGGCGATGGTGGTGGTCGCCGGTTTCGCGGTGTCGTCGCCGGTCCAGCCGTCCCGGGTGAGCGGGTCGACCAGCGGGGCGGTGCTGCGGCTCGCCCGTACGGTGACCGGCCCGCGCCCGGCGCCGAGCAGCCCGCGCATGAGCGCCACCGCGTGGTACTGGTGGGTCGACGAGACCTGCACCTGGGTCGGCGTGCCGATGATCCCGCCGCGGACCGCCGCCAACCGGGCCGCGTGCGTGGGCACCAGCAGATACTGCTCCGCCACCTGGACCAGCCCGGAGTCGCCGACGGCCGCCCACAGCGCCCGCATCGTGGCCAGGTCCGGGGCGGGCGGTGTCTCGGCGAGCACCGGCAGGCCCCGCTCGACCGCCTCGACGATCACGCCCGGGTTGGCCGGCCAGGGCACGGCGGTGACGACGAAGTCGGGACTGACCTCGCTCAGCGAGGCGAACGTCGGTACCGGCAACTCCCGGGGGGTGCGGACCACCGCGCCGAGGCAGTCTACGCCGTCCAGCCCGGCGGCCAGCCGCCAGAACATCTCCGCGCGCCAGCCCGATCCCACCACCACGAACGATGTCACCAGCGAACCCTAACCCGCTGCCCGAGCTCGCCGGCAACGCGCCGACGGCGGTCTTGACGACCCGAAGCCTTCCCGGGCAAGGGCATCTGGTTCACCGAGTGCTCCGGCCGCGCCGCTACGTCACGCCCTGACCCAGCGGCCGCGCCGGGCCGAAACCTGTCAGACCGCCCGGCTAGGGTTTCGGGCATGACGCACCTGACCCGCCGGCCGCTGCTGGCCGTCGACGCGCCGTCGCTGTATTTCCGCGCGTTCCACGGCATCCCGGAGAGCGCCGCCCGCACGTCGGCCGGCGAACCGGTCAACGCGATCCGCGGCTTCCTCGACATGATCGCCAGCCTGGTGCGCACCCGGCGCCCCGACCGGATCGTCTGCGCCCTGGACGCGAACTGGCGACCCGAGTGGCGGGTGAAGCTGGTCCCGTCGTACAAGCGGCACCGGGTCGCGCACGGCGACGTCGAGGAGGTGCCGGCCGCGCTGGAAAAACAGGTGCCGGTGCTGCTGGAGGTGCTGCAGACGGTCGGGATCCCCGCCTTCGGCGTGCCTGGGTATGAGGCCGACGACGTGCTCGGCACCCTCGCGGCGACCCAACCGGGGCCGGTCGAGGTGGTCTCCGGCGACCGCGACCTGTTCCAGCTCGTCGACGACGAGCGGGGCACCCGGCTGCTCTACTGCGGACGCGGCGTCGCCAAGCTCGAGGACAGCGACAACGCGGTCGTGGAGCAGAAGTACGGCGTACCGGCCCGGTGGTATGCCGACTTCGCGGCGATGCGCGGCGACCCGAGCGACGGCCTGCCCGGTGTGCCCGGGGTGGGTGACAAGACCGCGTCCCGGCTGGTCAGCCGGTACGGCGGCATCGATGCGATCCTGGCCGCGCTGGATGACCCGGATTCCGGTTTCGCCCCGGGCGTGCGCACCAAACTGAACGCGGCGCGCGACTATCTGGCCGTGGCGCTGCCGGTCTGCAAGGTGGCCCTCGACGTGCCGCTGCCCGACTTCGACGCCGCCCTGCCCCAGGCGCCCCGCGACCCGGAGGCGCTGCTGGCCCTCGCGGAACGCTGGAACCTGGCCGGTTCCGCCCGCCGGCTGGTGGACGCGCTCGCCGGTTGAGCGGCCTTCGGCTGACCGGCAACGCTGATTGACCGGCAACGCTGATTGACCGGCCGATGCTCAGTGCGCGGCGAGGAATGCCAGCCCGCCGGCGATCCCGGCGCCAGTGAGGAGCACGCCGGACATCAGCCAGCGGACCTTGTTGACACCGGGCCGGAAGTTCGCGATGAACACCGAAGCCACGCCGAACACGGCGGTCAACAGGCAGGCCAGGAAGATGGCCACCGTGACGACGAAATCGCCTACGGTCAGCACTCCGGAGCGCAGGTCGGCCCCGCCCAACAGCAAGGCGAACAGGGTGTAAAGGCCGCCCACCAGGAGCCAGGCCAGCTGTAACACACCGATAACCACCGATGAGGCGATCATCAACCTGGACGAGCGGGCCGGATTGACGAAACTGGCTGAATCCGAGACATTGACCATGACCGGATCCTACTAACGCTCATCAAGGAGCGACGCCGCGTGCCCGGCCGGCCGCGGCAGGGAGTTTCGCCGATCCGTAGCCGATCCACAACGACGCAGCCGCGCTCGACCGGCTGGCGGCCTGCACCGGCCGGCCGGTTCCGTGGACGCCGTGACCGCTCGCCGCGGATCGCGATCCCGCCCGGCGCGAGCCGGACACCCGCGCGGCCTATGGCCTCCCGGCCGGCTGCAGCGGGGCGGGGGACTCGGCGTCGGGGATGAGGATCGCCGGACTGCCGCTGCCGTCGGCGGGCGTGGACCAGACGTCCGCCGCGCGCGGTCCGCGGCGTACCGCGTACATGATGGTGGTGTCGTCCTTCCAGGCGGCCTGGTCGTCGACGCTGCGGGTTTCCGCGAGCGGGGTGCGGGCCATCGTGGCCAGGTCGAGGACGGTCAGCCGCCAGCCGTGTGCCGGGTCCGCGTCGCGGGCCTGTTTGAAGACCAGCCGCGTGCCGTCGGGGGACAGCGACGGGCATTCCACGTTCGCCGCGAGTGTGCGCACTGTCCGCGCGGCGATGTCCCCGGCGACCAGATAGCGCCGCCCGCCCGTCGACATCGTGGCGTAGAAGTGCTGGTCGTCGGCGAAGGTGACGCCCCAGAAGTTGAGGTCGGCGTTGCGGTAGGGCCGGCCGTCGAGAGTGATCGCGAACGTCTCGAGAGTGTCCACGGTATCGCCGGTGACCGTGTTCAGCATGCCGACCCGGGTGGAGAACCGGCCGCCGTTGTAGGAGTCGCCGGTGACGAAGACGGTCCAGGCCAGCAGATGCCCGCTCGGCGATACGCGTGCCCGGTTGGGCACGCCGACCAGCGGATAGCTGTCTCGCTCCCGCAGCCGCGTGTCGAGGACGGCCACCTGGTAGGTGGCGAGCGGCCCGTCCGGCCGCAGGCAGATCACGCCGCCGCCGGCGGCATAGACCCGGTCACAGGCAACCCCCGACACTGTACGCGCACCCGTGCCCGCCGCCGTGGCAATCAGTCCGTAGCTGCCGGCCGCCGTGCTCCGGAACAGGATCCGATCGCCGGGCCCGGCATCAACGGCCCCGGCGCCCGCCGACACCGCCGGGGCACGATGAGCCGCCCGGACGACGTAGACAGCCGCCCCGCCGAGCAGTACCACCGAAACCAGCACCGCCACGACGATCCGTTCCCGCAGCCCGGTCGCGCCCCGCTCCGCGGCGCCGGGGCTGCTCGCGCTGCCGGGTGGACTGGCGGCCGGGCCCGCGCTATCGGCTTCGCCGGGTTGTGCCGTAGTTCTGCCGGTAGGGCCGGATGGGCCGGTTTCGCCGGATGGGCCGGTAGGGCCGGTAGGGCCGGTTTCGCCGGTAGTGCCGGTTTCGCCGGGTGGGATGGTGGTCATGCCGGGCGTGCCCGGCTGAGCAGCAGGCCGGAGCCGGCCAGCGTCAGCGCCCCGAGCACCGCGGCCGCGATGATCGCGCCGCGGGCGCCCCCCTGCTGCCAGGCGATTCCGAAGAGGACCGACGACACCAGGTACGCGAGCGCCTGCCCGGACTGGATCAGGGCGATGCCGGTCGTGCGCAGGGCTGGGGGCAGCAGCGGGCCGGCCAGCGCCATCAGCACGCCGTCGGTGGCCGCGTAGAAGCAGCCGTAGGTGGCCAGTACCACGATCATCAGCGGCACTCCCGTCCACGGCGACGCCAGCAGCAGGTAGACGCCGAGCAGGGCCAGATATCCGCCGAGGAAGACCGGGCGGCGGCCGATCCGGTCGGCGAGGCGGCCGAACGGGACCGCGAGTAGCAGATACGACAGGCTCGTGCCGACCGCGAGCAGCGGGAACCAGCCGGTGCCCAGGCTTTCCCGGCGCTGCAGCAGCAGGTAGACGAAGCCGTCGCCGATCGTGCTGAAGCCGAGCAGGACCGCGCCCAGCAGCAGCGCCCGGACCGGGGCCAGCCGCAGCAGAGCCGCCGCCGCGCGCGGGCTCACCTCGGCCGCCGGCGGCCGAGGCCCCCGCCGGTCGCGGACCACCAGGACCAGGACCAGGACCCCGATCGCCCCGACGCAGGCGCTGGTCACGAACACGGCGTCGAACGCCTGCCCGCTCCAGGCCAGCACTCCCAGCGCGAGCAGCGGCCCGGCGAACGCCCCGGCGCTGTCCATCGCCCGGTGGATGCCGAACGCCCGGCCCAGGTCGGACTCCGGCGCGGACAGGGTGATCAGCGCGTCCCGGGGCGCCGTGCGCAGGCCCTTGCCGGCCCGGTCGGCGATCACCGCCGCGCCGATGCCGGGCAGTGACGATCCGGCGGCGAGCAGGGCGATCCGGGCGGCGGTGGACATCGCGTAGCCGATCCCCGCGATCAGTTTGCGCCGCTGGACCCGGTCGGCGAGGTAGCCGCCGGCCAGCCGCAGCAGCGCGGTCGCTCCGGTGTAGAGCCCGTCGACCAGCCCGTAGGCGGCCGGGCCGAGGCCGAGCCCGATCACCAGGTAGAGCGGCAGGACCGCGGTGACCATCTCGCTGGAGACGTCGGTGATCAGGCTGACGGCCCCGAGAGCGAGCACGTTGCCCGCGATCCGCCGGGTGCGGTCGACGCCCCCGGCGGGTCGCGGCATGGAAGCAAGGTACATCTACGACCAGACGTCAGTGATCGGGTTGAGGCTGGTGGCCCCGCCGATCCCCGGCAGGCCGTACGCGGCCTCGATCGTGCGCAGCAACGTGTAATGGGTGATCTTCTCGGCGTATGACCCGGTGGTCACGTGGGCGCCCACGAAGCTCGTGCTGATGCGGTTGATCGACGTATTGTTGTCCTCGTCGAAGGTGACGATCAGCAGGCTGTTGTGCGTCTTGGCCCACTGGGCGTAGCTGTCGAAGTGGGTCCGCAGCCAGGTGTCGCCGGTGCCGATCGAGCAGTCGTGCATGTCGTTGCACATGTTCGGGGTCACGAAGGACACCGTCGGCAGGGTCGCGTAGTTGGTCGGGAAGCGCGCGTAGGTCAGGTTGCTCGCCGCCGGCACGTTACTGAAGTCGACCCAGCTGTTGTGCTTGCGCTTGTACGTGCCGCTGGAACAGCCGGTGTAGCCGTCCGACGGCATCGACTCGGACCAGCCGGTGAAGCTGCGCCCGGCTCCGATCAGCTGGGCGCCCAGGTTGGCCCCGCTGAAGTTCTTCGGGCAGTCGTCGTTGGTCACGCCCTGGGTCGAGCCGGAGAACAGGGCGATGTAGTTGGGCTGGCTGGGGTGGGTGATCGCGTACGACTGGGTGAAGTTGGCGCCCTGGGCGGCGAGCGAGGTGAAGTAGGGCGCGCTGGAGGCGGTGATCTGCGAGCTCGCCTTGTTCTCGAACATCACCAGGACGATGTGGTCGAACGTGGGGACGGCGGCGGCGGCCCGTACCTGGGCTGTGCCGCCGGTGCCGGCCTGCGCCTGCGCTGTGGCGATGCTCAGGCCGGCGATTACGAGGGCGGTGATCGCGGTGACGATCGTCGGTTTCCGTATGGACATCCGCCTATCCTTGCGCTCGCGGGTCCGCGAGTCACGCGGTTCGGCCGTTTAATTATCGATCTCTTTGACCATCGATCGCTTTCAATTGCCGGGCCTGCGCCGGCGGAGTGCGAAGATCGCTCCCGCGACCCCGGCCAGCACCACCACGACCACCCAGATCCACCACGTCGACGTCCCGCTGCTCGACGCGGCCGGGTCGGCGGCCGCGGCCGTGGTCGGGGCCGTGGCGGGCGCCGCCGCGCTGGGCGACGCCGTCGGCGGGGCGGCCGGGGCGGCCGAGGAAGTCGCCGGGGCCGCGCCGTTCTTCAGGACCAGCAGCGGCGCCGGATGGTCCGGCTCGCTCTGGCCGGGTTCCTGGATCTCGATCCACCGGGAGACGTCGCCGTTGCCGTAGGTCTCCAGCGTCTTGAAGGACAGCCGGGTCACCCCGTCCGGCAGCTTCGCGATCTTGATCTTCCAGACCGCGTCGGTGCCGGTCTTCAGGGCTTTCCCGGCCACCGTGAAGCCGTCCGGGTTGGCGGTCAGTTTCCACCCCGCCGGCGCTTTCAGCAGGCTCACTTCGGCCGGGGCGATGCCGGCCGGCAGCACCACGCGCTCGCTGGCGATGCCGCCGCCCGGGTTCTCCGCCTCGCCGGTGAAGGTCAGCGTCACGTCGCTCGCCCCGGCAGTGGTCTTGTCCGCCTCGACCTCCACGTGCGCGAGGGCCGGCCCGGCGAGGGCGAACACCCCGGCCGCCGCGACGGCACTGATGGTCAGCAACCGGAACCTCGTGCGCACTGCGGAACCGCCTTCACCTCGGACGATGCGGCGCCCCCGTCGGAACGCCGCTTGCACAGTCGCTAACCGGTCCGGAAAAGTTCCCAAGACTGCCCTTCGAAGTGGCAGCCTGCGCCGCTTCCCCCAAACGTTCGTTAAGCTGTCTGGTGTGACGGTGGACCGCATCCTTGCCAGCCAAGACGCCTACGACCTGCTGGAGCTGACCCGCGAGCTGGCCGACGGCGAGCTCGCCCCCCGGGCGGCCCGCTTCGAGGAGCGCGGCGAGTTCCCCCGCGACGTCGTGCGCACGATCGGCCGGGCGGGGCTGCTCGGCCTGCCCTACCCGCCGGCCGTTGGCGGCTTCGGCCAGCCGTACGAGGTGTACCTGCAGGTTTTGGAGATCCTGGCCGGCTCCTGGCTGGCCATTGCCGAGGCGGTCAGCGTGCACACCCTGTCCTGCTATCCGGTCGCCGCACACGGCAGCGAACGGCAGCGCAAGATGCTGCCGGAGATGCTCGGCGGCGACCAGCTCGGCGCGTACTGCCTCTCCGAGCCCGACGGCGGCTCCGACGCGGCCCACCTGAGCACCCGGGCGGTCCGCGACGGCGACGACTGGCTGGTCACCGGTACGAAGGCGTGGATAACCCACGGCGGCCGGGCCGATTTCTACAACGTCTTCTGCCGGACCGGCGGCCCCGGCGCGGGCGGCATCTCGTGCCTGCGGGCCGACGCCGACACGCCCGGGCTGCTGCCGCAGCCCCCGGAGCGGACGATGGGCCTGCGCTCGTCGGCCCCGGCGCAGATCGTGTTCGACGGCATGCGGGTGTCCCCGGAGGGCCTGGTCGGTGCCGAGGGCGCCGGTTTCGCCATCGCCATGCAGGCGCTCGATGCGGGCCGGCTCGGGATCGCCGCCTGCGCGGTCGGCCTGGCCCAGGCCGCGGTCGACTACGCCGCGGCGTACGCCGGGGAGCGCCGCCAGTTCGGCCGGCCGATCGCGGAGTTCCAGGGGATCGGCTTCATGTTGGCCGACATGTCCACCCAGGTGTCGGCGGCCCGGGCGCTGACCCTGTCCGCGGCCCGGCTCAAGGACGCCGGCCGGCCGTACTCGATCGAGGCGGCGAAGGCGAAACTCTTCGCCACCGATGCGGCGATGAAGGTGACGACGGACGCGATCCAGGTGCTCGGCGGCTACGGCTACGTCAGCGACCACCCGGTCGAACGCTGGTTCCGCGAGGCGAAGGCCCTGCAGATCGTCGAGGGCACCAACCAGATCCAGCGGCTGGTCATCAGCCGGTCGCTGACCCAGCGCTGAGCCGCGTTCCGAGCTGTCGGCGGCACAGCGTCAGTGCGGCGGTGGCCGTACCGGTATCTTGGCGCCGTGGAAGAGATCGACCGGGCGATCGTGGACGCCCTCACCGCGGACGGCCGGCTGTCCTACACCGATCTCGCCGAGCGCGTCGGCCTGAGCGTCTCGGCGGTGCACCAGCGGGTGCGCCGGCTCGAGCAGCGCGGGGTGATCGCCGGCTACGCGGCCCGGGTGTCGTACCAGGCGCTTGAGTTGCCGTTGACCGCGTTCGTGGCGATCCGGCC
>JAVHVY010000153.1:0-6458 GCA_032160305.1 Actinoplanes sp.
CGTGACGCCGCCGGGCTCAGCGACTCCACGCTATCCAAACAAGCCAGTGCCCTGGAAGCGGCCGGCTACATCCTCATCCTCAAGGGCCACGTGGGCAAACGACCGCGCACCTGGCTCCAGCTGACGCTGGCGGGCCGACAAGCGTTCCAGGCCCACGCCATCGCCCTGCGGGCCGTCCTCGCCCGATCAGCCAACAATTCAGGCGTCACTTTATCGAATGCGCCGGATCAATAACGGCACGAACCCGGCGTACTCTCATGCGCACGATTCGCGACCACCAACGGTCGTTCGTCACTGAGCGTTGCAAAGGACGACCGTGGTGATCATCGTGTGGACAACGCTTTCGCGGCCGCCGCCGGGTCTCGTTCCATGAGGGCTTCGAGGGTCACCGCACCGACGTCCTCGACCAGCGCGAGGTCGGCCTGGAGGTAGCGGCCGTCGCGGTCGAGCATCAGCAGCCGTGGCGTCCGCACACCCGCGGCTGTGAGGGCCGCGTAGTTGGCGGCGAACAGACGCCCTTCTTGCTGCCACCGGTCAGCCGGTCCAGGTCGGCAAGTCTGCGGTCGGCGCCGACATGTTCCGCCACCAGGTCGCGCGTGCAACATGTCGACCCCGAAGAGTTGGTCCGGACACCGAAGCGACCACCGAAAGGTAGGTCCGGACACCGAGGGGTTCGCGTGGACGGGACAGTCGCAGCGGGCACGCAGGGTTGGGGAATGTCGTACCTGTCGATTAGTATGTGTGTACTAAAAGAGGCCGTGACCTGCTGATCTTAAAGTCGGCAGAGCGAGGAGATCATCGTGACCGCGCCTGTTCTGTCCACGCCCGTGCCCGTGATCCCGCCCTACGCCACGATGCTCGGCTTCACCCGCTACGTGACCCGGACCGGGCCGGCGAAGGCCACGTTCGTCGGCGGCCTGCGGCGCCAGCGGGAGCGCCGATCGGGCTTCAACCCGCACGGCCAGCTCGTCAAAGCCCTGAAGGCCGACATCGCGTTCCGGACGGGCGGCGGCTACCTGACCGGCGTGCCGGAGCTGGTCAAGGCCCGCTGGCGCCCGCTCTACGAATCGGTCAGCGCGGGAGCCCTGGCCTACCTGCACTCCCTCGGCGACCCGGAGGGTGTCGGCCTGGCCCAGACGCGCGACGCCCTCGCCCCGGTCGGCCCCCTTGCAGTCAAGATCAACCCACACTTCGGCCTACGGTACGAGGACGATCGTCGCGAAGCGATCCGCCTGCACTTCGACGAGGCGCCCCCGACCCCGGAGGCGGTAACGGCGACACTGCACCTGATGGCCCGGCACATGGACCAGATCCTGCCGAACGCGGAACCGGTCCTGGTCGACCTCCGCCGCGGCATCGCCCACCGCATAGACCCGGCAGCCAAGGCAACCGATATCGAGAGCTGGCTGGCCGGCGAAGCAGCAGCGTTCACGGCGATGTGGGCAGCCACCGCAGCCGCCTGAGGAGCTGTCGGGTGGGACAGCCCGGCGGCGCGGCGCGGAGCGTGCCGTGGCAGTGGGCGGGCGCGTCGACCAGCGGAGCCCCTATGTGACGTGACGGGTCCGGGCGTACCTGAAGGGTGGTTTTCGGGGGGCTTGATTGACTGATCGTAAGTTTCGGTTGGGGAACCGCTTAGGTGCGGGACGGTTGCGACGAATTCTCTCGGTGTACGAGGAATCGGTCAGGGGGCGTTCGGTCATGAGGGCAGTCATCAAAGTCGTGGTCACCACCACGATGGCAGCGCTGGCGGGGGTTGCGGGGGCGGTCTTCACCCTGACGCCGGCTGGTGCTGCGCCGAGCACGGCGAGCTTGACTGCAGCTGCGCCGAAGACGGCGAGCTTGACTGCAGCTGCGCCGAGCACGGCGGGCTTGACTGCGGCTGCGCCGAACGCTGTGAGCTTGACTGCGGCTGCGCCGGTTATGTCGAGCTTGATCGCCTATGTGCGCGGCGGGGATGTGTATGTCAGCAGCGGACCCGGGGAGGTCCGGCTGACCACGTCCGGCGGCATCGCCCGGCCGCGTTGGTCGGCGGACGGGCGCAGCATCGCTTTCCTGAAGGGCGGGCAGCTCTGGACGATGCGGGCTGACGGCAGCGCGCAGCGCCGGCTCACCACCCGCGGCGCGTCGGGCGCCTCCTGGTCGCCGGACAGCCGATCGATCGCCTTCGCCGCGCTGTCCTGCACCGGTGGCCCCGGCGTCTACCGGATCTCCGCGACCGCGCGGGCCGGTACGGCGCCGGAGGTGCTCTTCCCCGTCTCGTGCCGCACCGCCGCCCTGCCCGAGACGGCCGGGATCCCGGCCGCCGCGGCGACCGGCACGCTGAACGACCGGCTGCGCATCGACGACGCGGTCGCCTTCTCCCCCGACGGCGCCCAGGTCGCCTTCCGCGGGGGCGACTGCGAGGACGTCTACGACTCCTGCCTGACCATCGGCGCGGTCGCCACCGGCGGGGAGAAGACCATTGCGGCATACGGCGGGGGCTCGCTGCAAAATTCCGGCTTCGCGGTCGTGCCGAGCTGGCGCCCCGACGGCGCGAAGCTGGCCTTCACCGCCTACCAGCAGGGCGAGACCGCGGCGCAGAACGAGCCGGTGCACGTGGTCGAGTACGACACGGCGACCGGCGCGAAGCGCACAATCGGCGGGCCGCTGGACCGCGAGCTGGCCTACGTCGACGCGCTGCGCGGGGTGGCGACCAGTCAGGTGAACCGCGGTTCCTGGGTCGTCGTCGTCAACCTGGCCACCGGCGCGAAGGTCCCGTTCCACGCCGGCTCGCAGCCCAGCGTCCAGCCGGTCCGGCACTGAGCCCGGGCGACGGGAAGCGCGATGGTCTCGCCGTCGAGGGCGGGGTAACACGCCGCTATCGTTGGCACTCTGATGGCTGATCCTGGTATCTCCCGGCCGATCCGGACCTTCCACCCACGGCGCGGGCGGATGAGTGCCCGCCACGCCGACGCCCGCGCGGCCCTGTGGCCGGTGTACGGGCTGACCGTGCTCGACGGCGACCGCAGTCCGCTCGATCTTCCCGGGCTCTTCGGGCGGTCAGCGCCGGCGGTGCTGGAGATCGGCTTCGGGATGGGTGACGCCACCGCAGCGATGGCCGGCGCCGATCCCGACCGCGACTATCTCGCCGTCGAGGTGCACACCCCGGGAATCGGCAACCTGCTGGCCCTGGTCGGTGAGCAGGGGCTGACCAACGTGCGGGTCGCGCACGGCGATGCGATGGAGCTGGTGCACCGGCTCCGGCCGGGTGCGCTCGACGCCGTGCACGTCTTCTTCCCCGATCCGTGGCCCAAGGCGCGGCACCATAAGCGGCGGCTGATTCAGCCGGGGAACGTAGCCCTGCTCCGCGAGCGGCTGCGCCCGGGCGGGCTGCTGCACTGCGCGACGGACTGGCCCGACTACGCGGCCTCGATGACGCGGACCCTGGCCGGCGACCCCGGCTTCGTCCGGGCGCAGAACGGATTCCGGGTGCGGGCCCAGACGAAGTTCGAACGGCGGGGCGCGCAGGCCGGGCGGCCGATCACCGACCTGATCTACCAGAAGACGTAATGCATTCTCCGTCCTGACAGATTCACCCGCTTGTACAGGTTTCGCCCGTTTATCCTGGTGGGTGGAGGTCGGTCCATGCGCACAGACGGCCCCAGCCTCCGGGCCGGGCACCCCCAGCACGAGCCGCACCCCGGCATCCCTACCGGCGGCGCCGACCAGATCGCCGCCCTCGTCGCCCGGGCCGTCCGCGCGCCGATCGGACTGGTCCATCTCATCGAGAACGACCGCCTGCGCCTGTACGGCTCGTGGGGACTCACGAGCCGCTGGGCGGGCGCCGCCGGCACACCCCGCGCGAACACCCTCGCCGCGATGATCGCCCGGTCGGGCGAGCCGCTGGTCATCGAGGACTTCAGCACCGACCCCCGCATCCCCGACGGCTCGCCCATCCGCACCGGGGGCATCACGGGCGCGTACGCCGGCCACCCGGTACGCGCCGAGCACGGCGCCGTGCTCGGCGTCTGCTGCGCGATCGACACCGAGCCCCGGATCTGGGAGCCGGCGGACGTCGCCGCCGTGTCCGAGGCCGCCGCGGTGGGCACGCTGCTGATCACCGGGCAACTGGCGCGGCAGCAGGTGGACAGCCAGCGCCGCTTCCTCGACGCGGTGCTGGACAGCCTGCACGACGGGGTCACCGCCTGCGACGCGGACGGCCGGATCGTGCTCGTCAACTCCCGGATGCGCCAGATCTGGGGCGGCGGCGACGCACCCCGCGACCTGGACGACACGACCCTGGACGACACGACCCTGACCGACGGGCTGACCGACGGGGATGGCCGGCCGCTGGGCAGCGACGACATGGGACTCTACCGGGCGCTGCGGGGCGAGCGTCTGCGCGACGAGAAGCTGACCGTCCGCAGCCGCGGCCGGCGCACCCGCCACCTTCTGGTCGACGCCCAGCCCATCATCGGCCCGGACGGCCGGACCGCCGGCGCGGTGCAGGCGGTCGTCGACGTGACCCGCCGGCGCCGGGCCGAACGGTTCCGCACCTGCGAACTGGCCGTCGCCCGGGCGCTGGCCGAAGCGAAGACGGTGACCGACGCCGGCCCGCGAGTGCTGGAAGCCGTCGTGTCCACGCTGGACTGGGTGCACGCCGAACTGTGGCTGGTCGACGCGGCCGCCGGCCTGTTGCGCCCGGCCGCCCGGTTCAGCGCCCCGGGCTGGGCGGGCGAGCTGGTCGTGCCAGCCGACCTGCCGTACGGGCAGGGGCTGGCCGGCCGGTCCTGGCAGGTGGGCAAGCCGTTATGGATCCGGGACGTCGGCCGCCCGCAGAGCTTGATCTCCGCCGCCGCCGCCGAGCACTCGCAGCTGCACACCGCCCTGGCCATCCCGGTGTGCAACGGCACCGAGCCGCTCGGTGTGCTGAACTTCTTCGCCGACTCGGTCGAGGATCCGGAGGACGAGATCGTCGCGCTGCTGGCCGGGATCTCCGCGCACATCGGCCAGTTCGTGGAGGCCCTGGTCGTCGATGATCTGCAACGGCAGCTGACCCGGAGCAAGAACGAGTACCTCGCGCTGATCGGGCACGAGCTGCGCACCCCGCTCACCTCGATCAGCGCCTACACGGAGCTGCTGCGCGAACTGGACCCGGCCGCGCTGGCCGCCGACGGGCCGGTCATGCTTGAGGTGATCGAACGCAACACCGCCCGGCTCCGGTACATCATCGACGAGCTGCTCGAACTCTCCGCCCTGGACACCGGGCACACGCCGGTGCAGCTCACCCCGGTCGACCTGGCCACAGTGGTCCGCGAGTCGGTCGAGTCGACCCGCGCCTCGATCGACGGCGCCCCACTGGAGCTGGCCTGCGACCTACCCGACGAGCTGGTGCTGCCCGGTGACCGCCGGCGCCTGCGGCAGATCGTGGACAACCTGCTCGGCAACGCGGTCAAGTACAGCCCTGACGGTGGGCAGATCTCGGTCAGCCTGCACCGGATCGCCGGCGCCGCCGAGCTGCATGTCTCCGACACCGGCATCGGCGTTGCCCAGGAGGACCAGGATCGGCTGTTCACCCGGCTCTACCGCAGCAGCCGGGTCCGGGACCGGGCCATCCCGGGTACCGGGCTGGGGCTGGCGCTGAGCCGGGCGGTCGTGCACCGGCACCACGGCACGATCGAGTTGGTCGACAACGACGGACCGGGCACCACGGTCAGAGTGCGGCTACCGCTGGCCGCCCGTTGACAACTCCTTGTCCGCGAGCCGGTCGTCGGCGTGGGAGGGTCGGGGCGCACCTACTCGCTCGGTGAGAACTAACAGGCGGGCCCGCCTAGCGCGTCCAGGCGAGGAACCGCTCATGCGGCTCCGACGGCGGGATGCCCGGGTTGTCGCGGGCGGCGTCGACCATGTCGACGGCAAGGAACAAGGTCAGGTAGGTGCCGGAGAACTCGCCCGCCAGCCGCTCGCGGGCCGGGTCGCACGGCCACGGCCGGCCGCAGCCGGCACAGTCCCAGGACGGCCGGGCCGCCGGGTGATCGTCGGTCACGGCGCACCGGCCGGCTTGTCACCCTTGTGTGCCGGGCACGGGCAGTGGCCGGGATCGACGCAGTCGCGGTGCCAGGCGGCCTTACGCTCGGGCGTATCGCGGCGCTCTTCGAGCCAGCACGCCATCGTCAGACCCCGCCGCTGACCGGCGGCCTTCGGCGCGGTCACCGCACGACCCCGCGGATGCGACCCCGGGCTGCTGGGCCGCGAGCGAGCAGCGGTCGCACCGTCGGGTGAACGGCCGTCGGCTGGTCGAGGATCTGAGCCACGCCGATCAGCCGGTCCCGGGCCGCGGCCCGCTCCTCGTCCTGCCACCGGTGCAGCTCGGCGAGAGCCTGCCGGCGCCGGATCTTCGCACCGTACGGCGGCATCAGCCACCACATCCACCGTCGCACGTCAGCTCCCGTCGTCGAATGGGGGCGGCGAGGGCAGCG
>JAVHVY010000320.1:0-7788 GCA_032160305.1 Actinoplanes sp.
TTCCGGAACGGGCCGTTGGCGTCGCGGTGCAGCACGATGTTCTCGGCCAGGCCCGCGCCGATCCCGGACACCCGGGTGAGCAGCGGCGCCGACGCCGTGTTGACGTCCACGCCGACCGCGTTGACGCAGTCTTCGACCACCGCGTCCAGGGATTTCGACAGCTTCAGCTCGGACAGGTCGTGCTGGTACTGCCCGACCCCGATCGACCGCGGGTCGATCTTGACCAATTCGGCCAGCGGATCCTGCAGGCGCCGCGCGATGCTGACGGCTCCGCGCAGCGTGACGTCCATCCCGGGCAATTCCTGCGATGCGTACGCCGAAGCCGAATACACCGACGCGCCGGCCTCGGAAACCATCACTTTGGTCAGCGGCAGCTCCGGATGCTGCTTGATCAGGTCGGCGGCCAGCTTGTCCGTCTCGCGCGACGCGGTGCCGTTGCCGATCGCGATCAGGTCGACCCGGTGCGCCGCCGCCAGCCGGGCCAGTGTGGCGATCGAGGCGTCCCACTTCTGCTGCGGCACGTGCGGGTAGATCGTCTCCGTCGCCACACACTTGCCGGTCGAGTCGACGACGGCGACCTTGACCCCGGTCCGGAAGCCCGGGTCGAGGCCCATCGTCGTGCGGGTGCCGGCCGGTGCGGCCAGCAGCAGGTCGCGCAGGTTGGCGGCGAAGACCCGGACCGCCTCCTCCTCGGCCGCCTGCCACAGCCGGACCCGCAGGTCGGCGGCGAGGTGGATGAGGATCCGGGTGCGCCAGGCCCAGCGGACCGTGTCGAGCAGCCACCGGTCGCCGGCCCGCCCGTGGTCGGAGATGCCGAACCGGCCCGCGATCCGGGGCTCGAAGCTCGACGGAGCGTCCGGCTCCACCGCCTCGGGCTCCATCGTGAGGTCGAGCACCTCCTCCTTCTCGCCGCGGAACATGGCCAGGATCCGGTGCGAGGGCAGTTTCGGATACGGCTCGGCGAAGTCGAAGTAGTCGCTGAACTTCGCGCCCTCGGTCTGCTTGCCGTCGCGGACGCGGGCCACCAGCCGACCCCGGCCCCACATGCGTTCGCGCAGCTCGCCGATCAGGTCGGCGTCCTCGGCGAAGCGTTCGATCAGGATGGAGCGGGCCCCGTCCAAAGCGGCCTGCGGGTCGGCGATCCCGGCGTCCGCGTTCACGAAGGCCTCGGCCGACGCCTTCGGGTCCAGCGTCGCGTCGCCCAGCAGCAGCTCGGCCAGCGGCTCGAGTCCGGCCTCGCGGGCGATCTGCGCCTTGGTCCGCCGCTTCGGCTTATACGGCAGGTAGATGTCCTCCAGCCGGGCCTTCGAGTCGGCGGCGCGGAACCGCGCCTCCAGCTCGGGCGCCAGCTTGCCCTGCGAGCTGATCGACTCGAGCACCGCGGCCCGCCGGTCCTCCAGCTCGCGCAGGTAGCCCAGCCGCTCCTCGAGGACGCGCAGCTGCTGGTCGTCGAGGGTGCCGGTCACCTCCTTGCGGTAGCGGGCGATGAACGGCACGGTGGCGCCGCCGTCGAGCAGGTCGACCGCCGCGGTCACCTGGCCCGCCCGGACGCCGAGTTCCTCGGCGATGCGCTGATGGATGGCTCTCGTCACGCCCACGATTGTGGCCCAAGCCCGCCCGGGCCCGGCACGCCACCCCGCGAACGCGCGATGACGATCACCCGTACCGGGGCGCGGCTAGGTAGCCGAGGCTTACCGGGCGATGGACGAACGGCGTTCGATCACGACCCTGTCGTGGCCCGGACCGCCCGCGGCGGCGCGTCCCACCATCGGCACCGGCATCACGCTTGCAGCGTACGTAGGAGGTACTAGAGACACGGCGACAGGCCTTTGGCAGTCTTAGGGCCATGACCCTTGTCCTACGCGCGGTGGCCGCCACCGATCAAGGCCGCGTCCGGTCCAACAACGAGGACGCGGTGTTCGTCGGGCAGCGGCTGCTCGTCGTCGCCGACGGGATGGGCGGGCTGCCCGCCGGCGAACTGGCCAGCGAGATCCTGGTCCAGTCCCTGGCCGTCGTCGACGACCTGCCCGATAATCCCGAGCCCCTGCAGGATCTGATCGCCGCCCTCGGCACCGCCAACGAGCGGATCGAGGCGGCGGTCGCCGACGACGACGCCCGCGACGGCATGGGCACCACGGTGACCGCGATCATGATGTCCGGCGACAAGGTCGCAGCCCTGAACGTGGGCGACTCCCGCTGCTACCTGAGCCGCGACGGCGAGCTGACCCAGGTGACCCGCGACGACACGTACGTGCAGGCGCTGGTCGACCAGGGCGTGCTGACGCCGGACGACGCGCGCCGGCACCCGCAACGGGCCCTGGTCACCCAGGCGGTGCAGGGCGGCCCGTTCCGGCCCGCCGGCCGGATGGTCCCCGTCCGGCCCGGCGACCGCTTCCTGCTCTGCAGCGACGGGCTGTCCGACTACGTCGAGGACGCGATCATCGCCGCGACGCTGCGTTCGACGCCGGACCGCAAGGAGTGCGCGCGGCAGCTGGTCGAGCACACCCTGGCGGCGGGTGCGCCGGACAACGTCACGGTGGTCGTCGCCGACGTCGAAGAGGTCTGAGTGCCGCCTGGCTGCGTTCGGCCGGTTTGCCGACCACGGCGGAGCCGCGGCCGTGTTCGCCGGCGATGAACGCCGGCGCCCGCCCCTCGGGCGTACCGGAAATCAGCTCTCGGGGCGCAGCCAGACCGCGCCCAACGGGGGAACCCGCAGCGAGACGGAGTGGTCGAGACCGTGCCACGGAAGGTCGTCGGCGTGCACCTCGCCGAGGTTGCCGACGCCGGAGCCGCCGTAGATCGCACTGTCGGTGTTGATCACCTCGGCCCAGCTGCCGGGCCGGGGCAGACCGATCCGGTAACCCTCGTGCGGGATCGCCGCGAAGTTGACCACGCAGGCGAGGGTGTCCCCGTTCGGGGCTAGGCGCAGGAACGAGAAGGTGTTGTGCTGCGAGTCCTCCGAGGTGATCCAGCGGAAGCCGCTCGGCGAGGTGTCCTGCGTCCAGATCGCCGGGGACTCCCGGTAGGTGCGGTTCAGATCCTTGACCAGTTGGTGCACCCCGCCGCCGCGTTGCGGGTCGGCGAGCAGGTCCCAGTCGAGGCCGCGTTCCTCGCTCCACTCCCGCTCGTCGCCCAGCTCGGCGCCCATGAAGATCAACTGCTTGCCGGTGAACGCCCACATGAAGCCGAGCAGCGCCCGGGTGTTCGCCAGCTTCTGCCACCGGTCGCCGGGCATCTTGCCGGTCAGTGAGCCCTTGCCGTGCACCACCTCGTCGTGGCTGATCGGGAGCACGTAGTTCTCGCTCCACGAGTACACCGTGGCGAAGGTCATCTGGTGGTGGTGCCACTGCCGGTAGATCGGCTCCTTCTCCATGTAGGACAAGGTGTCGTTCATCCAGCCCATGTTCCACTTGAAGCCGAAGCCCAGACCGCCCAGGTGGGTCGCGCGGGTGACACCCGGCCACGCCGTCGACTCCTCGGCGATGGTGATGACGCCCGGGTAGTTCTTGTAGACGGTCGCGTTCATCTCCTGCAGGAAGCTGATCGCATCGAGGTTCTCCCGCCCGCCGTACTGGTTCGGGGTCCACTCACCGTCCTTGCGCGAGTAGTCCAGATACAGCATCGAGGCGACCGCGTCGACCCGCAGGCCGTCGGCGTGGAACTCGTCGCACCAGTACAGCGCGTTGGCGACGAGGAAGTTGCGGACCTCGGTACGGCCGAAGTCGAAGACGTACGTGCCCCAGTCGGGCTGCTCACCACGCCGCCAGTCGCCGTGCTCGTAGAGCGGGGAGCCGTCGAAGCGGGCCAGCGCCCACTCGTCCTTCGGGAAGTGCGCGGGGACCCAGTCGAGCAGCACGCCGACGCCGGCCTGGTGCAGCTTGTCAACCAGGTGCCGGAACTCGTCGGGCGACCCGAAACGCGAGGTCGGGGCGAAGTAGCCGGTGACCTGGTAGCCCCAGGAGCCCCCGAACGGGTGCTCCATGACCGGCATCAGTTCGACGTGGGTGAACCCCGCGTCCACCACGTACTCGGTGAGCTGGTCGGCCAGTTCCCGATACGACAGGCCCGGCCGCCACGAGCCGAGGTGCACCTCATAGCAGCTCATCGCCTCCCGGTGCGGCTGCTTCGCGGCCCGCTCGGTCATCCAGGCGGCGTCGTTCCACTCGTAGGCCGACTCGTAGACGACCGACGCGGTGGCCGGCGGGATCTCGGTGTGCTGGGCGAGCGGGTCCGCGTGCTCACGCCAGGACCCGTCCCGGCCGAGGATCCGGTACTTGTATTTGGTACCGGGCTTCGCCCCGGGCACGTAGATCTCCCAGACGCCGCTGCTGCCCAGCGACCGCATCGGATAGCCGTCGAAGATCCCCCACCCGACCATGTCCCCGATCAGCTGCACGCCCCGGGCCCCGGGCGCCCACACCGCGAACGCCGTACCGTCGCCCCTGAACTGGGCGCCGAGCACCTTCCACAGCTTCTCGTGCCGGCCCTCGCCGATCAGGTGCAGATCGAGTTCGCCCAGCGTGGGCAGGTGCCGGTACGGGTCGTCGACCTCGGTCCCGTCCACGTCGAGGCGGTAGTCGACGACCGTGCCGGGTACCTCGACGGCGAAGATGCCGTCCGGGTGCACCTTGACCATCGGTGCCTTCACCCCGCCGTACAGGACCGTGACGGCGACCGCGCTCTTGCGCAGCGTCCGGATGACGGTGGTGGCGCCGGTGGGGTGGGCGCCGAGGACGCCGTGCGGGTCGTGGGTGTCGCCTGCTATCACACTGTTCATCGCGCGCTCGTCCCCACCGAGCGGCGAAGAGGTGGACTGCCCGATCATCGGATATTCCTCCGGGTTTCAACTACGGTGTGGCCTGGGTTTTCCGCCGCGGGTCGGCTCAGCCGACGAGCCGGGCGATGGAGCGCAGCGGGATCCGCAGCCACCCCGGCCGGTGTCGGGCCTCGTACGCGGCCTCGTAGACCGCCTTGTCGAGCTCGTACGCGGCGAGCAGCGCGCCCTGCTCCCGCGGGTCCAGTCCGCTCGCGGCGGCGTAACCGTCGCAGAAGGCATCCCGGTTGCGATCCACCCACTCCCGGGCCCGGGCGGCGAGGTGCTCGTCGTCGCCCTCGTCGACCAGGAGCTGGTACGCGGCGTACTCGTAGCTGCGCAGGACGCCGGCGACGTCCCGCAGCGGCGAGTCGGGCTGCCTGCGCTCGTCCAGCGGCGCCCCCGGCTCGCCCTCGAAGTCGATCAGCAGCCACGCCGCGGGGGTCCGCAGCACCTGGCCCAGGTGCAGGTCGCCGTGCACGCGCTGGACGGCGACCTGTTCCCCGGCGAGCTTGCGGAAGCGCTCCTCGATGGCCGGCGCGACCGACCGCAGCTCGGCAACGGCGGCGGTGGCCGAGCCGAGCCGAGCCAGCACCGCCTCGACCGGGAACGGCGCGGGACCGGACCCCAGCGCCTCGGCCAGCGTCCGGTGCACCGCGGCGACCGCCTCGCCGAGCCGGTACGACTCGCCGGAGAAGTCCCCGCCGACCTGGTCGGCGCTCAGTTCGGCGTCCTCGGCGAACAGGTCCCGGGCGCTGGCCGTGGCCATCGCCCAGCCCTCCGCCGAGTTCGCCGCATACGCGGTGACCATGCCCAGCGGCGACGGCCGGCCGCCCTCGTCGGTCTCGAACGAGCCGAGCAGCTTGGCCACGTGCGGGTTGCCCGCCCGGCCCAGTACCCGGTTCAGCTCGATGTCCGGGTTGATGCCCTCCGACACCCGCCGGAAGACCTTCAGGATGGCCGCCTCCTCGAAGATCACGCTGGTGTTGCTCTGCTCGGCGTCGAAGACCCGCGGTGCGGCGTCCAGGGGGAAATCGGCGCCGGGTTCCGGCTCGAAGGCGATGTCGCCGATCGTGCGGCCCTCGGCGATCAGCGACAGCAGGAACTTCGCCGCCTCGGGGTCGTAGAGGGCGTCGTAACCGGTGCGCTCCCCGTCGGTGCCGATCGTGGCCACCGCGTGGTACTCCACGAACGGCCCCGAGCTCCAGGTCACGAAGGTCTGATAGCGCTCGGTGCTGCCGTCGGTGTAGGTCGCGTCGACCAGGACCAGGTCGAGGTCGTCGCGCAACGCGGTGACCGCGACGGGCTCGGCCGACTGCAGGGTACGGGTCCGGCCCGCGTACCAGCGTTGTTCGGGAAGCCAGTCGATGAAGGGCAGCGTCATTGCTTCTCCTCGGTCCCGCAGAGCTGGAACCAGTAGAACCCGTGACCCGGCAGGGTCAGCAGGTAGGGCAACTGGCCGATTCTCGGGAAGTTCACGTGCCCGGTCAGCTCGACCGGCGTGTACCCGTTCCAGTGCTGCAGGTTGAGCTCGATGGGCTGCGGGAAACGGGACAGGTTGTTGACGCAGAGAACCACGTCGTCGCCGTCCTCGCGCAGGTAGGCCAGCACCGACGGGTTGGAGCCGCCGAGCTCGCGGAACGTGCCGATCGCGAAGGCGTCGTGCCGGCGCCGGACGGCCAGCATCGTGCGGGTCCAGTTCAGCAGGGACGTCGAGCTGTCCCGCTGGGCCTCCACGTTCACCGACGGGTAGCCGTACACCGGGTCCTGGTTGGCGGGCAGGTAGAGCCGGCCCGGGTTGGCGGTGCTGAAGCCGGCGTTGCGGTCCGGCGTCCACTGCATCGGTGTGCGTACGCCGTCGCGGTCGCCGAGCCAGATGTTGTCGCCCATCCCGATCTCGTCGCCGTAGTAGAGCACCGGCGAGCCGGGCAGCGACAGCAGCAGGGCGGTGAACAGCTCGATCTGGTTGCGGTCGTTCTCCAGCAGCGGGGCGAGCCGGCGGCGGATGCCGACGTTCGCCTTCATCCGCGGGTCCTTCGCATACTCGGTGAACATGTAGTCACGCTCTTCGTCGGTCACCATTTCGAGCGTCAACTCGTCATGGTTGCGCAGGAAGATGCCCCACTGGCAGTTCTCCGGTTTGGCCGGCGTCTGAGCCAGGATCTCCGAGATCGGGAAGCGCGACTCGCGCCGGACCGCCATGAAGATGCGCGGCATCAGGGGGAAGTGGAACGCCATGTGGCACTCGTCGCCGCCGGTCTTCGGGTCGCCGAAATACTCGACCACGTCGGCCGGCCACTGGTTGGCCTCGGCGAGCAGCACCCGCCCGGGGAACTCGTCGTCGATCACCTTGCGGCAGTGCTTGAGGAAGGCGTGGGTCTCCGGCAGGTTCTCCCCGTTCGTGCCCTCACGCTCGAAGAGGTACGGCACCGCGTCCAGGCGGAACCCGTCGATGCCCAGATCCAGCCAGAAGCGCAGGACGTCGAGCATCGCCTCCTGCACGGCCGGGTTGTCGTAGTTCAGGTCGGGCTGGTGGCTGAAGAAACGGTGCCAGAAGAACTGCCGGCGCACCGGGTCGAAGGTCCAGTTCGACTCCTCGGTGTCCACGAAGATCACCCGGGCGTCGGAGTACTTGTCGCTGGAGTCGCTCCAGACGTAGAAGTCGCCGTACGGGCCGTCCGGGTCGCGGCGGGACTCCTGGAACCACATGTGCTGGTCGGACGTGTGGTTCATGACCAGGTCGGTGATCACCCGGATGCCGCGCTTGTGTGCGGCGTCGAGCAGGGCCACGAAGTCCTCGACCGTGCCGAACTCGGGCAGCACCTTGTAGAAGTCGCGGATGTCGTAACCGCCGTCGCGCAGCGGCGAGTCGTAGAACGGCGGCAGCCAGAGGCAGTCGACGCCGAGCCACTGCAGATAGTCCAGCCGCTCGATCAGGCCGCGCAGATCGCCCGAACCGTCGGAGCTCGAGTCGT
>JAVHVY010000321.1:0-17120 GCA_032160305.1 Actinoplanes sp.
AGAGATCGCCGGGGAAGGCCATGAAGAGTTTGATGCTGGGTACGCCGGCCGCCAGCAGCTCCGTGAACTGCGCGAGCGACGACTCCCGGACGTCGCCGACGATCTGGTGGAACCCGTAGTCGATCGCGCACCGCCCCGACGCCCGCTCGCTCGCATCTGCCAGCCTTTCCAGCAGATCCTCGCCGGGCCCCTGGCGGACGAAGTCGACGACTGTGGTCGTGCCGCCGACGGCGGCGGCCCTGGTACCGGACTCGAAGTCGTCCGCCGTGGAGACGCCCGCGACCACGGTCTCCAGGTGGGTGTGGACGTCGACGAAGCCGGGTGCCACGTGCATGCCGGTCGCGTCGACGACCTCGTCGGCGTCCGTCGCCGTGCCTGGCGCACGCCACGAGTCGACCAGACCGTCGCGCACCACCAGGTCGATCTCGTGCGCGCCGGCGGCAGTGAGCACCGTGCCACCCCGGATGACTGTCGTGGTCAACGATTCTCCCCCAGGTCGATCGTGAGGTTCCGGGCCAGGCCCAGCGCCCGCACGAACGCCTCCTCACGGGCGAAGAACGCCTGCCGATTGCGCCGCAGCACGTCGACGATCCGCTCCACGTCCCGGGTCGGGGTGTTCGTGACGCTGCGCAACAGGCCGTCCTGGCTGAACTGGTGCAGGTCGCAGGCCACCGACTGGGTGGTGGTGAAACGCATCGGGATGGAGATGTTGCCGTCGGTCAGCGTCTCGACCTCGTGCACCCAGAACGGCGGGATGTAGAGAATCTCGCCCGCGCGCAGGACACCCTCGTAGCGGACCTCGCCGCCCCAGTCCGGCCGCGCCGCGACGCTGAACTCGGGTGCGGGCGAGAGGTCGTAGCGCTCGCCGTCCTGCCAGCTCGACTGCGTGCTGACGACGTCGAGCGGGTGGACGAGGGTGTACCGCTTCGAGCCGCGCACCTGGATCAGGAAGCTGTGCCACCAGTCGTGGTGCCCCGGCGTGACGTTGCCGGCCTGACTGAACCAGACGCCGGTCGCCGCGGGCTCGTACGCGGCGCCGACGTCCGGCACCTCGAAGTCCCGCGCCAGGTCGGCGAAACCGGGCGACCCGGCCCCGATGCGCAGGTAGAGGGAGCCGTCGACGATCCGCTCCACCCCGAACAGGTGCGCGAGCGCCTGGCCGAAGGTCATCGACCTGGTCGCGTTGACCTGCTTGAGGACCGTGTTGCGGGACGAGCCGCGGGTCACGAACGGGGCAACCTCCAGATCACCCAGCCGGGACGTGAGGGACGCGCGATCCCACTGCGCGGCGCACGCCCACTGCGCGGCGACGCCGGTGACGACCAGCGGCGACTCGCCGAGCATCCGCCGGCCGTCGGCGCCACCGCGAACGGGCAGGGCGCCGACGCGGGCCGCCTCCCGGGCGGTCACCCTGCCGTCCCGTCCGCCGGGGCCCAGCCTGTCGCCGGCCAGCCCGGATAGCTCCGGTACGCGGCGTCGAAGACGCGGATCTGGTGTTGCAGGCTGCGCGCGTACGCGAACATCATCTTCTCCCGCTCCTCGGCGTTCGCGGCCCGCTCGTTCAGCACGGCGGCGTGCGCTTCCGCCATCTGGCTGCCCGCCTTGTTCGCGTAGTACCGGGCCCAGTCACCGAACGCGGCCGGGCCCTCGATGACGACGCCCCGGTACCGCTCGCCGACCACCTTCGTGAACATCGCGCACGGGTAGAGCGCCGCCGCGATCTCCCCGATGCCGCCGTCGAAGGCCGTCGTCACCAGGTGGTTGGCGTACGCCTCGCGGGCCGGCGTCAGGGCGCCCGCGTCGAAGCGGACCGCATCGCGCCCCAGGCTCTCGACCAGCGAGCGTTTGAAGTCGGTCTCCGCCGCGACGAAGTAGGTGGACAGCAACTCCGCGGCCGTCTTCGACCACGGTGACCCGCTCGGCGCCTTCGCCAGGCCAATGGCGAGCGTGCGGTGGATGTACGGGATGAACGGCGCGTCGTCGACCTGGAAGGCCAGGAACCGCTCGACCGTCATCCGCCCGTGTTCGAGGTCGGTCAGCCAGGGATGTTCCTCGTACGCCTGCCAGCCGCCCGCCATCGCGGCCCGGCACTCCTCGACGAAATTCACGGTGTCACCTCTCCGCTGTCGGCCACCAGCCACTCCGACAGCACGTCGTCGAGCGGGACGGCCGGATTTCCCGGCGTCTGCGGCACGGCGTAGGTCCAGGCCCCGGCGGGTGCGAGCGCGATGTCGTTGGCGGCGAGCGGGCGGCGGAAGAACCGTTCGGATCCGAACAGGTCCGCCGGGTACGTCGCCCACTCGCACGAGGCGAGGGCGAGGCACACGTGCGCGCCGACGGAGCTCTCCAGCATGTTGCCGACGACCGCGCCGATGCCGGCGTCCGCGGCCATCCGGCCGATCTCGGCCGCGGCGCGCAGGCCGCCGACCCGCCCGGGCTTGACGTTCACGAAGCGGCAGCTGCCGAGTTCCAGCGCGAGGTCCAGGTGGTGCGGCGAACGGATCGACTCGTCCAGGCAGACCGGTGTCGCCAGCCGTCGCTGCAGTTCGGCGTGGCCGAGGAGGTCGTCCGCGCCCAGCGGCTGTTCGATCATCGCGAGGCCCAGGGTGTCGAGCCGTTCGAGATGGTGGTAGTCGTCCCGGGTGAAGCCGGCGTTGCCGTCGACGTGCAGCGTGGCGGCGGGAAACGCGCGGCGTACCTCGGTGAGCTGCTCGATCGTCGTCTGCCGGCCCATCTTCAGCTTGACCCGCGGGCACCCGGACCCGACCGCGTCCCCGACCTTGACCAGCAGCTCGTCGGTGTCGGTGTGGATGTCGAAGTCCGCGCCCGCGGGGACCGCCGACCGCGTTCCGCCGGCGTAGTGGCTCAGGGGGCGCTGCTCGACCGCGCCGCGCAGCGCCCACCAGGCCGTCTCGACCGCCGCCTTCGCGAAGGTGTTCCCGCGTACCTCGCCGAACAGCCGGCCGGCGTCGTCGACGACCGTGCCGACCAGGCGCGGCAGCAGGTAGTCACGCACCAGCGCGAACGTCGCACGGCCCCACTCCCCGCAGAACAGTGGCCAGGTCCCCGGGGCCGCCTCACCCCACCCGTCCACGCCGTCGCCGGTGAGCCGCACGAGCACCGTGGCGATGTCCGGCTGCGCGCCGAACGACGTCGTCCACGGGTCCCGCAACGGCATGCGCAGCAGGTACGCGCGGGCGGAATCAATGCGCATGCTTGGCGAGCCATTCCCGGGCCTGCTGGGCGTACTGCGGCGCCCACTGCGGCTGCCAGCGCAGGAAGTAGGCGTGCATGGTCAGGGCGTGCAGCACGTGCGCGAGATCGACGCGCTGCTCCCAGTCCCGCGGGAGCGGGCACGCGGCGGCATACGCGTCCAGGAAGACGGCACGGCCCGCCGGGAACGCGTCGAAGATGTGCTCGTCGAGCTTGCCGAAGTCGCGGAACCTGTCCGTGTACCGGGCGTGCTCGAAGTCGAGGGCACAGCTGATCCGCCCGTCGCGCACCAGGAAGTTGGGCAGCCACAGGTCGCCGTGGGTCAGCGCCGGGACGCTGGCCGCGCGGTCGAGCCGCGACAACGCCACGGTGACGGCGGCCCGGATGGCGTCCCGGTCGGGGATCTCGTCGGGGTCGGCCTGGTCGAGCAACGTGTCCAGTTCGGCCTCGACGGACTCCCCGAGGGTCGCCGCCCGGCCGCCGCCCAGCACGTCGCCGAACTCGGTACCGGCGATGCGGTGGATCCGCCCGACGATGTCGCCGAGGTCCCGGCACAGCACCAGGCGCTCGTCGCCGTCGAGGGCGTCCCACACGTCTGAGGCGGCGTCGCCTTCCAGGAACTCCTGGACGAGTACGGGCCCGTCCACCGCCGGTTCGTGCGGTACCAGCTGCCGGAACCGCACCACCGGGATGCCGTGCTCGGCCGCCACCCGTGCGCTGGTCATCAGGCGGCGCAGGTGCTCGGGGTCGCGGTTGCGCTGCGGCACCTTGACCAGAAGCCGGCCCTCGTCCGTCTCGGCGATCCACTGCTTGCTGGTGTAGCCCGCGTGCAGGGGCGCCACGGATTCGACCCGGGCACCGGGGCACGCCCGCTGCAGGATCAGCCGGATCACGGTCTCCAGGTCGGTCGGCATCGTCGTCACCGGCCGTTCGCGTCGAGCAGGTGGGCGGGCACTTGGGTCGGCACGATGCCGAGGCGGCCCTGCATCAGGACCACGTACGCCATGCGCATCGCGGTGGCGCCCCGGCGTACCCGCTCCCACACGAGATCGGTGACGCCGAGCCGGGCCGCCTCGGCCATGAGGTAGACGACCGCGTCGCGGGCCTTGGCGGAGTGGCCCATCTCCACGTTGTCGTCGGCGATGTGCAGCCGGGTGAAACTGAGGTCGTACCCGAGTTCGGTCAGGTCGTCGGCCTTGGAGATGCCGGCGGTGCCGAGACCGTGGAACTCGCAGACCATGTTCACGCCCACGATCTCCGCGAACCTGCTCTGCGGGAACTCCGCGATGGCGAGGCGGAACACCGGGGCGACGAAGCCCTCGTCCAGGAAGGGGACATCGTCGACGAACTGCCTGGTCCAGAACTTGGGCAGCCGATAGCCGAGCCCGACGAGCAGGTCCTCGTACAGCACGCCGTGGCTGGAGCCGGCCTTGCCGGTGCCGATCTCGTCCCAGTAGATGTCGTAGAGCAGCTGCTCGCCCTCGGACAGCACGAGCCGGCGACTCAGGCCCTGCAACCACGCGCCGTCGACCAGGTTGTCGGCGGCACCGTGGAAGCTGCGGTCCCGGTGGCCCTTGCCGCTGTCGGTCACCGGCGCCACCGGGGCGCACGCCATGTCCCGGTAGGTCCTGTGCATCCAGTCCGGGAACTCGTCGGCGACGTAGCGCTGCGGAAGCTCCCACGTGAAGACCGGCTTCGTCATCGTCTGCGCCGCGTCGAGCCAGTACTCGACGAACGCGGCGGCGCGCCGGATGGCCGTCGCCCTGTCGTGCCCGGCGACGAGCTCGTGAAAGAGTTCGCGCGTCTGCGGACCGGAGAACTCGGCCGGGGCCGGCTCGGCCGGCCGCTCGGGAATTTCCAGCGCGGGAGCCGGGAGCGCGCGCAGCGGCGGGACGCTCTCAGGCTCGGCCAGCCAGGTGATCCAGCGCCGGATGACCGCGATGTCCTCGGCGCTGAAGATCTTGCCCATCGGAGCGTGGATCGCCGTGAGCGCGGTAAGGAACGGGCTGCGGTCGGGCGCCCCGGCCTTGATCCAGTTGGACTCGGCGAGCGCGGTCAGGAGGTCGCCGGCCGCCCCGGGCGACCGGTTGAAGTAATCGTCCAGCGGCGTGCCGCCCAGCGCCGCCGTGCCGTGCGCGTGCCGGGCCGACGGCGTCTTGCGCAGGACCAGGTCGCGCATGGCCCGCTCCGGCGCCAGCAACGCGTTGCGGCAGGACCGTTCCAGCTCGGCCCGGTGCAGGCGGATCGCGTCGCGCAGCAGCCGGGCGAACGCGGTGAAGCGCCGCCGCGCGTCCGGCGCGAGCCCGAACTCCGCGAACTGCCGGAGCGCCGCGTCGACGTCCCCCGCCACGTCGACCGCGGCTTGCGGCCACGCCGGCGCGACGTGGTCGACCCCCGCGCTCTCGTCGGCGACCGTCCGGACGCACTCGGCGATCCACTCCGGCATCTCGGCCAGTTCCCCGGTCAGGGTCGGCTCGACCGCCGCCAGCAGCTCCGGCGCGAAGCGGCACGGCGAGTGTGCGAGCGCGAGCAGGATGTTCGGCAGCACGTAGGCCGTCTCGTCGAGGCGGAGGGACCGCACGTGAGCCTTGCTGCCCGCGTCGCCGCTGGGCTGCCCCAGCACCCGCAGCAGACCGTCGGTCATGGCCTTGCGGCGTCCCTGCCGTCCCGGCGCGTACCGGTAGCCGTGGCTGAGCTCGCCGAGGCGCCCTCCGGTGGCGAGGTGGCAGAACGGCGCGCGGGCGAACGGCGCCAACCACACGCCGTCCTGATCGGCCAGCACGGCCAGGTGCCGGACGGCGGTCGCGGCGACCACCCGGACCTCGTCGGCGCCGAGGTCCGCGAACTTCGGCGCCGACGCGCTCAGCTCGCGCTCCCGGTCGTCGAGCCCGTCGACCGCGAGGCCGGGTCGCTCGATCAGCGCCTGGAGGAGGTCTTCCGCGCGCCCGACGTCGCCGGGGGTGGGCTCGACGGTGCCGAGTCCGACGTAGAGCGAAGCCAGCGGCCCCATCACAGCGCCTCCCCGCGACCGGTCACCGAGGCCAGCAGGGCGGGCTCGACGTCCGCCTCGGCCAGCTTCCCGGTGTGCTGCCCGTGCAGGACCCGCAGCATGTCCTCCCACCAGTACGGGGAGACGAGCCGGTGGTGCCGGTCCAGCTGGACGAAGGCGAGCTCGTAGGCACGCTGGACGAGGGCCCTGCCCCTGGCGGCCGGGGAGTCCGGCGCCACCGCCCAGCGGTCGCAGAGCAGGTTGTACCCCTGGTGGAAGGCGTGGATCGCCCGCGACTCGGAGGCGGCCGGGTCGGCCTTGTGGTCGTGCCGGGGCAGCCGGTGGTAGACGACCGATGCGACGTCGGCGTGGTGGAACCGGTATCCGTCGGCGACCATGCGCAGCCACAGGTCCCAGTCCTCGGCCAATCGGATGTCGCGGTCGAACCGCGGCCCGCCGGGGCCGGGCCGCCGCATGGTGAGGCCCGCCGGGGGGATGTAGTTGGCCATCAGCAGGAAGTCGTGGTCGAAGTCGTAGTCGAAGGCCGCAGCGGCGTCGCGATAGCCCTCGCTGGTCGGTTCGTGCCGGGTGGTGCTGACCTTCATGGTCGGGTAGACGACGTCCGCCCGGTCGTCGTTGATGACCGCCAGCACGGCGTCGAGGTGGCCCGGCAGGATGACGTCGTCGTCGTCGAGGAACATCACGAAGTCGCCGTCGGCGGCGTCCAGCCCCGCGTTCCGGGCGGCCGACGGGCCGAGGTTGTCGGCGTACGACACGAGTTCCACGCCGAGGTCGTCGCGGAACGGTGCGAGCACCTCGCGCACGTCGGCACCGCCGTCGTTGACGACCACGACCTGAATGTCCTTGACGTTCTGCGCCCGCAGGCTCGCCAGCGCGTACGGCAGCGACTCCGGCCGGTCCGCCGTGGGGATGATGACGCTGATCTTCTGATCCATCCTCGTACCCCTAGCCGACCAGGCTGATCTGACGGTCCGGCGCCGCCGCGCGAACCTCAGCGATCGCCGCGTCCAAAACCTGGAGGTCCACGTCGCCGTCGATCTCGAGGATCTTCACGGGCGCGAACTCGGGCAGGCCCATGATCAGGCCGGCGTACTCCTTGCCGGCCTCCAGCAGCAGCACCATCGGTACCCGGTTGGCCGAGGCCCAGCCGATCTCGATGTGCGTGCCGGGCGAGGCCGGGCTTCCCGGCAGCGCGACGATCACGTCGGACGAGCAGATCTGCTCGTAGTCGAGGGGCGTGAACTCCGCCGGCTCCATGAACGCCTGGCCCCACTGCTCGCGCCGGTGCGCGTTGTGCACGACGCAGCCCTGCCCGTCGAAGTGCTGCAGGATGCGGTCGAGCGACCCGAACAGCTCGCTGTCGAACTCGCCGGTCGCCTTGTCCACGTAGGCCCAGAAGGGCGCCGCGACGAAGACGGTCTCGATCTGCTTGCTCATGCCGGTGGTTCCTCCGTTGTCGTTCAGGCTTCGGCCGGGACGGATGTCCCCAGTCCGAGCAGGTCCACGGGGTGGGCGCCACGGCCCAGGGAGACCAGGCCGTCCCGCACGCCGGCGGACGTCCGGGTGGTGGCCGCCCGCACGGCGTCCCGCACCGGCAGGCCGTGTGCCAGCAGTCCGACGATCAACGCCGAGTGCGCGCAGCCGGCCCCGTGCTCGGCCCCGGTCCGGTGCCCCGGCCGTGGGATCGCGACCGAGGTGTCGTGGTCGGCGAACCATTCGCCGCCGTCCGGTCCGCCGCAGGTCACCACGGCGGCCGACGCGCCGAGGTCGACCAGGCACCGCGCCAGCTCCCGCGGCGCGGCGTCGGTCAGTCCGGTGAGCAGACGAGCTTCGGCCAGGTTCGGGGTGACGACGGTGGCGACCGGCAACAGGTGCTTCAACACCGCCGCGCTGACACTCGCCCCGGCGAGGCTCGAGCCGGCCGCCGTGACCATGACCGGGTCGATGACGATCGGCACATCGACGTCGGCCAGGCGGCCTCCGATCGCCTCGATGTGTTCGTGGCTCCAGGTCATCCCGACCTTGATCGCGTCCACCCGGATGTCGGCGAAAACCGCATCCAGCTGGGTGTGGACGAAATCAACCGGGACGGTGTGCCGGGCCACCACACCGGTGGTGTTCTGCGCGGTCACACCGACCAGCACCGTCTGGGCATAGCAGCCGACCGAGGCCATCGCCTTGATGTCGCCCTGGATGCCGGCACCACCGCACGAGTCGGAGGAGCCGATGGTCAGCCCTACCCTCGGTATCGCGTTTGCTCTCATGGACTCTCCCCGGGACGACCTGATCAGAGGCGGGCGTACCGGTCCTCCCAGCAGTTCTTGACAAGTCGGAGGTAGACGGGGTCGAGGAAGCCCATGAGGTCCGGATCGATGGACCTGTCCAGCTTCAGCCGGGCGTGCAGGCTGAACAGCGCGACGATCTGCGCCCAGTAGTGCGGCAGACCCAGCTGCTCGATCTCGCGCGGCCCCACGCTGAGCCGACCGGTGCGCATCGCCTGCTCCAAGTCCGCCACCTGGTGGATCGCATTCCAGTTGTCACCGGACGGCATGACGGGGAACGGATCGAAGTCCGCCGCCGACTCGTCGGCCAGCACACGGTCCGCCGACGCTTCGTCGGTCTGGTACAGGTGGTAGGAGCCCACCATATGGGTGTACGAGCCGAGCTCCAGGTCGAGTTGGTGCGCGAGAAGCTCCTGCAGGAAGGTGAAGGAGAAGACGTCGCTGGCGGTGCCCCGGTACGCGTCGTTGGCGCGCATGAACGACAGGGCGTGCAGCCTTCCCTGCCGGATGACGTACTGCAGGCCGACCGTGCAGGCCACGTCGATGTTGTCCGTGGTCAGCAGTTCCTCGGGCGCGAAGATCTGGATGAAGGCGCGCTTGGAGTCGGGGTCGGCGCGCAGGGTCCTGATCACGCTGTCCCACTGGTTGACGCCGGCGCCGCCGAAGTTGAAGATCCGCGGTCCATACGCCGTTCCCCGCAAGGTCCGGCCGTCAGCCGAGTACCTACTCATCGACGGTGCGTAGAAGCGCACCATGTCGAGGCTGTTGCTGCCGGACAGATACCAGAGGGCCTCGGCGAAATTGAACACAATGTTCGTCCGCCGGCTCGGTGTCCGGATGATCCGCTCGCGCGGGTCGGTCAGACGGTACGCGACGCCGAGCAACTCGCGACTGTGGAATCCCCGGGGCGCATTGCTGAACTCGGGTTCGTCGCGGACCTTCCGCAATTGTTCCAAGAAGGCTTGCTCAAAGGTGCCGAACTGCGGCGCAGACATCCCGATCTCCTTCTCATTTCCGGACACAGTCTCATCTCCGGATACAGTCGAGTTCGCCGGCAATGGCGAGGAGAAGCGCTTGGCGAATGAAGGCGGCGCCCTCCACCTGATCGAAATACAGATTGTGCGGAGTGTCGTCCAGATCTGTGCTCAGCTCGTCCTGCCGCGCCAGCGGATGCATCACCACGGCGTCCGGCCGCAGCACCGTGTCCGCGTCCAGCCGGATCTTGGAGCCGAGCACGTGATATTCCTGATCGACCAGCGTCAGCGAGTTTTGATAGATCACGTCGAACCCGGCCAGGTCGACCTGCAGCCCGCTCGCGCAGCGGTGGCTGACCCCCGCCCGCGTCAGAGCCGCGGCCAGGTCGGCGCCGAGCGGGTCGGGATCGTCCGAGACGACCAGAAGCTCGCGCACGGCGCGCGGGAAATGCGTTGCGGCAGCGAGCAGGAAACTGCGCATCGATCGCATCCTGGCTGGTGTGCCCAGCATGCCCAGGGAGATCCGCCGGTCGGCCGGCGGATCCGCCTCCGCGAGCTCGGTGCGCCACTTGAGCAGCGCGTACCAGTCGGCCATGGCCTGGGTCGGATGCTCGTCACAGCCGTTGCCACCGTTGATCAGCGACGCCGTCATGCCGGCCGCCCGAATGTCGTGGACCGAGCTGTCCGCGGTGTGCCGCAGCACGACGATATCCGCGTACGTTCCCAGCATGAAACCGGTGTCCGCGAGTGACTCCCCTTTGTGGATGCTCGTGGACCGCGCGTCCGGAATGCCGATGACGGCCGCACCCAACCGGTGGGCCGCCGACTCGAACGACAGCCGGGTCCGCGTGCTCGGCTCGAAGAAGGCGGTGAGCAGGATCTTGCCCGCCAACGGTGCGGCGGGCTTCACCACACCTGTCTGCAGGCGGGCGGCCACCGAGAACAGGCCGAGCAGTTCCTCTCGGCTGAGGTCGTGTATCGAAATTATCGATCTGCCGGCCAGCCGATCCAAACACGACATATTTCCGTCGATCAGCGGCAAAGGATCGGTTCTGCGTCGCCGAGGTCCGGGCACTGAGCCCTGATTAACCGAACGCCCCGCCAAGATCCGAACCTCCATCCCCGTGACCAATCCACATGAGACTACATTGGCCGCAGGTGCCCGATCCTGCACGAAAGTGCGGCGGAAGGGGCGACCTTCAAGGCACGGAGAATGCTGTATCGAAAGGTGAACGTAACGTATACACCACTGTTACCGGTACCCAGCGGCCTGCAATGAGTACAGATCGGCGTAGACGCCGTTCCGGGCCATCAGCTCGGCGTGGCCGCCCACCTCCGCGAGGCGGTTGCCCTCCATCACCAGGATGAGGTCGGCCATCCGCACGGTGGAGAACCTGTGCGAGACCAGGACGGTGATCGCGCCGGTCCGTCGGCCAACCCGTTTGGCGTTCGCCGCGTAGCGCTCGAACAGCACATGCTCGGCCTCCGCGTCCAGGGCCGAGGTGGGCTCGTCGAGAATGAGCAGCAGCGGAGACTCCCGCATCATCGCTCGACCCAGCGCCAGCTTCTGCCATTGGCCACCGGACAGTTCGGCACCGTCGGCATAGCTCGTGCCGAGCTGGGTCTGCAGGCCGTTCTCGAGTCTGCCGACCAGGTCGCCGGCGTGCGCACGGTCCAGGGCGGCCAGCACGGCCGCCTCGTCGTCCAGCAACGGCAGATCGCCGACGCCGACCGTCTGCTGCGCGGCGAGTTCGAAGCGGACGAAATCCTGAAAACCCGCGGCGATCCGCCGCCGCCACTCGTCGAGCCGGAAGCGCTGGATGTCGACGCCGTCGAGAGTGATCTGACCTGCTGAGGGTTCATAGAACCGGCACAGCAACTTGATCAGCGTGGACTTGCCGGCGCCGTTCTCGCCGACCACCGCGACGGTGGCGCCGGCGGGCAGCACCACGTCGACGCCGCCCATCACGAGTCTGTCCGTACCCGGATAGGCGAACCCGAGACCGCGCAGTTCGATGCCGCGCTGGATGTGGTCCGGCATCGGTTTGAGGGCGGCGGGCGGTCTCTGGCCGATGACGAGGGTACGCATCCAGCGCAGACTGGTCAGGCTCTGCGCCATCCCCTGCAGCTGCTGCAACAGCTGCAGGCCGGCGCTGACCTGCTGATTGACCTGGACCGCGAGGGTCATCGCGAGAACGACATCGCCGATGCGGCTGACGCCGGTCGCCGCCTGCCGGACCACCAACAGCACCGAGACGACGTACGCGACGGCGAAGACCAGCTGACCGGAGGCGACCAACAGGGCCGCCCGCTTCTCCGCCGTCCACAACACGACGCCCGAGGAATCCCACAGGGTCCGCTGGCGGCGCCGGATCTCGTCCTGCAGCCGGAATACCCGCAGTTCCTTGGCGGGCGCGGCGCGCGTCGCCAGGTGGAACAGGTGCCAGGCCTGGCGGGTGGTCGAGGCGCTCTTCTCCCGCGACGTGCGCAGCAGGCGCTGAGCGCGCTGACCCGTCAGCACCGGCGGGATCGCCGCGACGGGCAGCAACAACAGCCACGGATTGACGCCGGCCAGCAGCACGGCGGTCACCGACATCGAGACCAGCAGGCCCATGGTGTTGAACAAGCCGGTGAAGCCCGGCGCGATCTGCCGGATCTCCTTGCGCAGCAGCTCGAACTTGTCGGCGTAGTCGGGCTGCTCGTGGTGATCGAGCCGGGCCGACCCGTTGGCCAGGGCCATCAGCTCGGCCTCAAGGGTGATCTCCGCCCGCTCCGCGATCTCCGTGTATGGCAGGTACGCGAAGTGCTGCAGCATCAGGACGCCGATCACGCCGACGCCGATCAACGTGCCGTTGACGACCGCACCGAGCACGTCGTGCCCGAGCGCCGCTTCCGTGGCGCCTTTGAGCGCCAGGGCCAGCAGCGGCCACGAGGCGCCGGACGCCAGCGTGGCGACCGTGGAAAAGATCAACTTTCCCCTGCTGTGGGCCCACGCGATCCGGACCATGATCAGGCAGCTGAGCAGCGCGTCCATCAACGATCACCCCCATCCGGTCGGGCCGCGCCGGCGAACCGATCCGCCTGCAGCCGGAACATGTCGGCGTAGCGGCCGCCCAGCGCCACCAGCGACTCGTGGGTGCCGTCCTCGATGATCCGGCCGTGCTCGACCACGACGATCCGGTCCGCCTGGCGGACACTGGAGAAGCGATGCGAGATCAGCAAGGTCGTCAGGCCACGGGTGAGCGACGCGAACTCGGCGAAGAAACCAGCCTCCGAGCGTGCGTCCAGCGCCGCGGTCGGCTCGTCCAGCACCAGCACCTTCGCGCCGGCGTCGACGGCGTACAGCGCACGGGCGATCGCGATCCGCTGCCACTGGCCACCGGACAGGTCCGCGCCGCCCTCGTATTGCCGGGCGAGCGGGGTGTCGAACCCCAGGGGCAGGGAGTCGACCGTCGTTGTCATGCCCGACTTCGCCGCCGCGGCGCGGATGTTGTCCGCCTCGACCGGCCGTTCGATCGCGCCGAAGGCGATGTTGTCGGCGACCGAGAGCTCGTAGTGGGTGAAGTCCTGGAAGATGACCCCGATCTGGCGCCGCCAGGACGCGACGGTGAAGTCGCGCACGTCCCTGCCGTCGACCAGCAGCGCGCCGCTGTCCGGCTCGTACAGCCGGGCCAGCAGCTTGACCAGCGTCGTCTTGCCCGCACCGTTGAGACCGACGAGCGCGGTGCACTCCCCGGCCCGCAACGTGAGATTGAACCCCTCGTACACAGGACGGTGGCCCGCCGGGTACCGGAAGGAGACGTCCGCGAAACGGATGTCGTGCCGCGGCAGCCCGACGGCGTCGGCGGTCGCCGCGGTGTCGCGCACGTCCTTGTCGCTGTGCGCCCGCACCAACGCCTCGAACTCGTTGAGGGCACGGGCGGACTGCATCCCGAACTGGGTGTTGACGTCCGCCTCGTGATAGTGCTCGCCGAGCAGCACCGCTGCGATCATCGCCTGCATGCCGAGCGCGAGCTGGGTCAGGGTGATGTGATCGAGCGCGGCGGAGCGGACCATCAGCGCGGCCACGGTGCAGTCGATCACCAGACCGACGGCTGTGTACCAGAGGAAGTGGTACGTCATGTACCGCCGCCGTTCCCGCCACAATGGCACGAGGCTCTCGTCCGCTTTGCCCCGGAAGCGTCCGATCGCCCACTCGACCAGGCCGAATACCCGCATCTCCTTGGCGGTCGACGCCTGCCAGCCGAGATCCCGGAAGTAGTCACGCTCCCGCCTGATCGGCCCGAGGACGGGCCACAACCGCATGTAGACCGTCAGGCCGGGGCCGCGCTGGCCGAACCGGAACAGCATCGTCGAGGCGAACACGGCGATCGCCGCCCACGGTGCCACCACGAAGCCGAGCAGAACGCAGAAACCGACGAGCCGGCTGTACCGGGTGAGGTACGCGAGGATGCCGGCGGTCGCGTGGCCGGGCGTACGGAAGCCGCGCTCCAGCGACTCGCTCGCCTGGCGCATCCTGTCCAGGACCTCCTGGTCCTCCAGGGGAGCGATGCCCGTGCTGCGCAGCGCCACGTCGATGACCCGGCGGTGGAAATGGCCGTCGACGCGATGCTTCATCCGTTCGCCCAGCGCCGCCTGCACCGGCGTCAGCAGCTGCTGCGCGAGGAAGGTCGCCGAGGCGACCAGGAACGCCGACACGAGGCCGTTCCACTGCGTGGAGCCGGTGCCGGCGCTCACCGCGGCCGGGACCCTGCCGATCAGGACGCTGGTGGCCAGGACGAACCCGATCGGCAGGACGCCGAGCACCAGATCGACCAGGACCAGGGCGGCCACGAGCGTGACGCCGGCGTGGGGCAGCTGGCGGATCACCACCACGCGGGCGGCGACGGCGTCCGCCAGATACCGTCGGCACCGCGCCCCAGGGCCGCGGCCCTGACCTGCCGTCATCGCGGTTCGCGCCGGCGGACCTCGGTAATCCAGACGCTGGACAGGCCCGGCAGGTCCCGGACGTCCAGCTGCGAGCTCTCCAGGGCGAGCGCGACGTCCGCGGGCTCAGCCACGGGTACGGGGTGGTCGAGGTCGCGGGTGCCGGCCAGGTAAAGCACCGGGGCCAGACGCAGGCACTCCGCGATACAGGCGGAGAGGTCACCGACACCGAGGACCCGCCAGTTGTCCCAGTGCACGACGTCGTCGAAGCTGTCGTCGTCCCAGGGTGTGTCCATGCCCAGCAGCGGCTTGTTCAGCTCCGTCGCCGGCCGGGTGCAATCCATGGTGGCTGCCGGCGCGTCGGCGAGCGGGCCGGCGAGCCGGCCCGCCCACAACCGGCGCGTGCCGGCCGGAAGACCCCCCTGCAGCTCCTTGAACGCCGGCTCGGACGCGCCCCCCGGGCGCAGCAGGAACGCGGCGTGTGCCGGTTGGGTGAGAATCTGGTGCCGCGGCCACCCGCCGAGGCGTTCCACATCGAAGTGCGGGTGCTTCTGTTTCAGGTACCGCAGGCCGACGGTCGCCTCGGACCAGTTCTTCGCGTGGTTGGCGAAGTGCGGGACGTGGTAGCAGACGGCGTCGGGAGCGTAGACGAAACGACTCCCGTCCCGGCCCCAGTGCAGGAACAGCCGGTACGCGAACTCGGTGTCCTCCCAGCCCCAGGTGCGGAAGTTCTCGTCGAACCCGCCGACCGCCTCGATCGCCGTGCGCGGCACCGAGAGGTTGTGCGAATGCGCGAAGAGCCAGGGCGAACCGTGCAGCGCGTCGGCGTCCTCGACGGCGAACGCCCGCCGGATGTCGTCCTGCAGGTCGCCGACGGTACCGGGCAACGCGCCGGGACTCGTCAGCGACCGTGCGGTCGCCCAGCTCGGCTCGATCCGCCGGCCCAGGATCACGCGCTCACCGCCCGCGCTGGCCAGATCGAGGTGAGCGCGGACCAGATCGGGGTGAGCGACCGAGTCAGCGTCCAGGAAGAGGATGTCCTCGCCCTTCGCCGCGCGGAACCCGGTGTTGCGTGCCGCGGAGCGGCCGCGGTTCTCCGCATGCCATTCCACGCGGATCGGCAGCTCGCTGAACCGCTCGGCGACGTCGGCGACCGACCCGGGGCTCGCGTCGTCCACCAGAATGATCTCGAACGTCTCGCGGTCGGCGCTCTGCCGCGCCAGCGATGACAGAGTGCGCTCCAGGGCGCCCGACTGCGCGTAGACCGGAATGACGATGGACAGCAAGTTCTTGATCCTCACCTCTCGGCTGGGGAGTCGGCGTCTTGCCGGCCGGGGGACGCGCCGTCCGACATCGGACGTACCGCGAGCCCGGCCACGCCCGTACCCGGGTCCTTCAGCGTCACCGCGACTGAGTCGACCTTCTGCGCGAGGCTGACGGTGAGGCGTTCGCGCAGATCCTCGGCGCGCTGCGGGAACAGGCCCAGGCTGAAGGACGCTTCGACGGTGAGCTCGAGGGTCCCGTCGTCGCGTACGGTCCAGGCGGCCCGCGGCGGACCGAGCGGGATCTGCGCGACCAGCGGGTGCTGGACGCCCATCACCGTCTCGCGGCTCACCTCCGGCTCGTCCTCGAGGATTTCGCGCAGTTCGGTGCCGCCGATGAGGACCCGCGATCGTCCGCCGAGGTGGACCGTCGGGCAGGCCGTCAAGCGGCCCAGCGGCTGGAACGCGAATTCGTACGGCCGCGCGGGGCAGCGCAGACGCCTGACGATGTCGCCCGTGCGGTATCGCAGCAGAGGCTGGATCTGAGAGAACGGGTACAGCTCGGTGAGGGTGAGTTCACCGATGCCCTCATCGACCGTCTCGTCCGTGTCGAGGTCGAGGATCTCGGGCCAGACGAGCGGCTCGTAGTGGTAGCCGCCGCAATCCGCGCACTGCACCGCCGAGCCCACGGATTCGGAGCAGCTGAAGATGTCCCGAAGCCGGGTGTCGGCCCACCTGCTGGACAGGTAGGCCCTCGACTTCCTCGTCAGGACGTCGCTGACACAGAAGAGCTCGTCGATCTCGAAGCCGGCCAGGTCGATCGCCTGCTGGTCGCACAACGCGGTCAGCGCCACCAGCAGGTTGGGGGCGCCGACGATCGTGCGGGTGGGCACGTGGCCCTCGCGGCGGAACAGCGCCGTGTCGTTCAGCACCGTCAGGGCGTTGTTGATGCCGAACTCGGAGAAGAAGTCGATCGACATCCGATAGGAGATCCCCGGGGCGTCCATCGTCGCGCCGTGGACCGAGTTCGGGATGGAATTGAACACCAGCCTCGGACGCCCGGCCGCCCCGTCGTTCGCCTTCTCGATCCGCGCCTGGGCGTACTCGCGATAGGCGTCGAGTTCCTCGCGGCTGCGGTACCGCCGGAACGGCCGGCCCGTCGTGCCCGTCGAGTGCATCAGCATCGCGGGGTGCAGGTCCGGGTGCCGCATCGTCTCCAGATCGCTGCCGTTGGCGCGCTTGGAGACGGTGGGAATGTCCGTCAATTCAGACGGCGCGGTTTCGGTGCCCCAATGCTTACGGTAGAACTCCAACTGCACGCCGTGGCCGAGGGTCAGCGGCAGCAGCCTCTTGCGGAATTCAGTCGGCCCGTCGGTGGCCACGCGCGCATTCACGATTTCCTCAGCTCTCAGCATTGCGGTTGAAACTGACCAGGCAGACCGCCCCGAGCAGA
>JAVHVY010000330.1:0-3208 GCA_032160305.1 Actinoplanes sp.
TCTCGCCGACATCGAAGTGGTGGCGCGGGAGCTGATCGCCGTGCTGACCGAGGTCGCCGAGGACTCGTTCGGGATCACGGTACGGGTCGAGCGCGGCCAGCCACCGGAGTAGTAGTTACACGCCAAGAGCGTCATTCGAGCTACGACCGGGTCCTCGAACTGATCTCGACGCGGCCCGCAAATGGTCCCGGCTGCTCAGTCTGAGGTGGACTCAGGCCAGAGCTGGATGAGATGTTCCTCGACGGGCTCGTCGGGGCCGACGACGAATTGCCGAGCGGCGGTGCGACCCCGGGCGTGGACTCGAATGTGATACCAGGAGTCGGCGGGTATCTGCAAAGCCGGAAGGTAAGCGGGTGGCCCGATGAACGGCGAGTTCACCGAAACGGTGCCGGTGGGTGTGTGCTGGGTGACATCGGCGACTTCGTCCCAGCCGTCTTGTGAAATCGGCGCGGCGTTGAATATCTCGACGCGGACCCGGATGGGGCCTGACTCGGTGCCGGTGAGGATCATCGCGCCGGTGGAGCCGGTGGCCACCAGCCCCGCATGTGCATCGTTTGCGTCGGCGAGGATGTCAGGCGCACCGTCGTAGTCGACCAACTCGTAGAAGGCGTTCGAGGTCTGAACGATGTCCTCGCCTGCGCTAACAGCAGCGAGAGGGGGCTGGTGTCCAGCAGCGGTCATACGAGTCAGCCTACGACCTGAACGAAGAACGCATCCTGGTTGATGACCCTATTGGTTTGGAAGAAGTTGTTCAGTTTGTTGCCACCGTTGGTGTTGTCGGTCAGCGGCACATGCGACACGATAGCCGGCGCTCCACCTTGTGTGGTCGAGGCGAAGGGGTATTCATCGCACGAGTCGTTGTCGTCGGTCTTGACGAAACCCTTGCAGGACAGCGTGCGCCTCGCGGTCTTAGCGGCGTCATCGGTGTCCCGGTTCAGGACCGTCCCGTCAGGACGCCCAGGATGGCCCGCCAGGCTTGCCTGGGCCGAGGCGACGAACGCGGCGTGCACAGGGGATACCGGCGTGACAGTGCCGCTGAGTAGGAATACCGGTGTCACGGCCGGGTACACGCAGCCTTTACCGATCCCGGCTAGACCAGCACTGTTGTCGCACCGCGACGTCGACAGCGCGGGCGTTGTTCCTGAGCCCGGCACGGTGGGGGCAGGCGAGGCCAGCGTCAACTTCATCTTGCGCGTACTGGTCAGCGGGGTGGCGCCGGGAGTGGCGGCGGTGATGGTCCAAGCCCCGCGCATGTAGTCGCCGATGACCAGCGGCAACTTCGTGGTGCTGTTACCGGCGACGGTGCAGTTGGTGGAGCAGACCGCGGTGCCGTTGACCGTGGAGTTGGCGGCGGCGCTTCCGGTGGCCGCTGTCACCACGGCCTTGCCACCCATGCTCGAGGTCAGGGACTTGTTCGACAGGGCCTCCCAGTAGATGGTCTCGATCGTCGCGGTGCCTTTGACGACGCCCTTGTTGTCCAGGATGACGCCGGCGATCTCCGCGGCGACGCAGTCGGTCACCCGGGTCGTGCCGGCGCTGCAGTAATCCGGAAGCGAACCCGGATCGGGATCGGGCTCCCACCCGGCGGCGACCGCCGTTACCGCCCCCGACGCGGCATGGGGACGCGCCGCTGCCTTGAACAGGGCGGCAACCTCGCTGACGGGTTTGGCGACTACCGACGTGCACAACCGCAAGCCGTCGCGTGCCGCTGAGCTGACGCCGCATATTATAACTGGCCAGGTGACGCGGTCGCGGAGCCCGGAATGGAGCCGGCAACTGCCAGCGTCAGCACGAGCGCGACCCCCGCGGCGCTGATCTTTCGGTGGAGCATCAGACCTCCCGATCAGATCGACGGGTTCGCCGACCCACGAACCCCGGGCGACACTGTGCCATAGACGAACCACCATAGAAAATAGTGATATCGATAACTATGTGAGCCTCGCTTCCTGTGCTGGAGTGGCGCGAGGCCGAAGCGCGGCAGCGTATGGCAGAAGCTGGCAGGTCGTCGGCACCGTTCCAGCCAGCGGAGAAAGGTATGGCACTGGTGCCTGACCTTTCTCCGGCGGCGCCACAGTCACGTGATCTCGCCGCCGCCCAGGTCGGCACGTCGGGTCGCGCGGTCGGTCAGGCGAAGCAGGCCATCCTGGAGGGCTCCCGACCTGGTCCCCCACGTCCCTGGAGGCTGGTGAATTGATCGCCGGGCAGCGCCGGCTGGAAGCGGTCCGCAAGCTCGGGTGGTCAACGATCCCGGCCCGCGTCGTCACCGACCTGAGCAGCGCGGTCGAACGGCTGGTGATGGAGCGCGACGAGAACACCGTCCGCAAACCGATGACGCCCGGGGAGCTGGTGTCGCTCGGTAAGGCGCTGGAAGAACTGGAACGACCGCGGGCTCTGGAACGCATGGCTGAAGCGGGCAGATCGGCTGCGCCCGGCCGCGCCGGACAAAGGTACGACCAGATGACCGGACCTTTCTTGAACAAGGGCGAGACCGCGCACGTCGTGGCCCCCGCGCTGGGCATGTCAGGCAGCTCGTACAAGCGGGCCAAGTTCGTGGTGAACGCCGCCACCGATCCCGACGCGACGGAAGAGGACCGGATGCGGGCACAAGAAGCGCTGACCGAGATGAACACGACCGGCACAATCAGCGGCGCATTCGAGAAGGCTCGCGACGGTGCCCCCGGCATCGCGGCCGAGGGCACCGAGCGGTAGAGGCGCAGGCGGGTCACAGGTTCCACCCGCCTTCCCTCCATCGCAGCCGTTGAACAATGCGAAAGCCAGCTACGACGGTGAGGTTGACGCCCCGAACGGTGCTGCCGGGCCGGACGAGCGAAAGGACACCCAGCCCAGCGGCACCGCGATCACGGGAGCTACGCCGCGAGGTCCACTGTGGCAAAGGCCTGTGCCCGGAGCACCGCGAAACCGATCCTCGCCTCAGCTCGTAGCTTGACCTGATTGTGATCGAACAAAACCCCGCTGCGGTCCATGTCGAGGCGGACCTCTTCGCGGATGTACAGGCGGCACTGACCCCAGTCGGCCAGAATTGCGGTGCCCTGCGGGATGCGCGAACTGGCGACCCGCGGGAGGTCGCCGAACAGGGCGTTGATCCGGTCGTCGCCGCCCGCCCCGACCAGGTACAGCCGGCCGTTCGTGTCCGTCTGGAGGTCGACGGTCTCCAAATCGGTCGGGTGCATGACCCAACCGGTCGGGA
>JAVHVY010000367.1:0-10598 GCA_032160305.1 Actinoplanes sp.
TTCGGCGTGCCGTCGCGGGCGACGTTGGTGAATCCGTGCCACGCCGCGTTGTTGCCGCAGATGTACATCAGTTTGCCGTATGCAGCACGACGACGTGCTCAGGCTCGCTGATTGGATGATCGGATGCCGATCCGGAACCGGGATTTCCGCGCAGGTCAAGGGCCACCACACGCGGAAGACCGAGGACGGGTACAAGAACGAGGTCGCGGCGGCGAAGCAGGCGGCCACCGGCGACCTGAACGAGGCCCGTAAGAAGATGGCGCGCGCGTGGGTGCCGAAGAACCTCAAGGTCAAGCCGACCCTCGAGGCGCCCGGAGTCACCCCCACGCTGCCGGCCGGCAAGGTCCCCGAGCGACTCAAGGCCATGTTCGAGATCAACAAGACCGACAACCGGGTCTGGAACAACTCGATGGATGCGCTGACCGTCGGCGCCGGCAGCCCCACCGTCCGCGCCGGCGTGCTACGCCTGTTGGGCCAGATGCCCGAGATCAAGGTCAAGACCGGCACCCTCAACGGTCAGCCCGTACTCACCCTGACCGCCGACACGCCCGCCAGCCCTGGCTCCGAAAGCCTGACCGTCAACGCCAACACCGGCCTGCCGGTCAAGTACACCGGCGCCGACGTCGGCGTCACCGTCAATTACACAGTCACCCGCGTCACCCTCGTTGACCTTGCCAAGGGCAAATTCTGACCCGCGCCCGACCGACGTCAGGGCCGGCCCGTCCGCCGGCCCTGGCGTTCACCTTTCACACCCTCATCCGCCTGCGCAGCAGCCGGCCACCATTCGTACCCGATGAGGTCTTCGCCTTTCCGCCATGCCCCACATGCCCGCCTCGCCCCGCGAGGCACTGGCCAACGTGCCGTCGCTCAGGGTTCTTGCGGTCCTGGTCTGCCGCTCACCCGCATTGCACACCATCATCGGATGCTCGGTTTAGGGACCATCAGGTACCTCGGCCTCCTCGCCGCGTGTCTCCTCGCCGTCGCGGGCGTGCTCGGCGGTGCGCTGCCGCACGGTGACCTGGCGTCGACGCCGGTCAGTGTCGCGCACGGTCCGCAGGGCGTCATCATCCTGATCGCCTGGCTGACCGGGACGCTCGTGCAGGGATACCTGTGGTGGGTAGCGCGAGATCGGATACCGTCGCCGCGCTGGGCCGCGGCGACGGCCGCCCTGTGGGTGGCGCCGTTCCTGGTCGTACCGCCGATGGGCAGTCGCGACGTCTATTCGTACGCCTGTCAGGGGCACCTGTTCGTCAACGGCCTGAGCCCGTACGAGTATGGCGCCGCGACGTTGCCGTGTCCGTGGATCGATGCGGTGTCGCCGATCTGGCGCGATACCCCCGCGCCATACGGCCCGTTGTTCGTGCTGCTGGCCGCCGCGGCGGTACTGCTCGGCGGCTCGCTCCTCGCCATAGTCATGCTCCTGCGACTCGTCGCGGCCGCGGGCGTGATCACCATCGCGGTGTGCCTGCCCGTCCTGGCCCGCCACTGCGGTGTGCCGCCGGCTCGAGCGCTGTGGGTCGCGCTGGCCGGGCCGCTGGTCGGTGCGCATCTGGTCGGCGGACCGCACAACGACGCTGTGATGATCGCGCTCGTGGTCGCCGGTCTGACGCTGGTCACCCTGCGTCCGACCCATTCTGCTGTGCAGCTGGCCGTGGGTGCGCTGCTTGGTCTCGCGGTCGCGGTGAAGATCACGGCGATCGTGGTGCTGCCGTTCGCCGTGCTGATCGTCGTCAGTCGGCCCTACCGCCCCGCGCTGGCGCTGCGGTCGGGTGGCCGGCTGATCGGCGCCGCTGTGGCCACGATGGGTGCGGTGACCGCCGCCAGCGGGCTCGGCGTCGGGTGGACCGCCGGTATGAGGCACACTCAGGATCTGGTTCAGTTCACGTCCCCGCCGACGGCGGTCGGCATGACATTGACCTACCTGGGACGGCTGGGTTCCCCTACCGCCGATGCCGTGCCGGTCGTCCGGCTGCTGGGCCTCGGAGTCCTCGCCGCCGTGCTGATCGCCGGGTGGTGGCGCTGCGCGACGCGGGCCGAGCGGCCGATCCCGGCCGCGCTGCGCGGTGGGGGACTCGCGTTCGCCGCGACGATCGCTCTCGCACCATCGTTTCATCCCTGGTACGCCCTGGCGCCGCTGGTGCTGCTGGCCGCCGGTACGGTTCGTACCGATCTGATCATGGCGGTCGCCGCGTCGGCGGCCCTGCTGGTCCTGCCGGACGGCGGCGGACTGGCCCGCTACGCCAAGTTTCCCGGCGCGCCACTGATGACGCTCCTGCTGGTCGTGCTGGCCATCCGGTACGTGCGTGGTCCGAAGCCATCGAACGCCAGGCATCTCCCCGGCCCGGTCCGGACCGCGGACCTGTCTGGTCCACCGCCTCGCCACGCCGGATAGCCCGCCCGCATTCCATAGCCACTGCCGCGGCTTCGCGTTCGTGGCGCACGACTACGGGGCGACGCTGCTGGATCACGTGGGCACGGCCCCGATCGGCAGAGCAGAGGTCATTTCAAGATGGTGCCGACTCCTTCTTGATTTTCGACGAGCCCCGAGCGACCGACCAGCCCTGGACCCACTTCGCAGGGGAATCCTTCTTGGTGCGGTCGGCCAGGTGGTACCAGTCCATCCGGCAGCGGCTCGCGGTGATCTCCAGCACGCCGAAGCCGTGCCCGTCCAGCTCGACCCATTTGACGTGCTGGTTGGTCGCTCTGATCAGGGACGCGGCCAGCAGGCTGAGCGGGCCGCCCGGGCTGGTGCCCAGGTAGTCGTTGATGTTGTCACTGGTCACCGACGGCACCACGAACTCCGCGGCGGCTGGGTTGCTCTCCCCGGTGTCGCGAGTGGTCAGCTCGTTGGCCCAGGAGGTGTGGATGTCGCCGGTGATGAAGACGACGTCCTTGGTGGCGTGCGCGAGCAGGGCGTCGACCAGGCGCTCGCGGTCGGCGTTGTAGCCGTCCCACTGATCGGCGTTGATTGCGAAGCCGTTCTGCGGCACCCCGATGAGGTCGGCGAGCGGGCCGAGCAGCCAGGCCGGCAGGGTGCCGACGTCGAGCCGGGAGATCATCACCGGGTTGCCGACGATCTTCCACGTGGTGTCGGCGTTGACCAGGCCGTCCACTAGCCAGGACAGTTGGTCGGCGCCGGTGATGGTGCGGTCGGCGTCGTCGACATCCGTGCCGCAGGTCTGCTGCGACCGGTACGTGCGCAGGTCGAGCATGGACAGCTCGAACAGGGTGCCGTAGCGCAGCCGCCGGTAGATGCGCCCGTCCGCGGCGAGCCGGACCGGCATCCACTCCGCGTACGCCTGGCGTGCCGCCGCCACCCGCGCACCGAAGTCGCCCTCGGTGGCCGGGGTGTGGTTCTCCGCGCCACCGCTCCACATGTCGTTGGCGACCTCGTGGTCGTCCCAGGTGATGATCCACGGTACCGAGGCGTGCAGCGCCTGCAGGTCCGGGTCGGTTTTGTGCAGGGCGTGCCGGATCCGGTAGTCGGCCAGCGAGATCGTCTCGTTCGCCGGCTCGGTCTTGCGCACGACCGTGCCGCCTGCGGCGAACTGCCCGGTGCCGTACTCGTAGAGGTAGTCGCCCAGGTGCACGACGAGGTTGAGGTCGCCGCGTTCGGCCAGGCGCCGGTACGCCGCGAAGTAGCCGGCCTCCCAGTTGGAGCAGCTGACCACCCCCATCCGCAGCCGGGTGACGTCTTGGCCGGCGGCCGGTGCGGTCATCGTGCGGCCGGCCGGCGAGAAGGTGCCGGCCAGTCCGAAGCGAAACCAGTAGGTGGTGGCCGGCGCGAGCCCCGAGACGTCCACCTTCACCGTGTGGTCGAGGTCCGGACCCGTGCTGACCGTTCCGGACCGAACGCTGGTGGTGAAAGACGGGTCGGCCGCGACCTGCCAGTCGACCGCGACCACCGGGCCCACGCCGGACGCCGGAGTCGCCTCCGGGACCGGGGTGACCCGGGTCCAGAGCAGAATGCCGCCCGGCAGGGGGTCGCCCGAGGCGACGCCGTGTTGGAAGACGCCGCCCACGGCGGACGCTGCCCCCGGGGCGGCGGCGGCCGCGACGACACTCGCTCCGGCGGTCAGGCCAGCGAGACGCAGCAGGGTACGGCGGTTAACCGAGCCCGTACCACGGGAAGTGACGGTCATGAGCATCTTTCTATCAGCCACCACCGGTGCCCGGAACGTGATCGAGCGGATATTCGTTCCCTCGTCACCTGCCCGTCTACCGAAACCTCGGCGCGATCGGGATATGCGACTCGAGCTTCTGGGATGACGAGGATTGGCCGGTCGTGGTCAGGGACCGGCCGTCGCACAACCTGTGTCTTGTGACAACAGCCCCGGGCGGCACTGCAGAACACCCTCGGCGGCGAACCGGCCCCGCGAACTCGCGGTCATCGAAGACCGCCCCCGAGCACGTCGCGTACCCGCGTTGCCCGGGTACCACCCGGACAGGTCCTGGCTTCCGTAATCAGATATTGATGTTTGGCGATTCTGATGGTCCTAAGGTGACTCGTATGAACAGGCTTCTTCTTCGGTATGCCGCCACGGTCATAGCCGCCACCGCGGTCGCGATCAGCGCCCCCGCCGCCGCTCACGCCACCACCACCGCTGTGCAGGGCGGCTCCACCCGCAATGCCGCGAGCCTCGCGTTGCCGCCGTACCAGACCTGGCTCAACGATGTCGTGGCAGTGACCGACCTGGCGGCGGGCTATCTGGACGACCGCCTGCCCGACTCGTCGGTGCGCGCCGCGATCGTGCTGGACATCGACAACACGGCGCTGCAGACGGCGTACCGGCCCGGCCTCGCCTCGCCCGCGACACCGGGTGTGCTGGCGGTCGCTCAGCAGGCCGCGGACGCGGGGGCGGCGGTGTTCTTCGTGACGGCCCGGCCCGAGATCCTGGGCTGGCAGTCCGAGGCGAACCTGCGCGTAGAGGGATACCCGTTCGCGGGCATCTACCTACGCCCGTGGTTCAACACGCAGTCGGACCAGGCGCTGAAGACCGCCGCTCGTACGGCGATCGAGACCCGCGGTTACACGATCGTGGCGAACATCGGCAACAGCCCGAGCGACCTGGCCGGCGGGCACGCCGAGCGTACATTCAAGCTCCCGGATTACGACGGCCAGCTCGCCTGATGTGGGGACGGCAAGGGACGACGTGGTATGCGTTCCTGTACCGCGTTCGGGACGAAGCGGCGACCACCGCCCAGCTGTCAGAGGTCGAAAGTTGATGATGAACAACTGCAGCTCAGAGACATGATCCGCGGTGGCCGGATCATGATCTAGGTTTTGGGGTCAAGTCCCTTCCTTGTCCACGATCGCCATGATGCCGAGTCCTCGGCTCCCGATCAGACGTCGGTGCGTAAGCGGGCGTGGAGGTGCATGTCGTGCCAGCCATCGGAGTGGCGGCCTTCGCCGCGCTTCGTACCCTCGGCGGCGAATCCGGCGTGCTGTGCAACCCGGCAAGACGCCACGTTTCGCGTTGAATGGCTCAACGCGAGGCGGTGCAGTCCCAGCGTCCGAAAGGACCAGTCGGTCAGCACAGCCAGCGCTCGACAGGCGACACCACGACCACGCGCGGCCGGCAGTACCCAGTACGAGATCGCGGCCAAGCCCTGGGCAAGATCGACGTGGCGCAGACCGACCTGCCCAGCGACGGCGCCCGCGTCGAGCACGGCCCAGGCCGCGTCCGTCTCGTCGCGCCACCGAGCCGACCAGGAATCAATCCAGTCAGCGGCCTCTTGATCCGTCATCGATCGGCAGTGCCACCGCTGAATGGCCGGATCGGCGAACGCCGCCGTCACGACCGGACGGTCGGACGCTTGCCACGGCCGAAGCGTTATCCCCTTTGCCGTGATCTCGGGCTGCGCCGATGCCGCCATCGCGCCCGGAGGCAGGGCGGGCGTAGCAAGCAACGGCACGCAACGACTGTACGGTACGACGGTGCCGACAACCGGCACGAGAGCGCCGGCCCGGGGCTCTGCGCGCCGATGAGGGCAAGCAGCGCACCGTCATCCTCGGCGACCTGGCCGCCGTCGAGGTCGCTCGCAAGAAGTGGGCTGAAACCGATAGCGTTCGCAAGCTCGACGACCGGCTCTACGGCTGGCAGAGCCACGCTCAGCGCGCTTAACCTCGGCTGGCGCGGCTGCCGCCAGCCACGAATCACAGTGCGACTCAAGGGCGGTGTGGGCCGACGGCGGACGGGATGTGGTTGTCGCTGAGCTGCCGAGGAAGCGTTTGGCCTGGCCGGTAGGTACTACGCCCGGGCAACCGCGGCCTGAGTGAGGGCCAGAAGGTCAAGCGCCGACTAGTGAAGATCAAAGGCCCGCGATCAGCCATGGGTGTCCAGGCCGTTGCGATCGAGCGCTGCTCGGATCTGGCGGAGCCATTCTGTGCCCAGCTGGCGCCCGTTTGGGAGTTGGTCGCCTCGATCCCAGCGCCACGTGGTGATGATCGCCAGCGCGAGGATCCGGCACTGGCTGAGTAAGCCTTGATTGACGCCCGGATAGTGTTCGCTGACCTCTTCGGGCGCATGGGCGAGGTCGAATTCGACAGGCCCACGGCAGCACGTCTCGAGGTCTATGAACAGCAGCCCGTTCGTCGTGGTGAGAATGTTGCCTGGGTGCGGCTCGCCGTGCAGAAGCTGCTCGGTGCCGCCGCGCTCGCCGATCAGTCGCCGCAGGTTTCGCAGCGTGTTGCCGAGGAGTTCCCGGTCCGCGTCGGCGAGCGCCGGAGTGTGGTCGCGGCTTGCCACGAGTTGTTGGGCCTGCCCGACTCGATCCGTGAAGTGCGGGGTGGGGACATCGATCCTGCGCATGCCGGCATGCAGCCGCCCAAGCGCATGGGCGTAGTCGGCTGGTGAGATCTTTCGAGGCGTCGCAGGTTCGTAGTAGGTCCACAGCGTGACCACGAAGCCATCCCGCTCGTAGACGCGTGGCTCGACCCGAGGCTCAAGAGCCGCCACCGGGCTCTCGGATTCGGCGAGCCGTTGCGCAAGCTCGATTTCGAACTGGGCGACCTGATGCGCTACCGGTGCCACCTGGGCCAGGACGTCACAGGGCAGCAGACGCAGAGTGAGCCTGTTCGAGTCTTGAAGAATGATCGCCACGTCGACCGTCAGACCACGTGATGAAGCGGTCGACATGGCCGCGGCCACCGCACGCGGGACCTCCGCGGCCTGCATCGTTGCCTGGCCCTTCGCTCTTGCGCGCCGCCATACTCTCCCAGGCGGTGCGACCTGCGGCACCGTACCAAGTGGTCGACGGAGCCGCGGTGGCGCGACGGGCCGGGAGGTGTGAAGCCGGCCGTCGAGTGGAACGGCCGGGCGTGGTCGCCCGGCCTTCCTGTAGATGAACGGGCACTGCTCAGCGCCCTTTGATTATCGGCGGCTGGCCGGGGGGCGGCTGGCCGGGGGGCGGAGCCGGGCCGCTGCTGATCTGCAGGTTGACGAGGCCGCCCTTGATCGTGCGGCCGTCCGGGCTGGTGCCCGCGACGGTGCCGGCCGGACAGTTGGACGGGACCTGCTGGCCGGAGACCGAGACCTGGAAGCCGGCGCCGCTGATCTGGGCCTTGGCGCTGTCGACCGAGTCGCAGGTGACGCCCGGGATCGAGCGCTGCTCGCCGATCGACAGCTTGTCGCTGCCCGGTTTCTTGAACTGGACCTTCGGCGTGCCGCGCAGGTAGTCGGCCATGGTCTCCATGACCGCCGGGTTCACGATGGTGTGGGACATGTGGTCCGCATGGTTGGCGTAGTCCGGATTGACGAGATAGCCGGCGATCGTCAGGCTCGACGAGCCGATGATCAGGGCGGCGGTCTGTTCCCGGTCGGTCGTCCCGGTCTTGCCGTAGATCGGGTGCCCGATGATGCCGTGCGCTGGGCCGGCGGTGTGGCGGCCGCCGCAGTTGCCGGTCTGGGCCGAGTCGCCGACCGGGCAGCGGGCCGCGTCCAGTGCTGCCCGGGCCACGTCGGCTGAGGTCGCTCGCTGACAGTTCGGGTTGCCGACGTCGATCTTCTCACCCGTCGGGGTCTTGATCTCCTCGACCGGCGTGGGCTGGCAGTACATCCCGTCGCCGGCCAGGGTGGCGTACGCGTTGGCCATGTCGAGCGGGGTGGACGCTGAGACGCCCAGCGTGAAGGCACCCCACTGGTGGGCCGACGCCTCGTTGTTGGCGAAGTCGGCGTCGCGTTTGGCGCGGAACTGGACGCCGAAGCGCTTGGCCACGTCGACCGCGTTCTCGGCGCCGACGCGTTCCTCCAGCGGTACGAAGAAGGTGTTGACCGAGGCGCTGAAACCGGTCCACATGTTGTAGACGCCGGCCTCGTGTGAGGAATTGCTCGGGCAGTAGAAGTGCGTGCCGGGACAGGCCGCCGGCCCGGGTTGGATGATGTAGCCGGACCTGTACCGGTCTTCGGCTTTGATCGTGGTTGCCAGCGGCAGGCCCTTCTCCAGGGCTGCCACCAACGTGAACATCTTGAACACCGAGCCGGCCTGGTAGCCGGTGATGTCGCCGCCACCGGTCAGGATCGGGTTGGTTGTGTTCGGATAGGTGCCGCGGATGCCCTGGGCCGCCTTCGACGGGTCGGACGAGATCTTGTTCTGCGGTTTCGCGGAGTTGTCCAGTTTGAAGTTGCGGTTGGCGGCCAGCACCCGGACCAGGCCGCTGCCCGGCTCGATCCCGGCCAGCAGCAGCGCGTTGCGGCTGTTGTTGCTGATCTGCTCGTTGATCCGCTTACGCGCGGCGCTCTGGGCCTTGATGTCCATCGAGGTCACGATCTGGTAGCCGCCACTCTTCAGGCGCCGCTCCCGGTCGTACGTCGTGGCTCCGAACGTCTCCTGGCTCAACCACCACCGGTAGAAGAAGTCGCAGTAGAAGCCCCAGTTGTTGTTCGCCACCGAGACGCAGCCGTTGCCGAACCGCTTGACCGTCCGGCCCAGCTTGGTCGCGTGCGCCTTGTCGGCGTCGGCCTGGGTGAGGTAGCCGAGGTCCAACATGTCGTCGATGACGTAGTTGCGCCGGGCCAGCGCCTGCGGCCAGCCGCTGGCGGTGGTCGGGTTGAACGCGGTCGGCGCTTTCACCATGCTGGCCAGCAGAGCGGCCTCGGCGACTGTCAGGTCCTTCGGCTTCTTGCTGAAGTAGACCTGACTCGCGGCGTAGACGCCGTAAGCGCCGTTACCGAACGGGGCGACGTTGAGGTAGCGGTCGAGGATCTGGTCTTTCGGCAGCTCCTTCTCGACCTCCAGCGCGTACTTCATTTCGGTGATCTTGCGCTTGGGGGTGTCCTGCGTGGCGTCGATGACCTCTTGCGGGTTGGTCGCCGAATAGGCCAGGGACATCCGGACGTACTGCATCGTCAGCGTGGATGCGCCCTGCTGTGATTTGCCGTTCTGGTTGCTGACGACTGCGCGGGCGACGCCTTTGAAGTCGACACCGTGGTGGTGATAGAACTCGTGATCTTCAGCCGCGACGATCGCGTGCTGCATATTGACGCTGATGTCCTTGAGTGGGACGTCGCTGCGGAATTCGTCATACATAACCGCGATCTGAGTTTTCTTGTCGGATGCGAAGATCCGGGTGATCTGGGGTGCGCTGGCCTGCTTGAGCTCGCCCGGGAGTTGGGCGAAGGTCAAGCTGCCCGCTTTCGCCGCCAACCCCGACATCGCGACAGCGGGAAATGCCGCCGCGGCGACGACCACGCCGGCCAGAAGGCCACAGATCAACAGCGAGGTCGCGTTGGCGAAAATGTTGTGATCGCGTCTGCGCATCCAGGAGGTCACCTGAGCAGGGTACGCGAAGGGCGCGAGGGACCGCTGCTCCGGAGGTCACGGTTCGCCCAGATTGATTCTGCTACCCCGATCGGCGTGACGTGCGGTTTCTTGAGTATTCGGGCCTGGAACCGGCGGTGGGGCCGGGCGCAAGATGTCCGGAAGTACCGAGCTATACGTATTTGATGGACAACGTTGCGTAATCGCCCGACTACGGAGCATGATGGTGCCGCGATACAACGCAGGACGTCTGCGCGGCCTGGGGGACATGGGCAGCGGTGGACGCCAGGGGTTCAGCAAGGGGGGACGGGTACAGATGGGGATGATCAGCGACTGGCCCAGTATGGCGGCGTGTCAGAGTGGCGACCCTGACGCACTGTTCGTGCAGGGCGCCGAGCAGAACGTGGCGAAGAGGATCTGCCGCAGCTGCCCGGTCCGCTATGAGTGCCTCGCGGATGCTCTGGACAACCGGATCGAATTCGGCGTCTGGGGAGGCATGACGGAGCGGGAGCGCCGCGCACTGTTGCGCCGGCACCCGCACGTGGCGAGCTGGCGGAAGATGTTCGAAGCCGCGCTCAAGGAGAATGGCGCCGACAAGGTGCTCGTATCGGCCCGCTGATCGAGCAGACGGTCCGTTGGCCAACCCACTCGGTCAGCCGGCCAGAGCTGTTCCGATCGTCCGCAGCCCGTCGACGTCATGGACGTCGGCGGGCTGTGCCGCAACGGCGACCGACGGGACCGTGGGGAACGCCTCGGTGAAGGTGGCCGCCACGGCCACCTCACGCTCGGTCTGCCGCAGCAGCCCGGCGTGCACGCGCAGCGCGTCCGCCGTCATCTGC
>JAVHVY010000392.1:0-7131 GCA_032160305.1 Actinoplanes sp.
GTGCCGGTGACGGCGAAACAGATGTTGGCCGCGACACCGAACCCGGCGCCGAGGATCATCAGGCGCATCATCCCGGTTCGGCGGGCCACCAGGACGGCCAGCGGCATGAGCACGATCTCGACGAGCGGCTGGATGCCGATGATCGCGCCGCTCAGCCCGGCCGGGAGGTGCAGCTGGTCCTTCATGTAGATCGGCAGGTACGCGTACTTGATCGGCTCGCCGGCATATACGAGCACGTAGAGGGTCGTGAAGGCCAGCAGCGGCAGCATGGCCCGCAGGCCCGGGCTGCGGCCGGTGGAGTCCGGTGCCCCCGCGGGCGAGGGAGCGGCGGCCGGGGTCCGCTGCGTTCCGAGCGGCACCACCTGGACCAGGGTGCAGATCGCCGTCGCCACGAGCATGGTGCGCAGGGACGTCTCGGCGGCCAGGAACGATCCGGCGACCGGGCCGATCACCCAACCGCCGGTCAGTGCCATCCGCACGAGGGCGACCACCCCGTCGTTGCTCGCGTTGGGGTGGGCCTGCTGTTCGTCATGGATGGCGGCGAAGAGCTGCGACGTAGCGGCGCCGCCGAACGCGCCGATGAGCGCGCTGACGACGTAGGGCATCCACAACTGCGTCGAGAACGCGATAGCCAGCCAGCCCACGAACCCGGCCACCGCGCAGACCCGGAACAGGCCCAGGCGGCGGCCGGTGCGATCGGATCGCCGGCCGACCAGATAGCCGGCCACCGGCGCGGTCAGGTTCGTCAGGTAGAACAGGCCGGCGGCGGTGAGGGACGCATGCAGGTTGTTGACCAGGAACAACGCGATCTGTGGGGCGGCCGCTGAAAACCCGAGCGCCGACAGGAAGACAGCGATCGTGGCGCCGCGGTAGAGCGGCGAGGCGAGCGTCAGCCGCACCGCCGACGTGCGTGCCACCGGCCCGTCCAGCGCCACATCCATGGGTTCGACGTGCTCGGGAAGTGCCATCCGCCGCTCCCTCCAATCCGTTCGGGGCAGGGGACCCGGCAGAGATTCTTCCAGTGGAAGAATTCAGAGGCAAGACCCGCCTCAGTTGCCCCCGTCGGCCGCCTCTGGTTGCGGCGGCGACGGCAGCAGCCGCTCCAACAGGGCGAGCGCACGCCGCACGTCCACCACGTCGGGGTCGAGCAGCCACTGCAGTTGCAGACCGTCGGATGCGGCGATCACCAGGGCCGCGGCATCATCCGGGTCGATGTCCGCCGCGATCGTGCCGGCACGTTGCCCGGTCCGGACCCGTTCGGCGAGGTACGCACGCAGCTGCTGGAAGCGTTCCCGGACGAACTCCCGGGTCAGCGGATGCTGCTGTCCCTGCAGTGCGTCCGTGGTGAGCGTGGCGTACAGCTCGACCAGGCCGGGAATCGACCGGTTCCGCTCGGCGCTGCGCTCGATCACCGCGACCGCCGAGACCTCCTCGGGCTCCGGAGGTTCCTGCTCCAGCCGCTCGTGTGTCCGATACACCTCGACCAGCAACTCGTCTCGGGACGGGAAGTAGTAGCGCAACGCGGCGTGCGTGGCCCCGATCGCGTCACCGATCGCCCGCAGCGACACCCCGACGCCACGCTCGGCGAACAGCTCGATCGCGCGCGACAGGATCTCCGCGCGCCGCTCCGACGCCTTCAGGTACGACCGCTCCCGCCCCTGCGCCCGATCCTTCTCCACCCGCGCATCCTACGGAGAGCAGCCCTCGCACTGGCCGGGTTGACCGGGGTCGTCGAAGGTGACCGCGAGGATGGCCACGTCGTCGCTGCGCGGGTTCGGGCCGACGCCGGTACGGAGAATGTGGTCCACCAGTTCTTCGGGGTCGAGTACCGGTGCGGCCTGGATTGCCTGGCACAGGTCGGCCAGTCCCCGGTCGACGGTGTAGCGGCGGTCCTCGATCAGACCGTCGGTGTAGAGCACCAGGCAGCACCCGGGGGGCAGCGCGACGGCATGGTTCTGGTAGGTCGCGTGGCGGGTGCCCAGCGGGGGTCCGGGTCTCACCGGTAGTGGTGTGGCGTGGCCCTCGGCGGTCAGGATCGGTGGGGGGTGACCTGCCAGGACCGCGGTCGCGGTGCCGTCGCGTAGGTGAAGTTCGAGGTAGCAGCAGGTGGCCATGGCCTGCGGCTCGTAGCGCAGCAGGTGCTCGTTGGCGCGGTGAATGACGTCGGCGGGTGGGGACCCGTCGGCGGCGTACGCGCGCAGGGCACTGCGGAGTTGTCCCATGGTGGCGGCGGCCTGGGGGCTGTGGCCGGCGACGTCACCGATCACCAGGGCGGCGCGGTCGGTGGTGATGTGGATGATGTCGTACCAGTCGCCGCCGACGTCGGAGCCCTGGGTCCAGGGCAGGTAGCGCACGGCATGCCGGGTGCCGGGCAAGGTGGGCAGGGCAGCGGGCAGCAGCGCCCGCTGTAGGTCGGCTGCGATGGACAGCTGGGCCTGATACAGCTGGGCACGTTGCATCGCCTGGGCGGCGGTGTGACTGAACGCCATCAGGTTGGCGCGTTCGTCGTCGTCGAAGTCATGCGACTGGCGGTAGCCGATCACGAGCGTGCCGAGGATCTGCCCGGCGGAGCTCAACGGCAGGAACGCCCACGCCACCCGGTCGCCACCAGAGATAGCGGATGCCGGGTCCGGTTGAGCTTCCGCGAACTCCTGCGGCGAGCTCACATATCGTGGCTGCCCGGTGAGCGCCACGCCGGTAGCCGGATACGGGTGCGTCAGCGGTACCTCATGCAGCTGCTGTACGACGTGGTCTTCGTAGCCGGCGTGGTATCGCAGCACCAGCCGGCCGTGTTCCGTGAGCAGGACCACGATGGCCTGGCCGCCGGCCGAAGGGCGCACGACCGTGCCCATAGCGAGGTAGACCTCCTCCGGGGTACCGGCGGCGGCCAGCGCCGCGGTGACTGTCTGCAAGGCGCTGGTCCGGTCCGCGGCCGCCCGGGTCTGGGTCACGCTCTGTTCGAGCTGCCGTTGCTGGTCGACCTGTTCGGTGATGTCGCGGTAGGAGACGGCGACGGTGTCGGCGTCCACCCGGGCGGCCTTGAGCTCCCATACCTGGGCCGTGCTCGGCGCGGTGAGCTGCTGTTGCCAGGTGCCGCCGGTCTCGGTCACCGCGCACAGGTGGGGGAACAGGTCGACGTCCGCGGGGCCTGACGGCAGTTCGAGGATGCCTCGCCCGAGGAGTTCCTCGACGACGCGGCCGGCGAGTTTGGCGCCGATCTGGTTGACCCACTCGCGGGTGAAATCGACGATCGTGGCGGTGTCATCGCGGACGGCGCGGAGCAGCGCGAACCCGTCGAAGGCCGCGTCCAGCGCGTCGTAGAGGCGTGCCCCGCCCACCGTCTGTGAACCGAGTGTGAGCTTGCTCAGGTCGACGAACCGGGCCACGAACCCGTCACCGAACGGCACGACCCGGAACTCGAAATGACCCGCCACGCTCGCCCGGTCGTAGTACACGGTCCGCACTGCCGGAACGCGCTCGCGGACCACTTGCCGGTACAGCTCCAGCGAACCGTCGGTGACGGTCTCCGGCCACAACTCGCGATACGTCCTGCCAATCAACTCGGCCGCCGGCCGCTGCAGGAAACGGCTCCCGGCCTCGTTGAGGTAGGCCAGCGTGAAGTCCGCGATGTCGCCGTTCTCGGCGCGCACCGCCCTCGCCAACGCGCACCCGTGCGGGTCGGCCTCCAACAGGGCACGCAGATCCGGCGGCACGACCGTCGGTGCGTCCGTACTCATCCGCGCTTCCAGCGCAACATGTCAGTCAGCCTAGTGGCCTACCCCGCCCATAGACCGGTGTGACTGTACGAAATGCCTGGCCTTGCCGCCGTGCGTCATGGCAGGACCTCGACGCCGAGGTCATCGCCGAGGCCCACCGGCGGACAGTCCCACGCTGGTCTCGCCTCGCCATTCGTCAACCTAGGATTGACGAATGGCGAGCGTCAACTTATGGTTGACCGATGACGACAGCTGAGCCCGTACCCCACTCGATCCGGCTCGACGATCTGATCGAAGCCATCAAGAAGACTCACCCCGCCGCCCTCGACCAGCTCTCCGACGCCGTGCTGGCTGCCGACCACCTCGGTGACGTGGCAGATCACCTGATCGGGCACTTCGTTGACCAGGCGCGCCGCTCCGGCGCCTCCTGGACGGAGATCGGCCGCAGTATGGGCGTCACCAAACAGGCAGCCCAGAAACGCTTCGTCGCCAAGGGCGAGGCGCCGGACCTCGACGCCAGCCAGGGGTTCAGCCGCTTCACGGACCGGGCCAGAAAGGTCGTCGTGACGGCGCAGGAAGAAGCCCGCACCAGGGGCAACGGCCAGATCGGCGTGGCTCATCTGGTGCTCGGCCTGGTGGCGGACCCGACCGCGCTCGGCGCCCGGACGATCGTCGCGCAAGGCGTATCGCTCGACGTCGCCCGGCGAACCGCCACCGCGACGCTGCCGACGGCAGTCGACTCGGTGCCCGCGCTGATCCCGTTCGACCCGCACGCCAAGAAAGCCCTGGAGTTGACCTTCCGAGAAGCCCTCCGGATGAACCACAACCACGTGGGTACCGAACACATCCTGCTCGCGCTGCTCGAACTCGAAGACGGCACGGGCGTCCTCGCCGGCCTCGGCGTCGACAAGGCCACCGCCGAGGCGTCCATTGCTGCCATCCCGGGCGCGTCGCCGGAATCCTAGCGGGCAGAACCGGAGTCGTGCGGCTGAGCCCGCAGCGGTGTCAGGACCTTGCGTGCCCGGCGCACGATCGTCAGCCGCCAGAGCAGCCGGGCGAGGCCGAGCAGCACCATCGCCAGGCCGAGCGGTTGGAGCACCCGGCCGACGGCGATCTTCATGGGGATGCCGTGCGCGTCCTTGAGTTCGTCCTGTTTGCTGTCCAACCAGTGCTGCGCTTCGGTGGACGACCCGGTGAACTGGTACGCCGTGCCGTCCTCGTCGATGATCTGGGCGGTGGTCGTTCCGACTGCGGCGGAGTTACTGATGCTGGCGTGCCACGGCCAGCCTCCATCGTGGAGCATGAGCAGGGAGGCGCCGGCCAAGAGCACGGCGACGCCGAGGACGATGGCGATGGCGGCGCTGGCAGGCCGCTGGATGATGTTCACCCCGGAATTGTGTCGTGCCGGCCGCCGGGCGCTATGAGTACGCAACCTCAAAAGTCGGCAGGCTCATCCGTCGATGCCGGTCGCGGTGTGTGCGGTGCCGACCGGCTTGGACTGCGACGATCCGCGCTGACGCAGATAGATGGCCAGAATCGCCATCGAGGCGACGGCGAGCAGTTCCGACTGCCAGTTCTGCAGGGTGCGGTTCCAGAAGTCGGGTTCGAGCAGGTATCGCGACCAGGACACCGGATCCTGCAGGCTGCTGAGCTGTCGTTCGTTGAACGACGCACGACCGGCGATCGACTGGGCGAGCCAGGAGCCCAGGAAGATCAAGCCCATCACCAGGCCGAGAGAATTGGAGTACACCGTACGGCGCAGGCCGTTGGCCCGTGCCCACGCCGGCGAGTTCTCGTCGGCGTACGGGCCGACCTTCTGGTCCTGGTCCGATTCCAGGCCGGCCCGGTCGAGTGACTTGGACTCGGGGGAACCCTTCTGCAGCAGCCAGACGGTCAGGAAGATGTAGAGGAAGAACTGCAGGTACTCCGATTGCCAGTTCTCCGCGACGTCGGCGCCGAAGCTGGCCGAGCTGATGTATCGGCCGAACGACACGGCCGGTAGCCCGTCGGTGAACTGTTGCTGGTTGAAGTCGGCGTGTCCCGCGATCGCCTCGCCGACCAGCACGATCAGGAACAGGATGCCGAAGACCAGACCGAGGGAGTTCTCGCGCAGGAATCTCTTCACCGGTGCAGCACCCCCAGAAGGGTGAAGTACACCAGACCTGCGGTGACGGTGACCAGCAGCACAACGAACAACCAGCGCATCGCTCAGGCCCCCTGCAAGGTGCAGTCATAGGGGCGGCGCGGCCGGGGTGTGCAGCCGGCGGCGACGACACGCCAACCGCCGGGGAACGAGGCGAGGAAGACCGTGTCGTCGGTGAGCCGGACCCGCGCCCATTGGCCGTAGACGTCGGCCGCGCTGGCCGTGCCGGGCGCCGGCAGGTCCTCGTCCAGGATGGCCTGAGCGCAGGGCCTGCCGGCCGATTGCTCGACTTCGGCAGCGGTGTCCGGAGCCAGAGTGGCACACGCCGCGGCGCCGTCCTTGCCGGCGACCGCGGTCAGCAGCCGCACCGCTACCTGATCAGCGGAAGCCTCCCGGCCGCCGAGATCACCACAGCCGCACAGCGCCACCAGGCCGGCCGCGGCCAGCACGGCCGGCCGCAGTGTCCGCGACGTCGATCTCCCCTTGCGCATCGCCGCGTTATTCCCGCCGACCGCACTTTCCATGCACAGGTCCGCAACGCAGATCACCGGGTTGCCTCCTACGACACCCCGCGGAAGCGGAGAAGACCAGCGCCGCCCCGGCCGTACGGCCCAGACACCGGACCGGCGACCGTGCTGGCCGGCCGGCGACACCTCATCAACGGTTCGCCGAATCCCGGCCCGGTCGTTGCCGGGTTATGGGCGCTGACCAGCCTTGTCGACGATGGCGACCCGCAGCAGTGCGGACCTGTAGATGACATCGCCTGGCTTCGGATTCGGGCCCAACCCGGTGATCCGGACGGTTCCCTTACCACTACCCGGCGAGGAGACCACGTTCGCGCCGGTCAGGTCGAGCTCGGCCCCGATGATGTTGTGCCCGAGATACTGGTAGGTGATCGGGTCGAAGACCAACTCTTCACGACTACCCGCCTCGGTGCGGGTCACCGCGATACCGGCACGCCCCGCGGCGTCGGCAACGTTGCGACGTACCTGAACGCCGGCGATCCGCCCGGCGGCCCGCAAGGCGGCCTCCTGTACGGCTGGCAGGTGATTCTTGGACAGAATCTCGGCGATCTCGGTGAACGCGCGTTGGTCGGCGGAGAGCCGGACGAATCCGCGGGGACTCCCCGCGCCGATGGACACCCACACCGGTTCGGCGGCGGCGATCGTGTACACGTACGCCAGCAGGCGGTCCGGATCGGTGGGGACGCGGCCAGGCTGGTAGGCCGGCTCAGGCGTGCAGGCGACCTTGGGCGTGGACTCCGGCCGGTCG
>JAVHVY010000400.1:0-3493 GCA_032160305.1 Actinoplanes sp.
CTCGCGGCCGAACTCGGGGTGGACCGGCTGATCGCGGTGGCCGAGGCCGCCCCGATCCTGGACGGCGCCGCCACGGTGCCGGCCTGGAAGGGCGAGCCTGTGCTCGCGGCGGACCAGCAGGCGGCTATCGCCGGGCTGGACCTGCACCCCGGCGATGTGGTGCTGGTCAAAGGTTCCCGGTATCGGACTTGGCAGGTCGTGGACTCTCTGCGGCCCGAGGGGGTTCGCCCGTGAGGGCTGTCATCGTTGCGGCGGCGGTCGCGTTCATCATCTCGTTGTTCGGCACTCCGGTCGCGATCCGGGTCTTCACCGCCCTCAAGGCAGGCCAGCCGATCCGCACCCTCGGGCCGGCCAGTCACCAGGGTAAGAAGGGCACGCCCACGATGGGCGGCGTGGCGTTCATCGTCGCGACGGTGCTGGCCTACGTCGGCGGGCACGTCGCGCTGACCACCCTGCCGTCGGCGCAGATCGCCCAGGTGGCGCCCTCGATGACCGCCCTGGTGCTGCTCGGGCTGTTCGTCTTCTGCGGGGCCGTCGGCTTCCTGGACGACTTCCTCAAGGTGCGCAAGCGCAACTCAAGTGGGCTCAGCGCCAAGGGCAAGCTGCTCGGCCAGTTGATCGTCGGGGCCGGCTTCGGCATCGCGGCGCTGTACGTGCCGTCCACCAACGGGCAGACCGTGGCCAGCGAGCACATCTCGTTCATCCGGGACATCAGCTTCCTCGACGTGGGCAAGGTCGGCTCGGTCATCGTCTTCGTCTTCGTCATCATGTCGATGTCGAACGGCGTGAACCTGACCGACGGCCTGGACGGCCTGGCCACCGGCGCGTCGATCCTGGTGTTGGGCGCGTACTCGCTGATCGGCTTCTGGCAGTACCGGCACTGGTGCGGAGACACCACCTACTCGTCGAACGCGGCCAACTACTGCTACCAGGTGCGTGACCCGCTGGAGGTGGCACTGATCGCCGCGGCGGCGGCCGGCGCCTGCGTCGGCTTCCTGTGGTGGAACACGTCGCCGGCGCGGATCTTCATGGGCGACACCGGCGCGCTCGGGCTGGGCGGCCTGATCGGCGGCCTGGCGATGTCGACCCGGACCACGCTGCTGTCGATCATCATCGGCGGGCTTTTCGTGATCATCACGATGTCCGTGGTCATCCAGATCATCTCGTTCAAGACCACCGGCAAACGGGTGTTCCGGATGTCGCCGTTGCAACACCACTTCGAGCTGGCCGGCTGGAGCGAGGTCAACATCGTCGTCCGGTTCTGGATCGTGGCCGGCCTTTGCGTCGCCATCGGCTTGGGGCTGTTCTACAGCGACTTCCTGGCGGTAATGGGATAGATCCCGCGACACGCGCGGGCGGTGCGTCGGTTACCGCTGCCGGGGCCGCGATGATGGTCCGATGGCGGAGGATCGCAAGACACGCCCGTCGCTGAGCCGGCAGCTGCTGCCGGCTGTGCACGGCCTGCTGGCCCGCCCGCTGTCGTCGTACTACCTGCTGCTGGCGAGTTCCGGCCTGTTGCTGCTGATCGGGCTGACCATGGTCTTCTCGGCGACCAGCGTCCAGGCGTACGCGCAGCACGGCAACGCGTTCTCGATGATCGGCAAGCAGGTTCTCTTCGCCCTGCTCGGGCTGGTCGGCTTCTGGGTCTGCCAGCGGCTGCCCGCGCGGACCCTGCGGGCGGTCGGCAAGTACGTGCTCGGCACCTCGATCGTGCTGCTCACCCTGCTGGCGATCCTGAACCTGTACGGGAAGATCGTCCATCTGCCGAGCTCGGCGTACCCGCAGATCGGGCCGTTCCGGGCCGAGTTCCTCTGGCTCTACCTCGGCCCGGTCGGCGTGCAGCCCTCCGAGCTGGCCAAGCTCGGCGTGGTGCTGTGGGGCGCCGACCTGATCGCCCGTAAGGGCCCGTCGCTGGCGCACTGGCGGGAGCTGGCGATGCCGCTGTTCCCGGTGGTCGGCCTACTCTTCGTTCTGGTCGGCTACAACGACCTGGGTACGATGCTGGTACTGCTGGCGCTGATCGTCGGGCTACTCTGGACGGCCGGCGTGCGATTGCGGGTCTTCGGCGCGCTGGGTGTGCTCGGCCTGGCCGGGGTCGGGCTGCTGATCGCGGCCGCCTCCCGTGGTGCCGGCTCGGGCACGGCGGGCGCGGAGAATTACCGCTTCGCCCGGATCACCAACTGGATCCGGCCGCCCGAGGACTGCGACCTCGGCGCCTGCTACCAGCTGCTGCAGGGCCGCTCGGCGATCTACGAGGGCGGCTGGTTCGGCGTCGGGCTGGGCAAGAGCGCCCTGAAGTGGGACTGGCTGCCCGAGGCCGACAACGACTTCATCTACGCCGTCGTCGCCGAGGAACTGGGCGTGGTCGGCTGCGCAATCGTGCTGGCGTTGTTCTCGGTGCTGGCCTACACCGGTTTCCGGATCGCCCGGCGCTGCCAGGACCCGTTCCGCCGGCTGGCCGCCGCGGGCATCACCACCTGGCTGGTCGCCCAGGCGGTGATCAACATCGGCGGGGTGGTCGGGCTGCTGCCGATCACCGGACTGCCGCTGCCGTTCATCTCCTCCGGCGGGAGCGCCCTGGTCGTGACGATGGCCGGGGTGGGCATGCTCGCCTCGTTCGCCCGGGCGGAGCCGGACGCCGCGCGGGCCCTGCACGCCCGTCCGTCGCCCCGATGGGTACGGCTAGTCTGGGCCCCGCTGCCGCCGCTCCCCCCGCCGCGGCGGCCGGGTCCGGTGCGCCCATCGGCGACGAAGGCGGGCACCCGGGCCCCGGCGAGAAGCTCGGGCGGTGAGAGGAGACGGTAATGGCAACGCTCCGGTCGGTCGTGCTCGCCGGCGGAGGCACCGGCGGTCACATCTACCCGCTACTCGCCTTCGCCGACGCGCTGCGGCGGCACTTTCCCGACGTTCGGATCACTGCGCTGGGCAGCCGGAAGGGGATGGAGAACGAGCTGGTCCCCCCGGCCGGGTACGACCTGCGCGTCATCCCGGTACACCAGTTGCCCCGGACGCTGAACCTGGATCTGATCCGCACCCCGGACCGGATGTACAAGTCGGCGCACGCGGCCGGCAAGATCCTCGACGAGGTGGAGGCCGACGTGGTGGTCGGTTTCGGCGGCTACGTCTCGGTCCCGGCGTATCTGGCCGCCTGGCGCCGCGAGCTGCCGATCGTGATCCACGAGGTGAACGTGCCGCCGGGCGTGGCCAACCGGATGGGCATGAAATTCACCAAGAACGTCGCCGTCGGCTTCCCGCAGCAGCCGAAGCTGGCCGAGTCGCTCAAGGACGCCCGGGTCGTCGGCGTGCCGCTGCGCACCGCGATCGCCCGGATGGACCGCCACGCCCTGCACCGCCAGGCGCTGGCCCACTTCGGGTTGCGGCCGGATCTGCCGGTGCTGTTCGTCTCCGGCGGCTCCTCGGGCGCCCGTACGATCAACCTGGCGGTGGCGGGCGCGGCGAAGAAACTGGCCCACGCCGGCGTCCAGGTGTTGCA
>JAVHVY010000477.1:0-11270 GCA_032160305.1 Actinoplanes sp.
GCGCCTGAGTCTCCAGGGCCTGCTCGACGCCTTCGACCATCTCGGTGTCGAGGAAGGCCACCAGCGAGTCATAGTCGGCCAGGAACCTGACCGGGAACACTTCGCTGAGATGGGCCAGGACGCGGCAGCGATCCTCGACCGCGTTGACGGTGAACGTCGAGGTCGGCTTCAGCGCGCCGTCCGGGACCGCGGTCGCGTTGTTGACCCGCGCGGTCTGGCGCAGGTACTCGAAGGTGTTGGTACCCAGCGATGTGCGGTTCACGAGCAGGTCGAGGACCCGGCGCGGCACCGGCCGGGTCGCCCGTCGGTCCAGGCTGAGATTCGGACGCTGGTGCTGCGCCTAGCCAAGCAGAATCCGAACTGGGGCCATCGCCGGATCCAGGGCGACCTGGTCGGCCTGGGTTACCGGGTGGCGGCCAGTACCGTCTGGTCGATCCTGACCGTCGCCGGGTGGATCCCGCGCCGCGGCGAACCGGGTCGACTTGGACGCAGTTCCTGAGCTCCCAGGCCAAAGGGATCCTGGCCTGCGATTTCCTACACGTTGACACGATCTGGCTGACGCGCGTCTATGTGTTGTTTCTGATCGAGGTCGGCACCCGAAGGGTGCACATCCTCGGCGTCACGACCCATCCGAACGGGCAGTGGGTGGCGCAGCAGGCTCGCAACCTGATGCTGGACTTGGGGGAGCGGGCCGGGCAGTTCCGGTTCCTGATCCGCGACCGGGACACCAAGTACACCACTGTGTTCGACAACGTGTTCTTCAGCGAAGGCATTGAGGTCCTACGCAGTCCACCGTAGGCGCCGCGGGCGAATGCACACCTGTGCCCGACGTCTCCGCGGGGCGTCGTAGCTTCGGGGAGGCCGGGATTGGCTCTGGTTGTCTTGTCGATGGTCGAGAACGCCTGGACGATTTTTGCGGCACCGCCGCCCAGCGCGTCGACACCGCGATTGGCAGCCGCGCACAGACCGGTCCGGCACTCGCCGCGACCCGTCCCGGCCCGGAGATCAGCGGGATCGACGGCAACGCGAGTCGACGCCGTTTGGCCACCGGGCGCGCCCGCGTACATCGCGAGAATTTCCGCCCGATCGTCCCTTTGCAGCCGCGCCGGAGCCCGGTGACCGAACTGCTCGTTCTGCTGTTGAACGGGCCGCGATCCACGGGGACCTCGTCCGGCGCGCGATTCACCGCACGGGGGCCGGGAATGGCCTAAGATGTGTTCCGCGGCGGTCGAACTGGATGTTGTGCCGAACCGTTGCTGCCGCCGTCGACTTTCGTGGCCTCGCCGCGCGAAGCGATCAGCGATGGTTCTTCTGGCATTCGTGCTGGCGGCATGGACCCCGCTGATGCCCGGTGAGACGGGAGCGTCCTTCACCAACTCCGCCTCCAACGGCAGCAACCAGATGTCGGCCGCGTCGAACTTCACGGTGGGAAGTCTGTACCTGTGGGGGCAGGACCAGTCGGAGCCGACCTCGCCACAGAAGTACACCTCCGACAGCTGGTCGGACGTGGCAGCGGGCAGCAGTCACGCCTGTGGCATCAAGACGGACGCGACGCTCTGGTGCTGGGGGTTGAACGGTTCGGGTCAGTTGGGCATCGGTACCGCCGATGGACTGAGCCATGCTCCGACGAAGGTCGGCAGCTCGACTTGGCAGGCTGTGTCCACCGCGAGCAACCACACCTGCGGAATCCGCGTCCCTGGGTCGCTGTGGTGCTGGGGCGGAGACAACGGCAACGGACTTCTCGGTATCAACAACACCAGCGACCAGTCGTCACCCGTACAGGTCGGTGTGGCGACGAACTGGACAGTGATCAACACGGGCGAGTTCAGCACCTGCGGGATGCGGGGCACCGCTCTCTACTGTTGGGGTATCAACGACAAGGGGCAGCTTGGCCAGGGCAACTTCACCAACCAGTGGGTCCCAGTCCAGGTGACCGGTTCGTGGTCGGCGGTGAACCAGTCCTTCGCCAGTGTTTGTGCGGTCAAGACAACCGGCACACTCTGGTGCTGGGGTCTGAACGACCACGGCCAGCTCGGCCTGGGCAACACGACCGACCGGTCGTCACCCGTCCAGGTGGGTGCCGCGACGACCTGGGCATCGACGGCCTCGGGCCGGGCGCACACATGCGCCATCCGGACGGACGGCACGCTGTGGTGCTGGGGTAGCTCCGGCAGCGGCGAGTCCGGCAACGGTGGGACCGCCTCGACCTCGACACCCGGCCAGATCGGCATCGCGACCACGTGGAACAGCGTGCAGGCCGAAAACTTCGACAGCTGCGCCACCAGGACCAACGGCACTTTGTGGTGCTGGGGATACAACCTTGACGGCGAGTCCGGCATCCCTGACGGCCAGAACAAACTCTCGCCGACCCAGGTCGGAGCTGCCACCTCCTGGACCACAAGCTTCGACATGGGCGTGTGTGGCGTACAGACGGACAACTCGCTGTGGTGTTTCGGTTCCGATCAGTGGGGCCGATACCCCACTGCCACGGTGAGCCCCACCCTCGACGGCTCCGTGACGACGTGGAAAGACGTGTCCGTGGGACGCATGCACGTGTGCGGCGTGCGAACCGACGGCACCCTGTGGTGCGCCGGCCACAATGACGCCGGCCAACTGGGCATCGGCACCACGATCGGCCAACCGGCCATGGTTCAAGTCGGCTCCGCCACCACCTGGGCCAGCGTCGCCGCCGGCGACGGCCAAACCTGCGCCATACGCACCGATAACACCCTGTGGTGCTGGGGATGGAACGGCGACGGACAAGTCGGCGTCGGCGACACCTCGGTCCGCCTCAGCCCTGTCCAACTGGCGTCCAGCTGGATCGACGGGTCCGCCGGCACCGGACACACCTGCGCCATCCGGGCGTCGACCTATCTGCTCTACTGCTGGGGCGACAACGCCTATGGCCAGTTGGGTCTCGGCAACACCACCGACCAGACCACCCCCACCCAGGTCGGCTCCAGCACGTGGACCTCCGTCTCCGCGGGCTGGAGCGACACGTGCGCCATCCTGCGAGCCACCAACAGCCTCTGGTGCTGGGGTAGGAACACCACCGGACAGCTCGGCCTGGGCAACACCACCCAACAGAACTCGCCCGTCCAGGTGGACAGCGGATCGACCTATTCCGCTGTGGCCGACGGCAACGGACATACCTGCGGCATCCGGACGACCGGAGGTCTCTACTGCTGGGGAGACAACACCTACGGCCAGCTCGGCACCGGCAACACCACCTCCCGTACCACTTCGATCCAGATCGGCAGCGCAACGACGTGGTTTGGCATCGCCACCGGTTACCGGCACACGTGCGCCACCCGGACCGACAAGTCCATCTGGTGCTGGGGCAACAACGCCCAGGGCCAGCTAGGGCAGGGCGACGCCACGGACCGCACCGCGCCTACCCAGGTACCCGGCATCATCTCCCGCATCGTCAGCACCGGCTACTTCAACACCTACACCATTCAATAAGGCCGTACCGGGGCTGGCCATCGGGCAGCGCTGCGAGAGAGGGGCGGGAACCGGGCCGCACCACCCCGGGACGTCCCGGCGGCCGCCGCGATACAGCGCTGTCGCCATCGCCGCCAGGAAGGCCACGATCGCCGAAGTCGACGACACCACCTACCGACTCCTCGACCACGACCAGGTCCTGGCCGTCGCGTGTTACAGGCGGCGGGGCTTCGCGCTGCCCACGGCGGCGCGTGATATGCCTGACCCGGCACTGGTCAGCGCCGCAACAGGTCCCACTCCTGGCTCGACGTATCGGTGCACTTGCTGATCAGGACGTCCGAGTCCCCGTTCGCCTCCAGGCACGCGTCCTCGCTGAGCGCGATCAGGTGCCGTTTGGTCGGGGTGCCGAGCGGGCCGACGGCCCGCCACTGCTGCGCGCGCTCCCTGGTGCAGGAGGCGACGGCGACCTTCGCACGGCCGACATCGCGCTCCGGAGCGATCCCCGCGCACTGCCCGTTTGCCGTGCGTAGGGTGCCGTCCTCGAGCCAATGCCAGGTCTGGCTGGCTGACGAGCCGCACGCGCTGCGATCCAGCCTGTCATGGTCGGCGGTCAGGCAGGTGGCGCTCAAACCGTTCCGGATCTGGTACGCGTCGGGCAGGCTCGCCAGCCTTCGTGCGCCGTTGACGATCTTGCCCTGCTGCGGTGGTGGCGCGGCGGCCGCGGCGTCGTCCTTCGCGGAGCGGGCCAGCGGATTGAGTCCCGCGATGCTCAGCCCGCCAACGGTCAGCCCGGCGACGGCGAGCACCCCCATGAGGACGAGCGCGAGCGAGGTCCGGCTCTTCGTCGATCGCTCGGCCCGGTTCGGCGCCGGGGGACGGGCCGGGGCGGCGGCATGGGCTGGGGCCTGGGTCGGCATCGGCGGCGCCATCCGGCGATGGTGGTTGCCGCCGGCCACCGGCGCGGCGCCGCTCAGCTCGCGCATCAGATCGGCCGCGGCCGGACGGTGCTCCGGGTTCTTCGCCAAGGCCGCCGCCACCAGCGGGCGCAGCGCCCGCGGGACCCAGGACAGGTCCGGCGGATGAGCGATGATCCGCGCCGCGGTCGCCGTGGGCGAACCGCCGTCGAACGGGGTGCGCCCGCCCGCCGCGTAGGCGACCACCACACCCCACGCGAACACGTCCGCCGCCGGGGTCAGCGACAGCGCTGGGTCGCCGAACCGCTCCGGCGCCATGTACTCGACCGTGCCGACCCACTGCCCGGTCCGGGTGTGATGCCCGACTGATTCGAACGCCCGCGCGATACCGAAGTCGATCACCTTGGGGCTGCCCGGGGCGAGCAGCACGTTGCGCGGCTTCAGGTCACGGTGGATGACCTCGGCGCCGTGGATCGCCGTGAGCGCCGAGGCCACCCCGAGCGCCACCGAGTGCACGTTGGCCGGGGTCATCGGGCCGCGGGTCGACACCTCGTCGTGCAGGCTGGGCCCGTCCACGTATTCGGTCACCAGGAACGGCGGGTGGTGGTCGGGGTCGGCGTCGAGCACCTCGGCCGTGCAGAACGGCGGCACCTGCTGGGCACGGGCGACCTCGCTGCGGAACCGCTCGCGGAAGGTCTCGTCGTCGGCCATCGCGGCATGCACCACCTTGACCGCGACGAGGGCGCCGTGCCGGTCGCGGGCCAGGTAGACCACGCCCATCCCGCCGGACCCGAGCCGGCCCAGGATGAGATAACCGCCGACCTCGTCCGGATCGCCCCGGCGGAGGCTCCGCATTCCTTCGACGCGCATCGGTGCCCTCCCGGCGGGCGATGGTTCCCCCGACATGGTACGGACGGGGAGTCCGGACGGTTCATCGGAATCGACGGGCGGCCAGACCGACAGAGCACGAAAGCCTCCTCGCGAACGGTGCTCCGCATAGACCTACGCCCGGCATCTTGTCACGCCACAGCGGGACTTCGACGGCGCTGCCAGGCATCGGCACCTGCTCGCAGCACGCCCGCATCGGCCCGGGCGTCACCGGTCAGCGCCGCAATCACTGCGAGATCGCCGCCGGTCGCCAGCTGCCGGAGCAAGTCCGTTGCGCCGCTCGGCAGGTCCTGTAGCAGGAACACGACGATGCGCCCGGTCGCCGCCTTTACCGCCGTCGTTGCCGCGGCGCAGGGTCCGTCACGTCGTACCAGCTACCGGCCAGCACCTGCACCACGCGGCGGTGCAGGCGCACCAGGTCCGCGGTCACCGGGTTGCCGCACTGCGCTATCGCGTCGTGCGCGGCGTCGTCGATTTCCTGCAACTCCCGATGCGCGGCGGCGAGCGCCCGCACCGTCGCCGGATGCGTCGCCACCAGTGCGAATGATCCCGGCTCTTCGTCTAGCGCTCGCCTCCACGCAGCCGCAATCACCGCGTCGGTGGCCGGTCGCCTGCCGCTGCCGACGAGCGTCGGAGTGGCCACTTGCTCCGCCAGCCGGTCCACCGTCAGCACCGACAGACCGGCGACGCCGGCGCGACCGTCGATCCCGCGCGCCAAGAACCGTCGTACGGCGACACCGAACTTCTGGTTCGGTACGAGAATTGTCACGGTCCTGAGCGGATCGTTACATTTCAGCCCGCTCAGCACCGTGTGAAGCGCTTCGTAGGCGGGAGCCCCGGTGGCTGCCGACGCCCGCCACGCCGACGCTCCCAAGGCAGCAGAGGCGAAGGACGTCATCGACCAGATCTTCACCGAGTACGCCCAGTAGTACTTTGGGTCGATCTGGTGGGGCCCGGGTCTCCTACGATCAGTGGGTGCAAGATCTTCTCCGCTCGGTCTGGGACGACCCGCGTCCGCCCGACCCGCCGACGGGGGGTGTGGCGGGACTGGGCGCTGGTCGGTGTGCCCGTGCCGACCGCGGTGCTCGAAGGCTTTCTGCGGCCGGAGATGCCGTACCGGATCATCGCGGTGGTCTCCGTCGCCGGGCTGTTGCCCACCCTGCTGTGGCGCCGGATCCGACCGCTGCTGATGATCGCGATCGCCTTCGTCACCGCGGGACTGCTGCTCCCGCTGACGACCGGCGGCGACCCACCGGAGACGTACACGTCGGCCGCTTTCTTGATCTTGATTTATGCGCTGTGCCGGTGGGGTCCGGCCGCGAGGTCGTGATCGGCATGGCGATCGTGCTGGTCGACGCCGCTGTCTCGATGGCGCTCGACCGCGCCCCCGTTGGGCGATGTGATCGGCGGCTCCGCGGTCCTGTTCTCGGCGGTCGCTCCGGGCACGGCACTGCGGTACCGGTCCAGGGCGCGGACCCGGGAGGTCGCCCAGATCACGCTGGTCGAACGGGAACGGCTGGCCCGCGACCTGCCCGACACCGTCGCGCACCACGTGTCGGCGATCGCGATCCGCGCCCAGGCCGGCATCGCGGCGGGCCACTCAGCCGGACGCGGCGACCGACGCGCTGCACGTGATCGAGGCGGAGGCGTCGCGGGCCCTGGCCGAGATGCGGGCCATGGTCCGGGTCCTGCGCCGGAACCTGCCGGCGGAGATGACGCCCAGCCCGCGCATCGGCGACCTCGAGCAGCTCGCCGGCCGAATGGCTGATCCGCCGGCGGCCACCCCGGACGGTCCGCGTCAACGGACACCGTGCAGCCGGTAGAGCTGATAGCGGTGCACGGTGCGTTCCACATCAACGGCGTCACCGGACCCGACGAGTACAGCGCCCTGTCCGACGACAACGTCTACACGAACCTGATGGCCAAGTTGAACCTCGCCGGCGCCGTCGATGTAACCGACCGCCACCTCGAGCTCGCTCGCCGGGCAGGGGTGACGGAGGCGGAGGTCGCTGCCTGGCGAGACGCCGCAGCGGTCATGCACATCCCCTACGACGACGAGTTGGGCGGGCACCCTCAGGCGATGAACTTCACCCACTACGACGAATGGGACTTCGCCGCGACCAAGCCGCAAGATTACCCGTTGCTACTAAACGTGTCCTACTTCGACCTGTACCGCAAGCAGGTCGTCAAGTAGGCCGACCTGGCGCTGGCCATGCACTGGCACGGGGATGCCGTCAGCGCCGACGAGAAGGCCCGCAACTTCGCGTACTACGAGCAGCGCACCGTACGCGACTCCTCCCTGTCGGCCTGCACTCAGGCGATCATCGCCGCCGAGGTCGGCCACCTGGAACTGGCGCACGACTACATCGGCGAAGCGGCGCTGATGGACCTGCACGACCTGGAACACAACACCCGCGACGGGGTGCACATCGCCTCGCTCGCCGGCGCCTGGCTGGCAATCGTCGCAGGGCTGGGTGGCATGCGTGACCAGGACGGTGTACTCGCGTTCGCGCCCCGCCTGCCGCGCCGGATCAGCCGATTGCAGTTCTCCGTCCTGTGGCGAGGGATGCGGCTGCAGATCACCGCCGGGCAGCACGAGGCGACATACTCTGATGGCCGCCGCATCGCTTGCTGCTGCAAAGGCGCGACTCGCGGCGCGTTCGATGTGCGGTTGCTGGCCTGACAGGGCTGACCAGCTGCGGGACCAGCGTCGAGTGGGGCACCAGAAGGTCGAGAGGGGCGCAGAACAGCGAGAACGCCAGCGCCGTACCCCACAGCGCGAGCACGAACAGCGGCCCCACGAACAGCGCGGCACCGACCGCGGCGAGCGCCACCGCGCGGTACCAGATCCGGCTGTATGTCCAGCGGCGGTGTGGCTGACCGCGATCCTCGTGTCAATGCCAGCGTCCTTTGAGTCGACCGTCCCGTGGACGATCGAGCGGCCTATCGCGCGACGCCGGCCCTCAGCTGTGGAAGTCCTCCAGGTTGACGGGCTTGCGGGCACTGCCGTTACCGCCCGGGAACGGCACTCCCATCTCCGCCGTGTCCGGCAGTGACTCCGAAACGGGTAGCCATGTCGCCTCGGCCGGTGCGATGATCGACATCGGGGTCGCTAGCTCAATGGAAGAGCATTCGACTGAGTAGCGCGTCCGCACTCCGCCTGTGCGGTCATGGGAGCGCTTCCTTCTCCTAGTTGGATCGAAAGGTTCGGGGTTCGAGTCCCCGGCGACCCACCAGTGTTGGCGGTACGCGAACCGCGTCGCCAACGGGCAAAAGATCAAGGGCTGGCTCGTTGGCTAGCCCTTTATCGTTGGTGCTGGTCGGGATGCGGAAGCGTGGGACCACGCTGTCGTCGGATCTGATCTCGATGTCCTCGATCAACGCTTCGAAGAGAATCTTTTTCGACTTGGTTCCGCCGAAGTTGACGATCTCTGCGATCTGATCTCTCATGATCGCGAGTGCTGAGGCGGACGGCCCGGCTGGCGGCTGGTCGAGGTCGAACTCCAGGCGGGCTTTGTCGGCGCGAAGTTGTTTGGACTGTAGTTTCAGACTCGTGAGTCGCGTCTGGATGGCGGGATCATCGTCGTCCAACGTCCCTTTCTCGAACGCCCTGAGGTACCGGTCCCCGGCGGACGCGTTCTCCCGCAACTGCCGGTTGACGGCGGCGAGTTCCTGGCGGCGGGTATCCGTGGCTTGGCCGTGGGCCGTCACGAAGGTCGTCACTGCCTGGTCGATGACTTCCTGGCCGGTGGTGTAGAAGTCGAGCAGGGCTCGCCCGATGGCGGCCTCCAACTCGTCGGCGTTGAACTTGTGCAGGTCGCAGCCTTGCTTGGGTCCGTACCGGTTTCGGCTCCAGCACATGTAGTATCGGTACGCGTTGTTTCGGCCGTGCGCGACGGTGCCGATGTACTTGCTGCCGCACTGCGGGCAGGGAATCTTTCCGGTGAGGGTGTACTCCGAGCCGTTCGCGGCGCGTTGTCCGACCTCTTCGCTGCGCTTCTCGAGGATGCGCTGGGCCTGCTCGAACGCTGCGTCGCTGATGATGGCCGGGTGCGCGTTGGTGGCCGTGATGTCTCGGAAGTGCTTCTCGCCGATGTACGCGCGATTGGTGAGGGCGATTTCGACGGATCGTTGTGACCACGGTTTGCCCCGGCGGGTGCGCAGGCCGCGCTCTCTGAGCACGTTGGCGATGGAGCGGGTGCCGAGACGGTCTTTGGTGTAGAGGTCGAAGATGAGCCGGATGATGGTCGCTTCGGCTTCGATGATCATGTAGTTGTGGGCCTTGGGGTCGACTGCGTAGGCGAACGGCGGGGTGCCGCCGTTCCAGAGGCCCTTGGCGGCCTTGCGTTCCATGCCCGCGATGACGCGGTCGATGATGACCTCTCGTTCAAATTCGGCGAAGACGCCGAGCATCTGGACGAGCATGCGGCCCACCGGGGTGGACGTGTCGAAGGGCTCGGTGGCGGAGCGGAAGGCGACGTCGGCGTCGGTGAGTTCATCGAGCAGCGCCACCAGGTCGCGCAGCCGCCGGGAGAAGCGGTCGACGCGGTAGACGAGCAGGGTGTCGAACAGCCCAGCTCGGGCCGCGCGGAGCATTTTCTGCAAGTCCTCGCGGTCGGTGGTGGCCCCGGATGCGTCGTCGGAGTAGATCTTGACGATCTGCCAGTTGCCCGGCTGGGACTCTACGAACGCGCGGAGCTTGGTTTCCTGGGCTTCGAGGCTGTACGGCTGGTTGTCCTCGTCGGTGGACCGCCGGAGGTAGAGGGCGACCCGTCTGGTGGTGGACTCCTCGATTTGCCGTATGCGGCGGTGTTTGAGAGATTTTGGAGCCATAGATTGACACCTTTCGTGATCATTTGATCGGGGTTGATCGGGGTCGAACGTCGGTCCATCCGTGGACGGCGTCAAGCCGTGCAAATGGGCCGTGAGCTGCGAAAACGCAGGAAGGCCGATCCGGCGATGTACGCCGGACCGGCCTTCTTGGACTTCGCTTAAGAGGTGGAACAGATCGCCGTCAGGGGTTGTGGGCGGCTCCCGATCGCGTTGCTTGACGGTGAGCCCGGTCGTGTTCGCGTTGGGCCTTCGCGAGGACGCCGGCCATCGCCATGACGGTGTGGCCGAGCGGCGTGCCTGTGTCGATCTCCTGATCGGCGGTGATCAGGCGGATGGAGGCCGCCTGGAGTTGCCCGGCGACGTCGACGACGTAGTCGACGCGGCGGCTGATGCGGGTCAGCCGCTCGGTGAGGAGGACGTCGAACAGGCCGGACGTGGCGGCGGTCAGGACGTCCCGCAGCCCGGGTCGGAGCGTGGGCTGTGTACGGCCGGGGTAGCCGTTGTCGCGGTAGGTGGCGACGACGGCCGAGTCCGGCAGATGTTCCTCGGCGTACCGCCGGAGGAACTGCTCCTGATTGCCGGATGCGTCGGTTATGTAGAGCGCGACGCGAATCGGCGCGGAGGACGGCGCGTCGCCGTCATCGGGCGTCTGGGGCGTCGTCGGTACGGTCACAGCGGGGTTGTCGTGGCCGGGATGCGGTGAGGCTGGCGTTGTCGTGGACACGCGGCTGTCCCTTTCATGATCATCTGCGGGTTCGGGGGTCGACCGTCGGTCCATCCGTGGGCGGCGTCAAGCCGCGTCTGGTGGGCGGTGAGCTGGGGAAATGGAAGAAGGCCGGTCCGGCGCTCGCGCGCTGGACCGGCCTTCTTGTCGCTGGTTCTGGTTCGGCTACATTGCCGGGTCGGGGGTCGGCGGGTCCTCGCCGTGGATGGCCCACCACTCGGCGATCAGGGCCGCCAGGGCGGTGACGGCCTGCTGACGATCTTGTTCGCTGAGCGGTGCCGTGCGGGGCGGGTGGACGACGATCGGGGCTCCTTGGCCAACCGCGGCCCGCTTCCGGGGCGGAGGCTGTTGCTGCTCAGCCATAGGCGGTCTGCCTTGTCACTGGCGTGTGTTGACGCGGGGACGTGGCGTTCATCGCGTACCTCCTTGGTGCTGACTGATCAAAGGTTGTTGGCCCCGGAGCGGCA
>JAVHVY010000014.1:0-12324 GCA_032160305.1 Actinoplanes sp.
TCGAACGAGATCGGCGACGTCCTCAAAGTCATCACCGCGATCGCGGAACAGACCAACCTGCTGCATGTCCACCGACCTGCAGAAACTTGTCGTCCAGTTTCAGTACTGACCGGGGTACCTCACTGACCGGCGTACCTCGGGGCCGGAAGCGACGAAGCGTGCCGGCGACGTTCTCTGACCTGGGCGCCCACTCACCGGGCAGTTCCTGAAATCACGGGTAAATGTGTATAATCCCCTCACGCGCGTACTGTTGGGATTTTCCTCAGGGACTTGCCGGCCGCTCGCCGTCCCCACCCCTAGACCCCGGGTGGGCTGAGGTATCCGGTTGACCGAGCGGTGACGACGGTCATGCCGTGGCGTTCACGACGGTGTGAGGGGTCACATTGTTCAGGATCTTGGTGGTCGATGACGAGCCGGACCTGCGGTACATCCTGAGGCGGGTCTTCGAGCGCGCCGGTCATGAGGTGACGGACGCCGGTAACGGCGCGACGGCATGGGAAGCCGTGCATCGGTCACCGCCGGACCTGGTGGTGACCGACATCATGATGCCGGTCATGGGCGGAGCCGAGCTCATCCATCGGCTGCGCGGCGACCCGGTCACCGCGCAGATACCGATCCTGGCTGTGACCGGCGACGCCCACCTGGCCGACGGTGCCGACGCGGTGCTGGTCAAACCTTGGACATCGCAGCGGCTGTTGGCTGCGGTGACCGCGCTCATGGCACAGAAGGCGGACCGAACGTGAAACGACTGGCAACCGGCGTTCCCGGACTTGATGCCGTGCTCGGCGGTGGGCTGGAGCGCGGCTCGGTCACGGTGCTCGCCGGCGCACCGGGGACCGGCAAGACGATCCTGGCCCAACAGATGTGCTTCGGCAACGCCACACCGCAGCACCGGGCCGTGTACTACACGACCCTGTCGGAGCCACATGCCAAACTGGTCCGGCACCTCGACGCGTTCGACTTCTTCGTGCCCGAGGCGTTGGGCCCGCAGGTGGAGTACCTGCACCTGGGCGATCTCGTCCGCGACGATCGGCCCGGCCGGATGGAGCCGTTGGTCGACGAGGTGGCCCGCAAGACGCTGGACGAACAACCAGTCCTGGTGGTGATCGACAGTGCGAAAGCGTTGCGGGACTTCACCGGGGAACGCGAGTTGCGGATGGCGTTGTACGACCTGACCAGCCGCCTCGCGCACACCGACGCGGCGTTGCTGCTGCTCGGGGAGTACACCCCCGCCGAGATGGCGGCCGGGGCCGAGTTCTCCCTGGCCGACACGATCATCCACCTCGCGTACGAACCCCGCGAGCCGATCGACCGGCGCTGGTTGCGGGTCGTGAAGATGCGCGGCACCCACCACCTCGAAGGTAAACACACCTTCCGGATCAGCCATGTCGGGTTCGAGGTGTTCCCTCGTATCGAGACCCTCGACACCGGTCCGGCGCACCAGGTCACCGGCCGGATCCCCAGCGGGATTCCCGGCCTCGACGACCTCATGGGCGGCGGGATCGGTGCCGGTGAGGCCACCGTCATCCTGGGCCCGTCCGGAATCGGCAAGACCATCGCCGGGCTACGGTTCGTCGCCGAAGGCATCACCCAGGACGAACGCTGCCTGTACGTCACCTTCCAGGACACCGCCGATCAACTTGTCACCATGGCAGCGACCTTCCACTGGGATCTGGGCGCCGCCCGCGACAAGGGGCACCTCGTCGTCCACCACGTGCCGCTCGGTGAACTCGACCTGGACCTGCTCGCCGCCCGCATCCGTCAGGAACTCGCCCAGGGCACCATCCACCGCGTCGTGATCGACAGCCTCGCCGAGATGGTCTTCGCCGCCCGCGAATCGGACCGGTTCCCCGCCTACGCCCGCAGCCTGACCGGGCTCATCCGCGCCGCCGGCGCCACCCTGGTCATCACCAGCGAGACCACCACCCTGGGGCCCAGCCCAGAACCCATCGGCGGAGTCATGTTCCTGTTCCACAACGTGATCCTGCTGCGCTACATCGAGATGAACTCCTCCACCGGACGAGCGCTGAACATCGTGAAGATGCGCAACAGCGACCACAGCAAAGACGTGTACTGCTTCACCATCAGCGCGGACGGGATGACCCTCGACCGCCCCCTCGAATCAGTCACCGGGGTCCTCGGCTGGAGCGCGCTACGGACCCCCAACCCCACCTCCTTGAACCCGAGCCGGCGTCGCTCGGACGCCGGACGGTGACAAGGCAGTCGAGTACGGTCATCGATCTCCGGGCGGGCGGCCTCCTTCTCGGCACGCCGCCGCGTCGACAGCGAATCATCTGATCTCGCGCCTGCGCTGATGCGATATGAGACAATTGTTCATATCAAAGACCAAAACGATATGTAATCGTGGGCGATAAAGCGCCAGCGGGATCTTACGTATGTTGCCGGTCGCGGATGCTCAGGGATGGATGAGTCATGGCAGGTCGCGTGGGCGCTCTCCCGATTCTGACCGATCAGCAGGCGGAGCCGTACGACCACACCCGCTTGATCGTGGAGGCGATCCCGGACGCGATCGCGATCGTGGACCGTGCCGGTGTGATCGCGGATGTGAACCGGCACATGGTCGCTATGACCGGCCAGAGCCGTACGGAGCTCCTCGGCGCCCCGCTGCGGGAACGCTTCGCCGACCAGGCCGCTGTCGACTCGTGCGTCGAGCAAGCGTTCGCAGTTGGGTCGTTCGCCAACTGTGAACTCGCACTGCGACCCGCTAACGGGTCCCACACCATGGTGTCGTGCGACGCCTCAACGTTGCAGGCCGGACCGACAGATCCGGATCGCCTCCTGATCGTCGCGCGCGAGGCCACGGAGCAGGCTCGCGCGATGGCGCTGGCATCCCTGGTGCAGACCGCTGACGATGCGATCGTCGGCAAGACCTTCGACGGCGTGATCACGAGCTGGAACACCGGCGCGGAACGTCTGTACGGCTTCAGCATGCAGGAGGCGGTGGGGAACCATTTCGTCGCGCTGGTAGTTCCGGGAGACGATCAGATCGCCGAGGAACAGATGCTGCGGCGGGTCTCCGCGGGCGAGAGGGTCGAGCCATACGAGGCGGAACGGCTGCGCAAGGACGGCACACCGGTCGCGGTATCGGTGGCGATCTCCCCGATCATGGATGCTGCCGGCCATATCATCGGTGTGGCGTCGATGTCACGAGACCTCAGCGAACTCAAGCTAGCCGAGAAGAAGCTGCGCTGGATGCTCGAAGTAGCCCCGGACGCCATCTTGGGTGTCGACGCGTCGGGCTCCATCGAGTTGATCAACGCGCAGTGTGAACGGCTGTTCGGCTACGACCGGGACGAGTTGATGGGCCAACCGGTAGAGATGCTGATCCCGGACGGGCTTCGTCCGGTCGATGCGGGCCAGATCGGTGCCGGACAGGAATTGTCGTCGCTACACAAGAACGGCACCGAGATTCCCGTCGAGATCAGCCTCAGTGCGTTGGAGACGCCGGGTGGACGGCTCACCATGGCGGCGGTCCGCGACATCACCGACCGTAAGCGCATCGAGTCGCGACTGCGCGAGCAGAACGACGAGCTGGAGCGGGCCAGCCAAGCCAAGGACAACTTCCTGTCCAGCATGAGTCATGAGCTGCGGACGCCGCTCAACGCCATCATCGGCTTCACCGGCACCATGCTGATGAAGCTGCCCGGTCCCCTCAATGTCGAGCAGGAGCACCAGCTTCGCCTGGTACAGACGAGCGGCAAGCACCTGTTGTCCATCATCAACGACCTGCTCGACCTCGCGAAGATCGAGTCCGGGCGGGTCCAGATCGCTCTCGAACCGGTGGACTGCCTTCGCGTGATCGAGGAGGTGGTGCAGTCGCTGCAACCGTTGGCCGCGGGTAAGGAACTCACGCTGCGGATCGAGACGATCGACGGTCCGTCGACCGCCATGGCGGACCGCCGGGAGCTGTGCCAGATACTGATCAATCTTGTCAACAATGCGATCAAGTTCTCGGAGACCGGCGAGGTGTGCATCTGCCTGGTTCCCGCCGTCGCCGGCGGTGGACCGCTACGGATCATGGTGCACGACACCGGTCCTGGCATCCCGGAGGAGGATCTGGCCAGGATCTTCCGGGCGTTCGAACGAAGCGCCGCCAGCGCCAAGGCCACCGATGAAGGGACGGGGCTGGGCCTGCACATATCGCGCAGGCTCGCCGAGTTGCTGAACGCCACCCTGACCGTCTCCAGCGTTGTCGGCGAAGGCAGCACGTTCACCGTCGCGCTGTCCGGGCTCTGACATCGTCATGGGCGCCGCCATCCTCGTCATCGAAGACACCCCCGAGAGTCTGCGCCTGATGTCCTACCTGCTGGCGGCTTACGGCCACGCCGTCACTACGGCGGTGACCGGGGAGCAGGGCGTCGAACTGGCCCGGGCGGCCCGGCCGGACATGATCCTGATGGACCTGCAACTGCCCGGGATCGACGGATTCGAAGCGTTGGCGGCCCTTCGTTCGATCGCTGACCTCGACGGCGTCCCGGTCGTCGCCGTGACGTCGTTCGCCATGGTGGGTGACCGAGACCGAGCCTTGGCCGCCGGATTCGATCACTACCTGACCAAACCCATCGATCCGGAGACCTTCCCCGACGAGATCAACGCCCGCCTGCCGGCCGAGCTGCGCGGATACCTGCCCGAGCAGCCCGGAGTGCCGCCGACTCCGGCGCCGAGCACAACGTTCACGCTGCCGGAGACGAACGGCCATCCCGCGGTCGACATCTTGGTACTCGACGACTCCCTGATCAACCAGACCTTGCTGCGGAGCATGCTGGAACCGCACGGATACCGGATACGGACAGCCAGCACCGTCGAAGCGGCGATCGCCGCGGCCGAGGAGAAATGCCCTGATCTAGTCCTGTCCGACATTCACGTAGGTCAGCAGACGGGCGCCGACCTGCTGTCGCACCTGCGCGCCATGCCGGCCCGCACGGTCGTGCCGTTCGCGTTCATCACCGCGACCAACGACTGGCAGGACCCGGGGCTCGGCGACGGCAAGGCCCGGATCATTCAGCGGCCCATCGACCCGACGGCTCTCCTCGACGAGGTCAACGCACTTCTGTCCAGCCGGGCTGGAGACTGACCATGGCCACCGTCCTCGTCGTCGACGACCGTTCCAGCAACCGGGAACTCGTACGCACGCTGCTGGGGTACCAGGGCCACCGAGTGATCGAGGCCCACGAAGGTGCCGAAGCACTCGACCTGGCCCACGCCGAGCATCCGGATCTCGTCCTGACCGACATCCTGATGCCCGGCATGGACGGCTACGAACTGGCCCGAGAGCTACGCGCCGCGCCGGACACCGCCGCGACACCCATCGTGTTCTACACCGCCAACTACCTGGAGGCCGAGACCCGGCCCTTCGCCGAGGCATGCGGTGTGGCCCGAGTGCTCCTCAAGTCCGCCGACCCGCAGATCCTCATGCGGACCATCGACGAGGTGCTGGCCGAAGACCGGACCGCTCCCGGACCGATCGACACCGCGAGAACTGACCACGAACACCTACGCGTGATCAGCGCGAAACTCTTCGACAAGGCGAAGGCGCTCAGCGACACCGAAACTCGATTCCGGGTCATGGCCGACTCGTCGCCGGTGGGTATCGCCTTCGGCGACCGCCACGGTTCGGCCAACTATGTCAACGCCCGGTTCACCGCGATCACGGGTCTGCCGGCGGACGACCTCCTCGGCCTGGGTTGGCTGCGCTGCGTGAGTGATGAGGACCATGACGACATCCTCGCTGTCGCTCGAGGCACCGGGCCCCGCGATGTTCAGCGCCGCTACCGTCGAGCCCTCGGACCATCCGACGAGACGATGCGCTACGTCAATGTGCACGTCCAGGCGATCCAGGACGACGGCGAACACGCCGGTTTCATCGGCACCGTCGACGACGTGACCAGCCTCGTCGAGGCCGACCATCAGCGCCGCGCCGCGGAACGCCAACACGACATCGACGCGAAGGACCGGGCGACGGAACGACTCGACAGCCTCAGCACACTCGCCGGCGGCGTCGCCCACGACTTCAACAACATTCTGGGCTCGATCCTGGCCTTCGAGAATTTCGTGTCGGAGTCCATCACCGAACTGAGCGCCGCGGGCCGCCTGGACGCCGAAACCGGCCACGCTCTGCTCGCCGACCTCGGACAGATCCGCAAAGGCGGCCAGCGGGCAACCGGTCTCACCCGACAACTGCTGACCTTCGGCAGCCGCAAGATCATCAACCTGGTGCCACTCGGCCTCAACGACGCCATCCGCGAATCCAACGCGCTGCTCGCCCCGGCCATCGGGACACATATTCACATCGTCAGCCATCTGGCCCCGGACCTGCGCCCCATCCTCGCCGAACCCGCGAGTGTGGCCCAGATTCTCCTCAACATCACCGTCAACGCCGCGCACGCGATGCCGGACGGCGGCACCCTGACCATCGTCACGTCCAACGTCGACGGAAATGACGATCCGGCACTGACCGGTCCCTACGCGCGCCTGACAATTCGTGACACCGGCCACGGGATGACACCGGAAACCCTCGCCCGCGCCATCGAACCGTTCTTCACGACCAAGGGACGCGGCAATGGCAGCGGACTCGGGCTGGCCACTGTCTACGGCATCGTCAACCAACTGGGCGGTGTCCTGACGCTCGACTCCGCTCCTGGTCGCGGGGCCGTTGTCACCGTCTACCTACCCACCACGGACCGCCCCGTGGACACTCCCCTGGCAGCGTCACCGGCCGCTGGCGGCGACGAGACGATCCTGGTCGCCGAGGACGAAGACGGCATCCGCGACACGCTCAGCCGGACGCTCTCCACAGCCGGCTACACCGTCCTCGCCGCGGCCAACGGCCCCGATGCCCTCAGCCTCGTCGAACAACACCCGCAGACCATTCACCTGCTCCTCAGCGACGTCGTCATGCCCGGCATGCTGGGTGACGAGCTGGCCGAACACCTGCGCGAACGGCGACCCGACGTCAGGACGCTGTTCATGTCCGGCTACGCCGGTGACCTCATGAACCGGTACGGCGTCCTGGAGCCCGGCGTCGCCGTGCTGCCGAAGCCGTTCACCACCGACGAACTTCTCACGGCCGTACGGGCCACCCTCGGCGCGGCACACACCTGATCGCCGGACCGTCACGGCCTGACCGAGACGGTGCCCTCTGACCTGGGCCGGAACTAGGGGAGCGGGCGACGAGAATCGAACTCGCGTAGTCAGTTTGGAAGACTGAAGCTCTACCATTGAGCTACGCCCGCGTGCTCCACGATCACCCGTGGTGCGCGCTCGAGAGTACCCAATTCACGCTCCCCGCGCGAACCGGATCGCGGGCAGGTGACTCCAAGGCGCGCGCGTTGCGGCCGACCGCATACACTTGCCGACGCACCACCGGGGTGTAGCGCAGCTTGGTAGCGCACTCGCTTTGGGAGCGAGGGGCCGTGGGTTCAAATCCCGCCACCCCGACTGTCGCCAAATCGGAAGTAACGAGGAGTACGCCTGTGAAGAGCACCGTCGAGACTCTGAGCCCGACCAGGGTGAAGCTCGCCATCGAGGTGCCGTTCGACGAGCTCAAGCCGAGCCTGCAGAAGGCGTACCGGGAGATCGGCGCGCAGGTCCAGGTCCCCGGCTTCCGTCGCGGCAAGATTCCGGCCGCGGTCATCGACCAGCGGGTCGGGCGCGGCGCGGTTCTGAACGAGGCCGTCCAGGAGGCGATCCCGCAGCAGATCCTGAACGCGGTACGCGAGCACGACGTCAAGACGCTCGGCCGCCCCGAGGTGGAGATCACCGAGTTCACCGACGGTGAGCCGCTGAAGTTCACCGCCGAGGTCGACGTGCGGCCCGAGATCACGATTCCCGACCTCTCCGGCATCACGGTCACCGTGCCCGCCGTCGAGATCGGCGACACCGAGATCGGCGAGCAGATCAACGGCCTGCGCGAGCGTTTCGCCACCCTGAAGACCGTCGACCGGCCCGCCGCAGAGGGCGATTACGTCCAGCTCGACCTGCGCGCGACCGTCGACGGCGAGGAGGTGCCGGGCGGGTCGGCGACCAACATCTCGCACGAGGTCGGTAGCAAGCAGCTGCTCCCGGGTCTCGACGAGGTTCTGATCGGCCTGGTCGCGGACGCTGACGTCACCTTCACCACCCAGCTCGTCGGCGGCGACTTCGCCGGACGTGACGCCGATGTGACGGTCAAGGTCCGTACGGTCAAAGACAAGCAGCTGCCCGAGATCGACGACGAGTTCGCCCAGCTGGCGAGCGAGTTCGACACCCTGGAGGAGCTGAAGAACGACCTGCAGCAGCGGCTGAGCAAGGTCAAGAAAATCGAGCAGATCTACGCCGCCCGCGACGAGGCGCTCAAGCAGCTCGTCGAGGCCGCCGGGATCCCGGCCCCCGAGGGCATCGTCAAGGACGAGGTCGATGGTCGCAAGCAGGCCATGACCGACCAGCTCGAGCAGATCGGCGCCTCCCTGGAGGAATACCTGGCCTCCGAGGAGAAGACCGAGGAGCAGATCGACGCCGAGCTGACCGAGGCCGCGACCGAGGGTGTCCGCATCCAGCTGCTGCTGGACACGGTCGCCGACGCCGAGGAGATGCAGGTCAGCGACGACGAGTTCGGCCATGAGATCGTGCACCGGGCACAGCGCGCGCAGATGCAGCCCCAGCAGTACTACGACCAGCTCGTCGAGTCGGGCGCGGCGGCCGCCGTCTTCGGCGACGTGCGCCGGGGCAAGGCCCTCGCCTCGGTGATGGCGCAGGTCACGATGAAGGACAGCGACGGCAACACGCTCAGCCTGGATGAGCTCAACGAGGCCGACGAAGACGACCACGCCGAGCTTGATCACTGACGTCGGCAAGGTGGGCCGGTCCGTCCGGGCCGGCCCCTTTTCCCTTGTCCGCGGTACTGCCGTGCGCTGTCAGCGAACACCTGGCCGAGCGGGAAGCTGATCCGCTTTCGACCGGTTAGGTTGGTCGTACGACGCCCACCACCCGTCGGCCGGATGCTCAGCGACATCGAGCGGAAGCCGGCACCGTCAGCTGCGAAGGGCTGCCATGACCGATCTGCACATTCCAGCGCCTCTCCTGCGCGGGGGGGACGCACTCAGCGGTAACCTCGACGACTCGGTCTTCAACCGCCTGCTGCGCGAGCGCATCATCTTCCTCGGCAGTGAGGTGACCGATCAGGTCGCCAACCGCATCTGCGCCCAGCTGCTGCTGCTCTCCGCGGAGGACCCGGAGCGCGACATCAACCTCTGGATCAACTCCCCGGGTGGCTCGGTCTACTCCGGCATGGCGATCTACGACACGATGCAGTTCATCGACAACGATGTTCAGACCGTCGCCATGGGTATGGCCGCGTCGATGGGGCAGCTGCTGCTCTGCGCGGGGACGACCGGTAAGCGGTTCGCCCTGCCACACGCGCGGATCATGATGCACCAGCCGTCCGGCGGGATGGGCGGCACCGCCGCCGACATCGCCATCCAGGCCGAGCAGATGCTCTACACCAAGCGCATGTTCCAGGAGCGGGTCGCCTTCCACACCGGCCAGACTCAGGAGCAGATCGAGGCCGACTCCGACCGGGACCGCTGGTTCACGGCTCAGGAGGCCAAGGAGTACGGCTTTATCGACGCGGTGATCACCGGGGCCACTCAGGTGCCCGAGGGCGCCGGGACGCTGAACTGAGGAGCTGAACCATGACCGATCTGACCATGCCTGCCATGCCTCTGAATCATCTCAGTGCTCCGGTGCACAACCGCTACGTCCTGCCCTCGTTCATCGAGCGCACGTCGTACGGCGTGAAGGAGTCGAACCCGTACAACAAGATGTTCGAGGACCGGATCATCTTCCTCGGCGTGCAGGTGGACGACGCGTCGGCCAACGACGTGATGGCCCAGCTGCTGACGCTGGAAAGCACCGACCCGGACCGCGACATCACGATGTACATCAACTCGCCCGGCGGTTCCTTCACCGCGATGACGGCGATCTACGACACGATGCAGTACGTTCGTCCCGACATCAGCACGGTGTGCCTCGGCCAGGCGGCGTCGGCTGCCGCGGTACTGCTGGCGGCGGGTACGCCCGGCAAGCGGATGGCGCTCCCGCACTCGCGGATCATCATCCACCAGCCGGCCACCGAGGGCGGCTACGGCCAGGGCTCGGACATCGAGATCCAGGCGCGCGAGATCATGCGGATGCGCACCCAGCTGGAGGAACTGCTGGCCAAGCACTCCAACCAGCCGGTGGAGAAGATCCGCAAGGACATCGACCGCGACAAGATCATGACCGCGGCCGAGACCAAGGAGTACGGTCTTGTCGACACGGTGCTGGTCAGCCGCAAGAAGAGCCTGCAGGGCGTCGGCGCCGGGGCATGAGCACGCGGTGTCAGGGGCCGGTGGGCGGACGCAACAATGACTGGCCCCTGACACGCCCGTTTTTGGGGGTCGGAGAAGTGCCCTCCAGCGGGTAACGTCGTCGGTGCAACCTCAGTTACGCGGTTCGGCAGACGATGAACTGTGCAGGACGATTAATCAGCGACGACGCAGATCGTCCTCAAGCCAAGGGCCGGCGTAAGACCGGCCGATGAGCGCAGGGAGAACGTAGGTGGCACGGATCGGTGACGGTGGCGACCTACTCAAGTGCTCCTTCTGTGGGAAGTCGCAGAAGCAGGTAAAGAAGCTCATCGCGGGGCCTGGGGTCTACATCTGCGACGAGTGCATCGATCTCTGCAACGAGATCATCGAGGAGGAGCTGGCCGAAACCGGCGAAGTGAAGTGGGAAGAGCTTCCCAAGCCGATGGAGATCTGCCAGTTCCTCGACACCTATGTCGTGGGCCAAGAGCAGGCGAAGAAGGCGCTCTCTGTCGCCGTCTACAACCACTACAAGCGGATCCAGGCCGAGTCGGCCGGCGCGCCCGGAGCGAGCAGCGACGTCGAGGTGGCCAAGTCCAACATCATGCTGATCGGCCCCACGGGCTGCGGCAAGACGCACCTCGCACAGACCCTCGCCCGGATGCTCAACGTGCCGTTCGCCATCGCGGACGCCACGGCGCTCACCGAGGCGGGCTACGTCGGTGAGGACGTCGAGAACATCCTGCTCAAGCTGATTCAGGCCGCCGACTACGACGTCAAGCGCGCCGAGCAGGGCATCATCTACATCGACGAGGTCGACAAGATCGCCCGTAAGAGCGAAAACCCGTCGATCACCCGGGACGTTTCCGGGGAGGGCGTCCAGCAGGCCCTGCTCAAGATCCTCGAGGGCACGGTGGCGAATGTGCCGCCCCAGGGTGGCCGGAAACACCCGCACCAGGAGTTCATCCAGATCGACACGACGAATGTGCTGTTCATCGTGGGTGGCGCGTTCGCCGGGCTGGACCGGATCATCGAGTCCCGGGTCGGCCAGGGCGGCGTTGGGTTCGGCGCTCACCTCCGTTCGATCTCGGAGCGGAACACGGACGACATCTTCAGCAAGGTAATGCCGGAGGACATGCTGAAATTCGGCCTGATCCCCGAGTTCATCGGTCGGCTTCCGGTGATCACAACGGTGCGCAACCTCGACCGTGAGGCCCTGATCAAGATCCTCACCGAGCCGCGCAACGCCTACGTGAAGCAGTATCAGCGGCTCTTCGAGCTGGACGGCGTCGAGCTCGAATTCGACACCCCCGCCCTCGAAGCGATCGCCGACCAGGCGATGCTCCGCGGCACCGGCGCCCGTGGCCTCCGCGCGATCATGGAGGAAGTCCTGCAGAACGTGATGTTCGAGGTGCCGAGCAATCCCGACGCCGCGCGGGTGCTGATCACCCGTGAGGTCGTGGTGGAGAACGTCATCCCGACGATCGTTCCGCGAGAGTTCGTGGGGCGGCGCGCTCGCCGCGAGCGTGAGGAGAAGTCGGCCTGACCTCTCCGGGCGAGCTGCGGGAGATCATCGCCCGCGTCGAGCGGCAGGAGCGCCTAGCCGTCGACCCTTGGCTCCAGGTTCCGCCATCACCGCTGCCCGGTCGGGCGGCGGTGATGTCGTTGCCCCCCGGTTCGGTCAGCTTGGGCCATTCCTGGGGATCCGCCGCGGAGCGTCGGCGTCTCCGGTCGGCTTTGTCTGGTCGGGGCAGGTCGGCTGCGGAGCGCGCGATGGCGTCCCGGCCAGCCCGCCTGGTAGAGCGCGACAAACCCGGCGGGTCGGCGCGGAGTGGGTGTTGCCGCCTGGTGTGGCGGGACACCCCGGCGGGTCGGCGCGGAGTGGGTGTTGCCTGCCGCCTGGCGTGGCGGGACAACCCGGCGGGTCGGCGCGGAGCGGGTGTTGCCGCCGGCTGGTCGGTGGGGGCGGTGCATCGCGGTT
>JAVHVY010000027.1:0-3822 GCA_032160305.1 Actinoplanes sp.
TGCGGATGGCCGGGTCGCTGAAGTACGGCCAGGCCACCGCGTCGCTGATAGTCGGAAAGTGGTCGGCGGCATCCCGGCAGAACACCCTCGCCGCCGCACTCAAGGAGTGGGGCACGCTGCGCCGCACGATCCACGCCGCGAAGTACCTGTGGGACCGGGTCTACCGCCGCAAGATCTCTCGGCAGCTCAACAAGGGCGAATCCCTGCACGCCCTGCGCCGCGACCTGCATTGCGCCAACCAGGGCACCATCGGCAAAGTCCACCCGGAGCAGCAGACCGGGCAGGGGTGGTGCCTGACCGTCCAGACCAATGCCATGGTGACCTGGTCGACAGAGTATTACTCTCTCGCCGTGGCGCAGCTGCGCGACCACGGCCGCGACATCCCCGACGAGGTCCTCACCCACATCTCCCCGCCGCACAGCGAAAACATCAACTTCTTCGGCGTCATCACCGTCGACGTCGACGCCGAACTCGCCAAGCTCGACGCCCAGGGCCTGCGCCCGTTGCGAGCGAACGTAGCCACTGACTCGTGAGCCGCAGATGCAGTAGCCGCCGCGATACCGGATCCACGCCTGGAGCGAATCGTCATCACAGGGCTTGCCGCAAGTCTGCGTTACGCGTCGGTCAACGCGGCTGCAAGACCCGGCGCCTAACGCCCAGACATCACCGCGGCCGATCTCATCGCGCTCCTGAAGAGCCTGCTCGTCACCGTGCACGAAAACCCAGAAGCCGGTCGGGTCGAGCGCATCTTCGCCGTCCTGACCGATGGGCTGCGGCCACCACTGCCAGCCCGTTCAAATACGACCCGTTTCTGAGACGACAACCCGACCCGACCCGACAACTCCAAAACGGCGTCCACAACCCGTCTCAGAACACCGGCCCTGACCCTCGACATTTGAGACGGGTTCTGCGACATTCCCGGCGTGACGGCAACCCATCACCACCTCGTCGGCCTCGCCCGTGTGCCACCGACCACCAAGATCTTCAACTGCAGCGCGACGCCCTGACCGAAACCGGCTGCGGGCGCATCTTCGAAGAGAAGGTATCCACTCGCTCCACAGAACGACCCGGGCTGGCCGCTGCCCTGGACTACCTACGGCCCGGCGACACTCTGTGCGTCTGGAAACTCGACCGCCTCGGTCGTTGCGTCAAAGACGTCCTCACCATCGCCGAAGACCTCCACGAACGTGGTATCGGCCTGCGCATCCTCACCGGCACCCTGGCCGGCAGCTACCACCCCACCGGCGAAGGCAAATTCTTCTTCACCATGATGGCTGCCTTCTCGGAACTCGAACGCCACATGATCCACCAACGAACCATGGCCGGCCTCGCCGCCGCCCGCGCCCAAGGCCGCACCGGCGGACGACCCACCGTCATGGACCCTGACACCCTCGCCGCGTCCCGAGCCCGCCACGCCAACGGCGAAAGCCCCACCAAGATCGCCAAAGCATTTGGAGTCTCCCGCGCCAGCATCTACCGCCACCTACCGATCCAAAACCATTCCGAGACTGAGCAACCATGAGCCGGACCAAGGCGGTCTTACCCTGGTCAGCCATATCCGTTGAAAATTTCCCCGCACTACCGGGACCCCCGTTCGTGAGCGCGGGCAGAGGACCGCGGTCGACCGTGCGCGCCCGTACCGAGCCACTTCCGTCTCAGTCGATCGGCGGTCCGTGCAGAGGAGTCCGGTCATACGTGCAGACGACCTCGGATTTCGACAGTATGCCCGCACGCTGTCGGCTACACAGTGGTAAAGATCAACTTTTGATCCCTGGTCGCACGTTCGTTAGTAAGACCCTCTCTACGCCGAATGAACGCTGGTGGCCAGCCACGGCGGCTTGAACCTTGACGACGTGGCGGCCGCGCAGGTGTGGCCACCGCGAAGGCCACTCGACGATCGCGGTGACATCGTCACCGACTGGCAGCCGCGCCGGGACTCCGACTCGGCGATCGCCAACACCCTCCCAGAACATCGCCGTGACCAACGTTGGGGCAAGACAATCCCGGGACACCTGGTCCGCGACACGCTCGCCGGGGGACGTGTCGACGCACGCTGCGGGCCCGTGTGGCGTTGCGCTATAACGGCACCAGTTGCCGGCAAGAAACTCACCAGCTGTCAAACGGCTTATCCGTGTCGGGCGACGTCATGGATCCCAGGGTACGGGGGCCGGAGGCAAGCGGAATCGTCACGGCGGTGGCCAGCGGCCGCGGCGTGTGCTGACTATGTAGCTGAGTGGCGCAGCACGGTCACGGGCCGACCACGACCGCTTGAGGCAGGGCTTTCTCACTATCCAGCTCTGCGCCCAGGGCAGGACGCCGCGGTTTTGGGCGAAGCCCTTTCATCATGGGCCGTTCCACCCCGTAGTACATGGCGAAGGCCAGCACGATGGCCACCGCCAACGTGCCCACGACGTACAGACCCGCGCCGCCGAGGACGGGCTGCGCTCCGAACCAGAAGCGGCGGCCAGGATCCAGCCACTCACCCACCCGTACGGCGGTGACCATGACCAGGTGATGGACCAGATAGAAGGCGTACGACGCCTCCCCCAGCAGAACCAGCGGGCGCCAGCGCCACGGCGACCAGGCGCCGCTCAGGTCGGCCGATGCGGCGGACGCGATCAGCGATGCGAAGGCCAGCGGGATGACGACGCTCATGTCCTGGAAGAAATGCGCGACGTACGCGATCACCACGAGACCGAGACTCGGCCACAGGCGGGGGCCGGCCCACCGGTTGCGCACCATCAGCTCGCCGACGATCACCCCGACCAGGAACTCGTGGTAGCGCATCGGCGGAAAGAAGCCGATGTTGTCCACGTGCGGATGCGGCACCAACGTGCGGATCACCGTGCCGACCAGCAGCGCGCCGAGCGGCACCAGGGCCAGGCCGATGTACAGCCGTTCCGTGGTGAGCCGACGCAGCCGGGGCAGCAGGAACGGCAGCGAGACGTAGAAGAACGCCTCGCAGCACAGCGTCCAGGACACCGCGTTGATCGCGTTGGGCCAGCCGGGCCGCAGAAGCCAGCTATTGATCAGCAGAGCATTTGACAGAATCGTCTTGGCGCTCAGCCCACCGGTGGTCAGAGCCACGAGCACGACGGCGAACACGAGGGCGACCGCGTGGTTCGGGTAGATCTTGGCGAACCGGCGCCGGAGGAATCTCCCCGCGGTGTCGCCGGGCCGCGCGCTCCACACCAGCACAAAACCGCTGAGTACGAAGAAGAAGCTCACCCCCAGCGCGCCGTGGGTGAACGGCTGGAAGACCGCCGAAACCGTGTCATTCGACGTCGGGTCGACCGTGCGGAGGTGGAAGCCCCAGACCATCAACGCGGCGATCCAGCGCAGGCCGGTCAGCGATGGCAGCCGCGCATCGGTTCGAGCACGGATCCGCGTCCCGGTCGGCGCGGAAGCTGTGCTTGTCGACATCTGTTCTCCCCGTTCACAACGATGGGCCGCATCGGCGGCCCGCACGGTCGATCGAGCGCTCTGACCCGGCGCATGCTTAGGTCGCCGGACTCGACCGGCGATGTTTGCCTATGGACGTTTGTCCCGTGTTCGCACGCCCGAGAACGGTGGCGCGCGATGCGTGTAGATCGTCCGATTAGCGCAGCCATTGCTGACCGGCCTTTAGCTCGCCACAGGTTCAGCAGAGAGCCTCATCGGACGAAACACCGAGGTCGTCGAGCACGGGACGCACACGTTGCGCGAACAGCGGCAGCACGTCCTCCTCGTTGAACACCGGGACAACTACGGACAACCGCGGTACGGAGCTCAGCTCGCCACCGTCGGCGCTCAGGACATTCATATGGACCCTGCCTTTCGTGA
>JAVHVY010000033.1:0-8911 GCA_032160305.1 Actinoplanes sp.
CCAGCCGTGCTGGGTGGCCAGCGTGATCGTGGCCAGCATCGTCTTGTCACCCAGCTCGGCCAGGAAGAAGGCGGTGCCGACCGCGATGATCGCCGAGCCGGTGGCCATCTCGGCCTTGCTCTTCTCCCCGTCGGTCAGCTTGTCCCCGCGCACCGTCCAGGCGCCGAAGACCAGGAACGCGATGCCGGCGACCAGGGCGATCCAGTCGGTCGGCAGCGCCGTGCCCAGGCCGTAGCCGATGCCGACCGAGGCCAGGTGCACGAGCGCGGTGGCCACGGTGATCGCGATCAGCACCGGCCAGGGTTTGAAGCGGGTGGCGAAGGTCAGCGCCATCAGCTGGGACTTGTCCCCCAGCTCGGCGACGAAGATGACCGCGAAGCTGAGCGCCGTCGCGGCGAGGAATCCGTCCACCAGTGGTCTCCCGGTTTATCAGGACCGGGACCAGGCACAGGACGCCCTCGACCCGGCCGTCAGATGCGCACAGCCAGAGTCGAAGGTCTCGTCCGCCTCAGATGGCAGGCCGCGGGGCCGGAGGCTCCGAGGAGACTCAGTATGTCGACCACGCAGTTGAGGACTACTCCCCTTCGCGAGATCAGCTTATCCGGTGACCTGGGCGGTCTGCCTAGGCTGGGTGTCGTGACTCACGACGGGGTCGAGACGGTAGCGGTGGTGCTCACCTCCGGGACCAGCCGCTCGAACTGATCCCGGAGTCCGCGGACGCGGCTACCGCCCGATCAACCGCTGCAGGTCGAGCCGGCTGACGACGGCCGCACGCTCGGTGGCCTTGGCGGCCCGGGTCGGGTCCGGCTGAGCTATCGGCGTGCACTGCTTGTCGGAGCGGTCCGCGCGTACCCGCCGGGGCATCGCGCCGGAGCCGAGGTAGCTCGCGATCGTGCCGTCGACGCAGGTGTCCCCGAAGAGCGAGCCCGCGTGGGTGGTGCCGCCGACCCCTTCGACCAGCGCCGAGCGGGGGAAGAGCCGACGGACCTGCAGGCTGCCCGCGTACGGGGTGGCCGCGTCCCTGGTCTCGCTGACCAGCAGGATCGGCGGCGCCTGGGTTCCGTTCACCCGTACCGGGGTGCCGGGGCGGCCGGCCCAGCTCCGGCAGGGCGCGTTGTACCAGGCGTTGCCCCAGGTCTCGAACGGCGCCCGGCTGTGCACCTGCCAGTTGTCGGCCTGCCAGGTGCGCCAGGCCGCCGGCCACTTCGCGTCGGTGCACTGGACGCCCAGGTAGATCGCGTAGCTGTTGTCGGCGCCGGGTCCTTGCTGCTGGCCCTTGTCGTAGAGGGCCTTAAGCCTGGTGGCGTCGCGGTGCTGGATCCACGCGGCGAACGCGGCGGCGACGTCCTCCCAGCTGAAGACGAAGTACCCGGCCTGCAGGAAGACGTCGGTCAGCTCGCTGCCGCCGATCTGCCCGCCGGCCGGTTTACGGATCAGCGCCGCCTGGGTGGCGTAGAACAGTTTCTGCACCGTCCCGGCCGTCTTGCCGAGGTGATAGACCGAGTCGTACTTCGCGAGCCAGCCGAAGTAGATCCGCATGTTCCGCTCGAACGCGAGATCCTGGGTCAGGTTGGCGGAGTACCAGACTCCGCGCGGGTCCACATTGCCGTCGAGCACCATCCGGCGTACGCGCTGCGGAAACAGCGTGGCGTAGACCTGGCCGAGATAGGTCCCGTACGAGAAGCCGTAGTAGTTGATCTGCCGCTGGCCCAGCGCGGCGCGGATCCGGTCCAGGTCGCGGGCCGAATCGGCGGTCTTGAGGTGGTCGAGCAGCGGGCCGCCGGCCTGGGCGCACGCGTGGGCGTAGCCCGCCGCTTTCGCCTGCCAGGCCTTCTCGATCGCCGCCGTGGTCGGCACGTAGGCGGGCCGGTGATAGTCGAAGTAGTCGCCGTCGCAGCTCAGGGTGGGCGTGCTCGCCCCGACCCCGCGCGGGTCGAAGCCGATCCAGTCGTAGCTCGCGCCGACCTGCCCGGGCACCAGCGCGCCGATCGTGGCGAGCGCCAGTCCCGAACCGCCCGGACCGCCCGGATTGACCAGCATCACGCCCTGGTACTGCGGGTCCGGCACGGTGTGCCGGACGCGGGAGACGGCGAGCCGGACCGTGCCGGCGCCGGGTTTGGCATAGTCCAGCGGGACGGTCACGAAGCCGCACTTCGCACCCCTGGCAGCCAGGGTGGCGTCTGCACAGGTGCCCCAGGAGATCGAGGCGAGGACGGCAGTGCCGCGGGTCTGCTGGGCTTGCGCGCCCGTGGACGCGGTCAGCCCTCCGGCCACCAGCCCGAGAAGGCCGGCGACCGCAAGAAGTCGTCGCATTACATACCTTTCATGGGGGAATCGCTCCATATGCTCCGGGAAACCGGCAACGTTCCGAAACAACCCACGCCGCAGACCACGAAAGGTGTTAAAAGGGTTACCCCCGCTGGACCCGCGGTCGCTGGGCCACCAGGGCGGCGGCGGCGAGCACGGCCACCAGCAGGCCATAGACCAACGCCGTCGTGTGCAGGCCGACAGACCCGGCGGCCAGGCCGGCGACGACCGCGGGCAACGAGAACGCGACGTACGCGATGGTCAGCGCGAACGCGAACAACTCGCCGCGCTCATGCGGAGCCGCCAGCACCGCCAGCGTGCCGAACGACGCCAGCGCCGACGCCCCGAAGCCGATCCCGGAGACCACCGTGCCGGCCGCCGCCAGGGCGACACCGGCCAATTCGACCCCACCGGCCAGTTCCACCCCACTGGCCACTTCGACCCCGGCGATGCTGATCGTCGCCCCGGCCGTGAGCATGACGGCGGCCAGCACGAGGACCTGACCAGTCGGTCGCCTGCGCAGCAGATACGAGGTGACCGCACCGGTGCCGCACAGCAGCGTCACGACGAAACCGCCGATCAGGTGGCTGCTCAGACCGAAGACACCGGCCGCGACGGACGGGCCGAGCGACAGGTAGAGGCCGCCGAGCGCCCAACTCGCCACGATGATCGGGGTCAGTGCCAACACGTCGGCGCGCAACCGAGGCGGGATGCCGAGCCGAGGCTTGAGCGAGGCGGCGCCGCCGGGACGCCGAATCGACGTCTCCGGCATGGCGGCGACCACGACGGCGGCGATGATCATGCCCAGGAGCAGGACCGCGTACACGAAATGGGTGGGGCTGGGGCCGAACTGGACGAGCGCGCCGCAGCCGAGCGCGCCCACCGCCAGGCCCGCGATCGGCGCGATGCCGTTGATCAGGCCGGCCCGGCCCGGCGCGTGCGGCGGGTTGAGATCGACCAGCGTGGCGCCGAGCGTGGTCATCGCGGCGCCGGTGGCGATGCCCTGCACGACCCGGGCGGCCAGCAGCACGCCGACGTCACCGGCGGTGAGGAAGAGAACAAGCGCGACGGCTTCGAGCACGATCGCGGCGGCCAGCACCGGACGCCGGCCGATGTGGTCGGAGAGCGCGCCGAGCACGAGCAGCGCGGCGATCAGCCCGGCCACGTAGACGGCGAAGATCACCGTCAGCGTGCTCGCCGAGAAGCCCCACTCCTGCTGGTAGACGACGTAGAGCGGGGACGGCGCGGCGGCCGCCGCCGAGAAGGTCACGAAGATCGCGGCGATGGCGGCGAAGGCGACCGGGCGCGACAACCGCCGCGGGTGGGAGGCCGGACGCTCGACAGTCTTGGTTTCGGTCAGCACGGGACTCCACTCGGGGATCAGCAGACAGACCTGTCTGTCCGCAGGCTCCGACACTAGACAGGTCTGTCTGCTACCGTCAAACGCATGTCCGCCGCATCACGTCGCCCGCCCACACCCGCACTCCGTGCAGACGCCACCGGGCCCCGACGACCGACCGCGCGAGAGCGGCTGCTGACCGCCGCCGACGAGCTGTTCTACGCCGAGGGGGTGCACACCGTGGGGATCGACCGCATCATCGAACGCGCCGGCGTGGCCAAGGCGTCGCTCTACAGCACCTTCGGCAGCAAGGATGAGCTGGTCCGGGCGTATCTGGAAGGCCGACACGAGGCTCGCCGGGCCCGGCTGCTGACCGCACTCGACAGCTATGACGACCCGCGCGACCGGCTGCTCGGCGTCTTCGACTCGCTCGGCGAGCAGGCCAAGGCGGCGAACTTCCGCGGTTGCGCCTTCTACAACGCCAGCGCCGAGTCCCCGACCGGCACCGGCCCGGTGGCCGAAGTCTGCGATACCAACCGCGCCTGGACCCGCGAGCTGTTCACCACCCTGGCCGAGCGGGCCGGCGCCCACGACCCGGCCGCACTGGCCGCCCAACTGGTGCTTCTCTACGACGGCACCTCGGTCGGGGCCCGGATGGACCGTACCCCGGGCCCGGCCGCGACCGCCCGCACCATCGCCGCCGCCCTCCTCGACGCCGCGACAACCCCCTGACCGGAAGTAGACCCGCTCCCCTCAGGCTGTTCGCACCGAGTCCGGCTCGGCGTCGTCGGCCGACAACGGCTCGGGGACGCACCTTGCCGGGGCGAACGGCTGGGATTCCACCAGTTCGGCGGTGATCTCGGCCTCGTGCGCGACGAACTCGCCCTCCGCCGTGCCGGCCGGGGCGACCGGGGGCCTGCGGCCGCGGAGCAGCGACGCCAGCGCACCGACCGCGGCCATCGCGATGGCCAGCCAGAAGACGATCACCAGGCCGTCGTGGAACGGGCCCGAGATCAGCCGGGGGAAGAACTCCAGGCCGGTCAGGTTGGCCGCGTTCTGCGCCGGGAGCCGGCTCAGCACCTGCGGGCCGAGCAGCTCGCCGATCGGGTTGTAGCCGAGGAACGCCGCGAACAGGGTGCCGACCGGCGGCAGCTGGGCGATGCTGTCGGCGGTGGCCGCCGGGACGCCTTGCGCGGTCAGGCCGGAGCTCAGCGTCGTCGGCAGCGAGTTGGCCAGGCCGGCGACCATCAGCGAGAAGAAGACACCGATCGAGAGCACCTGGCCGGCATTCTGGAAGGTGGCCCGCATGCCGGAGGCCGCCCCGCGCATGTTCGCCGGGACGCTGGACATCACCAGGGACGTGTTCGGCGCCGCGAAGAGGCCGCCGCCCAGTCCGTTGACGAAGATCAGCACGGCGAAGATCGTGTAGTTGAAGTCGCCCGGCAGCAACAGCATCCCGAGGAACGACGCCGCCATGATCAGCAGGCCGCTGGCCGCGAAGAGCCGGGGCCCGAACCTGTCCGAGAGGTAGCCGGAGACGGGGCCGGCGACCAGGAAGCCGATCGTCATCGGGACCAGGTAGATGCCGGCCCACAGCGGTGTCGACTCGTAGGAGTAGCCGTGCAGCGGGAGCCAGATGCCCTGCAGCCAGATGATCAGCATGAACTGCAGGCCGCCACGGGCCACGCTGGCCAGCAGGTTGGCGGCGTTGCCGCTGGTGAAGGCGATGTTCTTGAACAGTCCGAGCGGGAACATCGGCTCGGCGACCTTCGACTCGATGATGCCGAAGGCGACCAGGACCAGCACGCCGCCGATCAGCCCGGTCAGCACCCACGGGCTGGTCCAGCCCATCGTGTGACCACCATAGGGCTGGATTCCGTACGTGATGGCGGCGAGCACCGCCGTGAGGCCGACGGCGAAGGTCGCGTTGCCCCACCAGTCGATCGTGGCCTTGCGCCGGACGCCGGTATCGTGCAGCGACCGGTACGCCCACACCGTGCCGAGCAGCCCGAGCGGGATGTTGACCCAGAAGATCGAGCGCCAGTCCCACTCGGCGAGCGCGCCGCCGAGGACCAGGCCCATGAACGAGCCGGCCAGCGCGGAGACGATGTTCACGCCGAGCGCCATGCCGCGCTGCTTGGCCGGGAAGGCGTCGGTGATGATCGCGGCCGAGTTGGCCATCAGCATCGCGCCGCCGACCGCCTGCACCACCCGCCAGCCGATCAGCCAGATCGCGCCACCCCCGCCGGTGAACGGGTCGAGCGACAGGATCACCGAGGTGACGGTGAAGATGGCGAACCCGGCGTTGTAGATCTTGACCCGGCCGAACATGTCGCCGAGCCGGCCCAGCGTCACCACCAGCACGGCCGTGACCAGCATGTAGCCCATCAGCATCCAGAGCAGATAGCTGACGTTGCCCGGCTCAAGCGGCTTGAGGTCGATGCCCTTGAAGATCGCGGGCAACGAGATCAACACGATGGACGCGTTGACGGTGGCCAGCAGGGTGCCGAGCGTGGTGTTCGACAGCGCGATCCATTTGTAGCGCGGATGATCCACGGATAGCACGCAAAACCCCCTTCAAGGCCGGGCGCGGCCTGGCTTGACTTGCGTTCGGGCCGACGCCTTCAGGACGTCTCGGCGATCAGGTCGCCGAGCCGCTCCATGGCTGGCAGGGCTGCGAGGATGGCCGCCCGGTCCTCGGCCGGCAGCCGGTCGAGACGCTCAGCCAGCGCGTCGGCGTTGCCCCGACGGCGACGCTCGACGACCGCCCGGCCGGCCTCGGTGATGGTGACGGTGACGACCCGTCCGTCGGCCGGGTCGCTGCCCCGCTGCGCGAGACCCTCCCGCTCCAGCCGGGTGACCAGCTGGGTCATCGCGGGCTGGGTGATGCCCTCGGGAGCGTAGAGGTCGCAGAGCCGCTGGGGACCGGAACGGGCCAGCCGGCGCAGCGTGGAGGCGGCGGTCAAGGACAGCCCCTCGCGCGGGGTGAGCCGGCGGAGACCCTCGTAGAGCCGCTCGAACCCGGACGCGATGAGCGCGTCGTCGGTCCGGAGGTCAGTCGTCGGATGCACAGAGAACTTATATCACCGACTTATACAAGCGTGTTATGCAACGTGACGGAGCCGACAACCGCCAAACCGGCCGCCAAGAGCGCCGAATGCCCCGCCTCGGGCCGTGTGTGAAATCCGCTACAGTCGCGGGCGTGAGCAGTCTCGACGACCTGGAACAGCGCCTCGCCGCAGTAGAGGCCGCGTTGGCGAGCGAACTGCCGGTACTGCGGGCCGAGGCCGCCGCTGCTCGGGCGCTCGCGGCCGGTGCGGACCGGGACGTCGCGGAGTACCGCTCCGAGTTGCGCGCCCATACCCGGATGTTGAACGCGTTGCGGGAGACGCAGGTGGCTCACTACGGCGAGCACAAAGCGGACGCGGCGGAGATCAAGGCCGGGTTGGCCCAGATCGTGCGGTTGCTCGAAGGGCCGGGCGGACCGGCGGCATAGTTCACGCCGGGCACGAGGCCATCCGGCGTTCGGTTACCGTCCGGGTTTCGGCCTCCCGCCGGACTGGATCGCCTGCCTGTTGGAACGCAACCGCACACCACCCGAGTTGGTCGAGCGTTTCCGGCCCGATGCACCAGATGCGAGACTCGCTCCCGACGACACCATGGCCGGGGTGATCGAGCAGCCCTGGCTACCGGTCGAAGTCGCCGCGCCGGGCCCCGGCCAGGAAGGCCGTCCACTCGGCCGTGCCGAAGGCCAGAACCGTCCCCGACCGGTCCTTGCTGTCCCGCACCTCGACCGCCCCGTCAACCGCCCGCACCTCGACGCAGGCGCCCTCTTGGCTGCTGCGATGGGCTTTGCGCCACGTGTGATCGAGCACAGGTCAGTCCTCCGGATCGGCTACCTCACCCTCGTCCCGCAGCGATCGCCTTGAGCAACTGGACTGACTTGCTCGGGCTGAGGGCGGCAGCCCGCAGGTGGTTGTAGGTGACGTTATACCGCCGCACGTCGGCGCCCTCAACGAAGATCCCGCCGGTAAGCAGCTCGACATACACAACATCAGGATCCTCCGGCTCGGGAAACTCGATGATGGTGAAATTCGTCGGAAGGACCGGATTCTCGATGTCGTGCATCGGCAGAATCTGCAGCTCGACCGACGGTAGCCGCGCCGCCAGAAGCAGCCGCTCGTATTGTGCGGTCATTACCGCATCGTCTCCTACGCGACGGCGAAGTGCCGCCTCGTCGAGGATCACCCACAGCCGCAGCGGATCCTCCCCGGTCAGCAGGGCCTGCCGCTCAAGGCGCATCCGGACCTTTCGGTCGACCAGACCCGAGGACGGGAGCTCCAGCGGCGGCCGCGAGTCCACCTCGAACAACGCGCGGGCGTAGGCCTCGGTCTGCAGCAGGCCCACGACGGTGGTCGGCTCGTAGACCCGCAGCTCAGCCGCCGCGCTTTCCAGGCCTACGTAGGTCGAGTAGGAGTCGTGCACAGCGCTTGCGTAGGGCGTCCACCAGGCGCGTTGTTTGCTTTGGCGGGCCAGGGTGACCAACTCGTCGACGGTGCCGCGGTCGGTGATGCCGTAGTAGCCCAGCAGCTCCCGCAACTCTTTCGGCTGGATGCCTTGCCGACCTTTTTCGATCTTGTAGAGCTTGCTCGTCGACGACCACTCCATCGTGGCCGCGACCTGGTCACCTAGCAGGCCGCTGGCCTTCCGCAGCCGAATTAGCTCCTGGCCGAGTCGGCGGCGGGGAACAGTCGGGTTCGTCATGACGCCAGTCTGCCGTCCATCGTCGACGCTTCACAAGAATCTTCCAACCGAAAGACTCGATTGATGACGCTAATCGAATGTGCGATTCTAGAGGGAAGCGGCCCATCCCCTGGAGGCAACAATGATCCGAGACGAGCTCCTGGCGCAGTTGGCGAACCTTCCTCCGGACGCCGACGTCGTGGTGGATGTCGGTGCGGTGGAGCAGGACATCGTCATGATCGAGGGCCTCACCTATCGGAGTGAGTGCAACAGCATCCAGCTCAAGCCGCACGCCGGTGACCTGCGGGACGTCTTCGCGGCCCGCCGTCCCGCCGATCCCGGCCCGGTCACGCTCTGACCGGTGTCACTTCTGCTCGGGGACGCCACGCAGCACCGCAAGCACGGAACGGGGGTCTGCCGCCGCAGCGACGCGGCCCGAAACAACAAAGGCGCCGCAGCGACGCGGCCCGAAACGACAAAGGCCCGAAACAACAAAGGCGAGGAGGGGAGCTCCTTGCCACT
>JAVHVY010000037.1:0-5119 GCA_032160305.1 Actinoplanes sp.
GTGTGGAGGCGAGCTGGTTGACGTTCTCGGTGAGGTCGCGCCAGGTGCCGGCGACGTCCTTGACCTGGGCCTGGCCGCCGAGTTTTCCTTCGGTGCCGACCTCGCGGGCGACGCGGGTGACCTCGTCTGCGAAGCTGGAGAGCTGGTCGACCATCGTGTTGACGGTGTTCTTCAGCTCGAGGATCTCGCCCTGCGCGTCGACCGTGATCTTCTGCGACAGGTCCCCTTTCGCGACGGCCGTGGAGACCTGGGAGATGTTGCGGACCTGGGCGGTCAGGTTGGCCGCGAGCTGGTTCACATTCTCGGTGAGACCGCGCCAGGTGCCGGAGACGCCGCGGACCTGCGCCTGGCCGCCGAGCCGGCCCTCGGTGCCGACCTCGCGGGCCACCCGGGTCACCTCGTCGGCGAACGAGGACAACTGATCCACCATCGTGTTCACGGTGTCCTTCAGCTCCAGGATCTCGCCCTGCGCGGTGACGGTGATCTTCTGCGACAGGTCGCCCTTGGCCACCGCCGTGGAGACCTGGGCGATGTTGCGGACCTGGCTGGTCAGGTTGGAGGCCATCGAGTTGACCGAGTCGGTCAGGTCCTTCCAGGTGCCGGCCACGTTCGGCACGTCGGCCTGGCCGCCCAGCTTGCCCTCGGTGCCCACCTCGCGGGCCACCCGGGTCACCTGCTCGGCGAAGAGCCGCAGCGTGTCGGTGAGGCTGTTCATCGTGTCGGCCAGCTCGGCGACCTCGCCGCGGGCCGAGACCGTGATCTTCTGCGACAGGTCGCCGCGGGCCATCGCCGTCGCGACCTGGGAGATCGAGCGGACCTGGTGGGTCAGATTGGACGCCATCGTGTTGACCGAGTCGGTCAGGTCCTTCCAGGTGCCGGCCACGCCCCGGACGTCCGCCTGGCCGCCCAGCTCGCCCGCGGTGCCCACCTCGCGGGCCACCCGGGTCACCTCGTCGGCGAACGAGGACAACTGATCCACCATCGTGTTCACCGTGCGGCCGATCCGGAGGAACTCACCGCGCAGCGGGCGCCCGTCCATCTCCAGGGCCATGTGCTGGGACAGGTCGCCGTCGGCCACCGCGACGATGACCCGGGACACCTCGGTGGTCGGTCGGCCCAGATCGTCGATCAGCGAGTTGACCGAGCGGACACTGTCCGCCCAGGCGCCGTCCAGGCCCTCCTCGTCGAGCCGCTCCGTGAGCCGGCCCTCCCGGCCGACGATCCGGCCGATCCGCCGGACGTCCAGATTCTGCCGCTCCTGAAGCGAGACGACCTCGTTGAACGCCTCCGCGACCTCGCCGGGCAGCCCGGCCCGCCGGGGCAGCCGCACCTTCAGATCGCCGCGCCGGACGCGCCGGAGTGCCTCGGCGAGCTCACCGAGCATGGCGGTCTCGTCGGGTCCGCCGACCGCGAGTTCCTTCGCCGCTGTCATCCTGTCCTCACTCGCTGTAAAGGCGTCCGGGAGCACCCCATCATCCCTCGCCCTGCCCGGTCAACGCGAGGCGAGGCGACCCGCCGCACACCGGCCGGAACCCTCACGCGCTTTGTCTTGACCCCGGTGCAGGGGGAAGATGCAGGCGTGTCAGTGGAGGCCGGACGATTCGTGACCCCTGCCGAGGGTGCACTCGTGCGCCGCGTCCGCCTGCCCAACGATCGGCGCACCCCCGCCGCCGCTCGGGCCCTGGTGCGCGCGGTGCTGGAAGAGGCGAGCCTCGACACCCTGCTCAACGAGGCACTGCTGCTGACGACAGAGCTTTCCACCAACGCGGTCGTGCACGCCGGCACGGAACTGGACATCGAGGTGTCGGCCGACCTCGACGGGCTGACCGTCACCGTCACCGATTTCGCGCCCGGCCCGGTCGAACAGCTCGCCGTCGGCCGGAAGAACGACACAGTGGACATCGGCGAGGTCGCCGAACGCGGACGCGGCCTGCTGCTGGTCGACCACTTCGCGAGCCGCTGGGGCACCGTACACCAGGGCACCGGCAAAGGCGTCTGGTTTCGGCTGGAGAGCAAGACCGGTCCGGCCTCGGCGCTGCTGGTGGAGGACCGTAACGCACCGAGCATGGGCGCGCTGACCACACTGCTGCAGATCGACCCCGATCGGTACACCGACGAAGGCATGGCCGATTTCGCCACCGAACTGCTCTCCCGGCTGGCCCGGCTCACCGGCGCGGCCGGCGGCGTGGTGCGCCTCGACCGCGGCGACGGCGGCGGGCGGCGGCAACTGGCCCGCTTCGGCCGCGCGCCCCGCGCCGACGCGGCCACCATCCGGGTGGCGCTGGCCCTGCAGCGGCCGTACTCGGGCGAGCTGGAACTGGACGCCTCACCCATGGGTTACGCCCAGCCGCTCGCCACGATCGTCGCCGAACGCTTCGCCCTGCACCTGGAGAACGATCGGCTGCGCCGCACCGACCTGCGCCGGCGGACCTGGCTGACCTTCCTGGCCGAGGCCAGTGAACTGCTCGCCCAGTCGCTCGACGTCAACCTGACCATGGCGCTGATCCCGCAGCTGGTGGTGCCCCGGCTGGGCCAGTGGTGCGCGGTGCACACCACCGACGCCTGGGGCCGGCTGCAACTGGCTGCCGCCACGCACGCCGACGAAACCGCGCTGGCGGCGCTGCACGGCAGGCTCGCCGAAACCGGCACCGAGTCGGTCCTGGCGCGGCTCGAAGAGGCCTCCCGGCTCGGCGCGCAGGTCATGCTCGGGTCCTCCGAAGGTTTCGCGGTACCCCTGGTCGCCCGGGGGCAGCGGCTCGGCACCCTGGCCGTCGGCCGCCACCTCACCCACCGCCACGACGCGGACGAGGTCGCCGTGCTCGAGGACGTCGCCCGCCGGGCCGCGCTGGCCATCGACAATGCCCGGATCCACGACGAACGCCACAAGGTCGCCCGCACGCTGCAGGCCTCGCTGCTGCCACCGGCCCTGCCCCGGGTGGACGGCATCGGTTTCGCCGCCGAATACGTCCCGACCGGCTCGGAGGTGGGCGGCGACTTCTACGACGTCGTACCGGCCGGGGAGGACCGCTGGATCGTCGTGGTCGGGGACGTGAGCGGCAAGGGCGTCCAGGCGGCGACGGTGACCGGGCTGGTGCGCGACGTGATCCGGATCCTGGTCGACGACGGCAAGCCGATGACCGAGATCCTCAGCCGGGTCAACCGGACGCTGGTGCAGCGCGGCGGTGGCCGTTACTGCACTCTGGCGATGGCCTCGGTGGACCGGACGCCGGAGCAGGATCTGCTGGTCCGGCTGCATCTGGCCGGCCACGATCGGGCGGTGCTGGTGCGTGCGGACGGCAGAACCTCCTTTGTCGGCGAGGGCGGCACCGCGCTGGGCCTCCTCGAGACGATCTCCTCCCCCGACGCCGGGGTGACGCTGCACCGCGGCGACTCGCTGATTTTCTACACCGACGGTGTGACAGAACGCCGGCGTGGCCGCGAGCTCTTCGGCACCGCTCGGCTGCGCGACGCGGCGGCGCCGCTGGCCGGCTACCCGGCCGATGTGATCGCGGCCCGGCTGCGCTCGACGACGATCAACTTCTCGGTCGAGGAGCCACGCGACGACATCGCGATCCTGGTCCTGCGCAACGACGCCTGAATTCCGTCAGCCTGAATTCCTGTCAGAGGTTCGTGGCAGGGTTTCGGCATGACGAAAACCCAGTACTACACCGCGACCACCATCGACGGCTACATCGCGGATTCCGATAACTCCCTTGACTGGCTCTTCGCGGTGGGCGAGGACGGCAGTCCGTTCGCCGAGTTCTTCGCCGATGTCGGCGCCTTCGCGATGGGCGCGACCACCTACGAGTGGGTGCTGGAGCACGACAACCTGCTCGACCACCCGTTGACCTGGGCGGACTACTACGGCGACACCCCCGCTTGGATCTTCACCCACCGTGAGCTGCCCCCCATCCCCGGAGCAAACCTGACTTTCGTACGCGACGACGTGCGCCCCGTTCACGAGGCGATGGTGGCGGCGGCCGCCGGCACGAACGTCTGGCTGGTCGGCGGGGGCGAGCTGGTGGGCGCGTTCGCGGACGCGGGCCTGCTCGACGAGCTCATCCTCGGGGTCGCCCCGGTCACCCTCGGCGCGGGCGCCCCGCTGCTCCCCCGCCGCCTGCCCGCGTCCCGCCTGTCACTCACCAGCCTCCAGAAAAACGGCCAATTCGCCCAGCTGACGTACGCGGTCGGTCCACCGACGCCGTAAGGTCCGATTTCGCCGCATCAGTCGACGACGACATGGCATCGTGATCGACGTGGCGAAGACTCAGTACTACACGGCGGCCAGCGTCGACGGCTTCATCGCCGATACGGACAATTCGCTCGACTGGCTCTTCGAGGTCGACGAGGGCACGGACAACCCGTTCGGCGTCTTCTTCGCCGGCATCGGCGCCTTCGCCATGGGCGCGACCACCTACGAGTGGGTGCTGAAGAACGACAACGTGCTGGACGAGCCGGAGAACTGGCACGAGATGTACGGCGACGTGCCCTGCTGGGTCTTCACCCACCGCGAGCTGCCCCTGGTCCCGGCGGCGAACATCTTCATGGTCAGCGGTGACGTTCGCCGCGTTCACGAGGCGATGCTGGTGGCCGCCCAGGGCCGCAACGTCTGGCTGGCCGGTGGCGGCGACCTGGTCGGCGAGTTCGCCGATCAGGGCCTGCTCGACGAGATCATCCTGGGCATCGCCCCGGTCACCCTCGGCGCCGGCGCGCCCCTGCTCCCCCGTCGCCTCTCGGCCCGGCAGCTGGCGCTCACCGGCGTCAACCAGATGGGCCAATTCGCCTACCTGACCTACGCGGTCGGCACCCTGGCCGCATTCGGCCGCCACAAAGCGACCACCGCCCTCGCGACCCGCGAACACGCCTACCACTGATTCCCTGGCGACCGGAATCCCGGGCGATCGGAATCCCGGGCGATCGCAACCCTGAGCGATCGCAACCCCGGGCGATCGCAACCCCGGGCGATCGCAACCCGGGCGATCGGGCTAGAAAAGGTCGTGCGGGTCGGCCATCTCTACTACTCGGGCTGTTTCCGGGGGTGCGGAGATGAGGACCACGCGGCCGGCTCGGGCCATCAGGACGTGGCGCATGGTGTCCAGGACGCCCTCGACGCGGTCCG